>VAWP01000032.1 GCA_005888295.1 Actinomycetota bacterium
GAGCAGCACCACGGGGAAGACGGCGACGAAGAACATGGCTGCGGGCGTCCGCCGGAAGACCTTCTGCTCGTACTGGAACTGGCGCAGGGTCAGGGCCGCAACTCTCATCTGATCAGCTCCAGGTAGGTGTCCTCGAGCGAGGGCCTGCTCACGCGCAGCTCGTCCAGCTCCATCCCTCGCTCGACCGCCCAGCTGGCGAGGACGGCCAGCGTCTTGGTGGGGGAGTGAGCCCGGACGACCCAGCCCGTCGGCTCCACCGTCACCGGTACGGGCAGCTCCTCCGGGCTGGTGCCCTCGAGGCGCGCAAACGAGATGCGCGCGCTGGCGCGGTCCCGAGCGCCCACCGTCGCGGGAGAGCCCTCGGCTCTCACCCGACCGCCGGCCAGGACCACGACCCGGTCGGCCAGGGCTTCGGCCTCCTCCAGATAGTGCGTGGTCAGGACGATGGTCGTGCCCCGCTCCCGCAGACCCCGGACGGTCTCCCAGGCGACGTGGCGCGCCTCGGGGTCGAAGCCGGTGGTGGGCTCGTCCATGAAGAGCAGGTCCGGATCACCGACGAGGGCGACGGCCAGGTCCAGGCGCCGCCGTTGCCCGCTCGACAAGCTCCGGATCCGGGCCCCGGCCTTCTCCTCCAGGCCGACCAGCGCCACGAGCTCGCGGACCGATCGGGGTGCCTGGTAGTAGCCCCGGTACAGCTCGAGCAGCTCGGTCACCGTCAGGTAGGGCTCGGGCTCGCACTCCTGGAGCATGAGCCCCACCCGTTCGCGGAACTGCCTCCCACCAGAGCCGGGGTCCTGGCCCAACACCTCGAGCCGGCCGGCGCTGGGACGGCGGAAGCCCTCGAGGATCTCGATGAGCGTGGTCTTGCCAGCCCCGTTGGGACCGAGGACGGCGACGATCTCGCCGTCGTGCACGCTCAGGCTCACGTCGGTGAGCGCAGCCAACTGGCCGTAGGACTTGCAGAGGCCCTCGACAACCAGCGTCGTTCCGTTCCCCAGCGAACTCACATACACTATGTATATGAGAACGCGGCGTATGTCAAGGGCCGAGTCGAAGGCCCGCACCCGCGAGCAGCTGCTCGACAGCGCTGAGTCGGTGTTCGCCAGGCGCGGCTACACGGCGGCGACGATCGAGGAGATCTCCGAGGGCGCCGGGTTCAGCCGGGGCGCCTTCTATGCCAACTTCGCCGACAAGTCCGAGGTGTTCCTCGCCATCGCCGAGGCCGGGCAGCAACAGGCCTTCGCCGAGATCGCGGCGCGGATCGACGCCACCGAGGCCGAGGGCATCCTCGACATGATGTACGAGTGGTTCACCCGCGTCCTGGTGCACGGCAGACTGCGGCGGGCCCTGGACGAGTTCCGCCTGGTGGCCATCGACGACCCGTCTCTGAGGAAGCGATTGGCTTCGTTCGAGCGCGCCGCGACGGACCTGACGGCCCAGGTGCTGGCCGACTTCTGCCATGCCCATGGTGTCGAGCTCACGGTCAGCACGGAAGCCTTCGCCGGTATGGTCACCGCGCTGGTCGGAGGGTACGCCACTCGTCTGGCCCTCGATCCCCGAGCCGTCGAGCCGGAGGAGATCGGCCAGGCACTGGAGGCCCTGTGGAGCGGCCTGGTCCGAGCGAGCTAGGTGGCAACCACGATCACGACCTCAGTCGGTCAGTGGCGATGCGGGCTCCCTCGGCCATCGCCCCGAGCTTGGTCCAGGTGATGGCGGGATCGACGGTGAGCATGGATGCGAACGTGGCGAAGCCGCAGTCCGTCCCGGCCATCAACCGGTCCTGGCCGATCAGGCGGGCGTAGCGCTCGAGCCGCTGGGCCACCAGCTCCGGGTGCTCGACGTAGTTGGTGGTGGAGTCGATCACGCCGGGCATCAGCACCTTGTCGGCCGGAAGCTTCACGTCCTCGAACAGGGTGTACTCGTGCTCGTGGCGGGGATTGGCTGCCTCGAAGGAGATGGCCATGGGCCGCGCCTTCAGGACCTCGTGGATGATGTCGGCCAGCGGGATGTCGTAGTGGTGCGGTCCCTCGTAGTTGCCCCAGCACACGTGCATCCGCAGACGGTCCGGCGGGATGTCCCGGGTGGCGTGGTTGAGCGCTTCCACCCGCTGGGAAAGTCCCCGCACGAATCCCTCTTTGCCCCCCTCGTGGGCCCGGAGGTGGAAGTCCATCGCCAGGTCGGGGCAGTCGAGCTGGAGGAGGAGGCCCGCCCGGTGGATCAGGTCGTACTCGGTCTTCATGGCGTCCGCCAACGCCCAGATGTAGTCCTCCTCGGTCTTGTAGTGGCGGTTGGGCTGAAAGACGGCGATCACCCCCGGAGAAGCCGCCGACATGAACACCTCCGTCGCACCGGACCCCTCGGTCGACGCCTGGAGATTGGCGATGTCGCGCTCGACCTGGCTCGGGTCGGCGTAGGCGACGGGACCGACGCAGGCAGGGACCGACCCCAGGCCGGACGACGCCTGTCCGAAGCTGCGGGCGAGGAAGCTCGGAAACTCCACCATGTCGCGAATTGCGAGATGGTCCAGCCCATCGGTCGCCTCCCCGAACCCCGCCAGCCGGGTGGTCACGTAGGTGGCGTAGCTGACCTTGCTCACCTCGCCGTCGTTCACGACGTCGACGCCGGCGTCGCGCTGGTGGCGCACGGTCTCCGCCACGGCCCGACGAAGCGCGTCGGAGTCGGCCGACAGCAGCGCCGTGGGATCCCCCCCGGCGGGAAGGAGGCTCTCGGGTCGGGGCAGGCTGCCGGTGTGGGTCGTGAGGATGCGCTCGGAGCTCGTCTTCACCAGGCCTCCTTGTCTGGCTGGTCCTTTGGCTCAAGCTCTACCCACGAGCGCCTCCTTGACGGCGTCGGCCCCCCGAGCCCTACAGTCTGGGCCCCGAACAGGAGGCTGGGACATGAAGCTGCGGGCTGGGGCGTTGGCGGTTCTCGTTCTCGGGGCGCTGACAGGGCCCGCCCTACTGCTGCCGGCCGAGTCGGCAGGCGCGGCCTCGCTTCCACCGTTGCCGGTCGTCTATTCGTGCACGGCCACCGACACGATCGCGCCGACAGGCGCCAACACGCTGACCACGATCGGCACGTCGGTCTGCAGCGGTCTCCTGGCGCAGCGGGCGACGACCAGCATCGCGCTGCTCAGCCCGATCCCCTTGGTCAGCCTGTCCGTGCCCCTCTCGACGAGCTCGACCTCCTGCTCGGGGTGCACGTCGCTCGTGGGGCGCGACAGCGCCACCGTGGTGCCCGTGCCGGGATTGACCTACCAGGGGAGCTTCGTCGACACCATCACGGCGCCGGCGGGATCGACGTTCCTGCCCTCACCGGGATGCACCACCGTGACGGCCACCGTCCTCGTCTGCGTCGCCACCAGTACCTACACGTACTGAGGATCAGTTGAAGATGCCGTCCCGTAGGGCCAGGCCCACCGCGCCCGCCCGGTCGCGGACGGCGAGCTTGCGGTACAGCGAGTGGAGGTGGGTCTTCACCGTCTCCTGACCCACGAACAGCCGCTCGGCTATCTCGCGGTTGGCCAACCCGTCGACGAGGAGGGCCAGGACGTCGCTCTCGCGCTGGCTCAGGCCGAGGCGCGCGCCCGGCCAGCCACCCAGGGCGCGCGAGCGGCCCATGGCCAGAGCGAGCCGAGAGGCAAGCGACGGATCGATCACCACCTGCCCGTCACGGGCCCGCTCCAGGTGGTGGACCAGCTCGACGGCGCTCAGAGACTTGAGCAGGTAGCCCGCGGTCCCCGCCCGCAGGGCCTCGAACAAGCGGCGTTCGTCGCTGCTGTGGGTGAAGACGACGAGGCGGAGGCCCTCGCTCGCGCCGAGGAGGCGGGCGAGCAACGCGACGTCGACGCCGCCCTTTCGATCGGCATCGACGAGCACCACGTCGGCCCGGTAGGCGGCCGCTGCGGCGGCGACATCGTCGGAGGCGGAGATGGGACCGAGCAGCTCGACGCGATCGCGGCTGCGATCCAACAGCCCGGCCAGACCCCGAACGATGATCTCTGTGTCGGCGACGAGGAGCACCCGAACCGGTCCGCGCGACGGGGCGTTCGCCCGGTCTCGAACCGGCTGCTCGGGGGCAGCTGCGGTCCCGTCGTCGTGGGTGGTACTGGCCGAGAGGCTCATAACGGCTCCTTGTTGGACGGGTTCACACCGAGGACGCCTCGAGGTCTAGAAAGCTCCTTGGTTCCCTGAGATCGCTCTCTCGTCGTCGATCCAAGGTGAATCGGCTCCCCCATAGTAACTCCCTCTGTCATCTACCGTACAGAGGCCCGCATCCTGAGTGCATCACAAACGGGCATCAGGTGACAAAAGGCCCCCGTCGGTGAGCAGGGGTCAGGCCCGGCCCCCGAGCGACCGGGGCGATGGCGCTGGTCGGGGCGGACGTCGCGCCCTCGTCACCGTCGTTGCTGGTCGATCCCATAGAAGACCCGTTCGACGACCAGGCGGGCCCGGCGGGTCACGCGCCTGTACTCCTCCCGGAGGGCGACCGCGCTGGTGCCGAGGCTCCTCGCCAGCCTGGAGAGCTGGTCCGCCTGGGTGGGCAGGGCGTCGCCGGGCGCACCCCGCACCAGGTACAGGCGGTTGCGGGTGCGTTCGCAGAACCGGTACGCCACCCTCAGGACCTCGGCGTCCGCTCTGTCGAGCACGCCCGCTTCTTCGAGCGCACCGAGGGCGGACGTGGTGCCGGGCGAGGCGATCTGGTGGCGGAGCTGGAGCAGCTGCGCCGTCCATTCGATGTCGGAGAGGGAGCCCTTGCCGAGCTTCAGGTGGAACTGCGGGTCCTCCCCCGCGGGCAGGCGCTCGCGCTCCACCCGCGCCTTCATGCGGCGGATCTCCCGCTGACCCTCGTCGTCCAGCGGGTGTTGCCAGACGAAGTCGTCGACCACGGCCATGAAGCGACGGGCGACGTCGGCGTCGCCGGCGACGGGACGGGCTCGGATCAGGGACTGGCGCTCCCAGGTGCGGGCCCACCGCGCGTAGTAGGTGCGGTAGCCGTCAATGCTCCGGGCGAGCGGTCCGTCGCGCCCTTCGGGGCGCAGATCGGTGTCGAGGGTGTACAGGCGCCCCGCCGGGGTCGTGCCCTTGACCGTGCGGACCAGCGCCTCCGCCGTCTCCTCCGCCGCGGTGACATCGGCATTGGTGTGACCGCCGAAGACGATCAGCACGTCGAGATCGCTGGCGTAGGAGAGCTCGGCGCCTCCGAAGCGTCCCATGGCCACGATGGCCATCGGCACGGGTGGGTCCAGCGAGGCCAGCGCCTCGTCGAGGGTGACCTCGGCGAGGTCGCTCATGGCGGCCGCCGTCGTCTCGTGGTCGTCGATGCCGAGGACGTCGCGAGCGGCGATGCGGGCCGTCTCGGTGTCCTTGAGGCGCAGCAGGCCGGCCCGCCACCGTTCCGGGTCGTGTCGCCATCCGAGAACGGCACCCGCCAGCTCGGCCAGCTGGGCGCGGCCGCGGCGGGCCAGGGCGGCGTCGTCGCCGAGCACCGCGGCCAGCTCCGGGTTCCGCCGGACCGGTTCGAGCAGGAGGCGACTGGTCCCGATGAGCAGGCACAGCCGGCGGGCCGACTCCGGGGAGTCCCGGAACGTCGCCACCAGGCGATCGCGACGATGAGCACCCGAGACCAGGGTGCGGAGGCCGAGCAGGCCCAGATCAGGATCGGGTGACTCGGACAGCCAGGTGAGGAGGAGCGGAAGGGTCTGCTGCATGAGCCGCGAGGAACGGGTCAGGCCTCTGGTGAGCTCAGCCAGGGCCGCCCGCGTGCGCTCGGCGTCCGTGAAGCCGAAGGCGGCGAGGCGGGTTCGCACCGCGTCGCCGGACGCGAGCGACGGGTCCGCCACGGCGGAGAAGGCCTCCAACAGCGGCCGGAAGAAGAGCCGCTCGTGGATCGACCGGGCCACGGCCTGGTGCTCGCTCAGCTCCCGCTCGAAGCGGGCGAGGGCCGTGGCCGAGGCGTCGTCGCGATGGCCGAGCACGCGGGCGAGCTGGACACGCGCCGAGGGCTCGGCCGGCACCGAGTGGACCTGGGCCTCGTCGACGAGCTGCAGCCGGTGCTCCACGGTACGGAGATAGCGGTAGGCGCCGGCCAGGGCGCGGGCGTCGTCGGCGTCCACGTAACCGGCGGCCCCGAGCTCGGTCAGGGCGGCGAGCGTCGAGCGCGATCGCAGCGCCGGGTCGTTGCGCCCGTGGACGAGCTGCAGGAGCTGGACGGCGAATTCCACGTCCCGGATCCCACCCCACCCTCGCTTGATCTCTTCATGCCCCGGATGTCCCTCAGGTCGTCGGCGCCGAACGCCCGGCTCCACAGCTCGACGCCCGCCTCGCGCCGAAAGCCGTCGCCGAGCGCCGGGTCGCCGGCGACGGGACGCGCCTTGAGGAGGGCCTGGCGCTCCCACGGCTGGGCCCAGCGTTCCCAGTACGCCTGGTAGGAGCGAAGCGAGCGGACGAGGGGCCCGTCACGGCCCTCGGGGCGCAGGTCGACGTCGACCCGAAAGCACCCCCGCGCCACGTCCATCACCTTCCGCGCCGCTCTCGGGGCGGCGTTGCCGTCGCCGTCGACGAAAAGGATGTCGATGTCGCTGGCGTAGTTGAGCTCCTGGCCCCCCAGCTTCCCCATGGCGATCACGGCGAGCCTCTCGCGGGCCGGCACCTCGGCCAGGTCGACCGCAGCTCGCAGCACGTCGTCGGCCAGCTCCGCCAGCCCGGTGACCACCGTCTCGAGCTCGTCCAGCCCGGTCAGGTCGCGCGCGGCGATGCGCAGCAGCTCGAGGCGCTTCCAGGCGGCCAGGGCGGCCGGGCTGCGAGCGTCGACGGGTGGCCGCCGTCCGAGATCGGCGAGCACCTCGATACAGCGCGGATCGCTCTGGACGAGGCGAGTGAGCGACCGGCTGGCCGCCAGAACGGCGACGAGGGCGTCTGCGAGCCCGTCGTCCTTCTCCAGGCGGGCGGCGACCTCGGGGCGGGCGTCGATCAGTCGCGCCAAGGGCGGCTTCACGGTGACCGGGGCGGCCGACCGCTCGACCGCCTCGGCCAACGGGCCCGTCGAGGCCAAGGTGGTCACCGGACCAGTGTGTCAGGGCCGCGGGCCGGCTCCGGTCGCAGGCCCGACGAAAATGTCCCCCGGCGTAGGCTCGGTACGTGGGTCGTCTGAGAGTCGCCGCCTGCCAGATCGACACCGTCGTCGGCGATCTGAGCGGCAACGTGGACCGTGTCCTCGCCTCGCTGGCCGAGGCCGACGCGGCCGGCGCCGACCTGGCCGTCTTCCCGGAGCTCGCCCTGACCGGTTACCCGCCCGAGGACCTCCTCCTCAAACCCGGTTTCGTCGGCGACAACCTCGAGGCGTTGCAACGGGTCGCTCGCGCGACAGGTCGGTGCGCAGCCGTTGTCGGGTTCGTGGACGTCGGACGCGACCTGTACAACGCCGCCGCGGTCTGCGCCGGGGGCTCCGTCGTCGGCGTGTACCACAAGCGGCTGCTCCCCAACTACGCGGTGTTCGACGAGGAGCGGTACTTCTCGCCGGGCGAGCCGGCCTCGCAGCTGTACCTGATCGGAGGCGTGCGCGTCGGCGTGTCCATCTGCGAGGACGCGTGGAGCCCGACCGGACCGGTGTCCGAGCAGGCCGCGGGCGGGGCCGAGCTGATCGTCAACATCAACGCCTCGCCGTACTTCCAGGGCCGCCTGGACGAGCGGACGCGCATGCTGGCCACGAGAGCCGCCGACGCGTCGTGCTCGCTGGTGTACGTCAACCTGGTCGGAGGCCAGGACGAGCTCGTGTTCGACGGCGCGTCTCTGGTGCTCGACGAGGCTGGGCGCGTGGTGGCCTCGGCCGCGCAGTTCGAGGAGCAGGTCCTCGTGGTCGACGTGGAGGCTCGGCCGGCGTTCCGGACCCGTCTGCTCGATCCGCGAGGCCGACGGCGGGCGCCCAGCCTGCACTCGGTGGTCATCAGCGAGCGTCCTCGGGCCAACGCCGACCGCAGGCACCCGTCGACAACGGCGCCCCTCGAGCCCGAGGACGAGGTCTACGAGGCGATCGTGCTCGGGACGCGCGACTACGTGACCAAGAACGGCTTCTCCGGCGTACTCGTCGGCCTCTCGGGTGGCATCGACTCGTCCCTCGTGGCGACCATCGCCACCGACGCCCTCGGTGCCGAGCAGGTGCACGCGGTGGCGATGCCGTCGCGTTTTTCGAGCGAGGCCTCGCTGTCCGATGCCGCCGCCCTGGCCGACAATCTGGGCATCGAGCTCCGCACCGTTCCGATCGAGCCGGCCCACGCGTCGCTGCTCGAGATGCTGGAGCCGAGCCTGGGCGCACCGCTCACCGGGTTGACCGCCGAGAACGTCCAGTCGCGGATCAGGGGGGTGGTCCTGATGGCGCTCTCCAACGCCCTCGGGTGGATCGTCCTCACCACCGGCAACAAGAGCGAGCTGGCGACCGGCTACTCAACCCTGTACGGAGACACCGCGGGTGGGTTCGCCGTGATCAAGGACGTGCCCAAGACGCTCCTCTACCGCCTGTGCCAGCGCCGCAACGCCCGGGCGGGCACGGACCTGATCCCCGACTCCGTGCTGGCCAAGCCGCCGTCGGCCGAGCTCCGTCCGGACCAGCGCGACGACGAGTCCCTCCCGCCCTACGAGGTCCTCGACCCCGTGCTGGCCGCCTACGTCGAGGAGGACCACACCGCCGCCGAGCTCGTCGCCGCCGGCTACGACCCGAGCCTCGTCGACCGGGTCGTGCGTCTGGTCGACCTGGCCGAGTACAAGCGGCGCCAGACGCCGCTCGGGGTGCGGGTCAGCCACAAGGCCTTCGGCAAGGACCGGCGCATGCCGATCACCAACCGCTACGCAGGCAGCGGGGGGTCGCCGGGAGGTTCGCCGCCCTCTTGACCGAGCGGTCAACCCGGGGTGATGCTGTGCCATGGCTGACCCCAAGAAGCCTCGGCCCGCATTCGCCCCCTGGGACCGCCGGGAGCTCCCCGGCGCGTTCACGGTCGAGGAGACGGCCCGACGGGTCGGTGCCTACAAGTGGGTCGAGATGCGGCTGTTCGAGGCCCTGGGCGGGTGGGTCGCCACCGTCCCCGAGCTCGACGTGAAGACGCGCCTCGGCACCCACTGCTACAAGCACGCCTGGCACGCCGAGCTGTGGCACAAGCGGCTGCCGGAGCTCAGAGAGATGAACCCCGACCGGCTGACGCTGCCCGCCAACGAGCACGTCGAGCGGTTCATGTCCGCCATCACCGAGCCCGAGGAGCCCCGACAGACGATCGAGAAGCTCGTCGGCGTGTACCGCGTCCTGATCCCGCACAAGATCGCGGCTTACACCTACCACCTCAACAACACGTCCACGATCACCGACGCGCCGACCATCCGTTCTCGACGACTGGCGCGACGGTGAGATGCTCCTCCAGTCGCTGATCGAGACCGAGGACGAGGTCGATCGGGCGGCCTCGCGTCACGCCGCCCTGGAGAAGATCATGCTGCGGGCGGGCGGTATCGCCGGCGAGGGCAGCATCGGCAGCCCGTCGCCGCGCTCGGGCGCGGAGGTCCCGGCGTGACGCGGATCGTCGTGAGCCCCGAGCAGTTCCACCTGGTGGACTTCGATGCCGGCGTGATCGCAGCGGTGGCGGAACGCGTCGCCGACTCGGTCGGTCTGCCCCCGGGGATCGAGATCCGCGTGGAGGTGGACGAGACCTCGCCGCTCGGTAGCGGTCGCCTGACAGGCACCGATCCCAAGCGCCCTCGCCGGCTCCGGGAGGCCAGCGTGGAGGACATCCTCGGCCGGTTGCTGTTCCGGGCCCGCGATCGACTGGACCCGTCCTTCGGGGACCCCCCGCCGGAGAAGGACCTCACGCTCGCGCAGGGCACGGCGTGGGACGCCTACTCGGTGGGGCGGTGCGCGCGTCTCGGCTTCGGGGACACCCAGGCCCGCTGGCGGTACCACTTCCGCAACCGTCACGGCTTCACCGACGTGGCCGACGCCACCTTCGACCGCTTGTGGTCGGCGACCGGGCTCGACTGGTCCGACCTCGAAGCGGCCTGCGCCGAGACGGAGGCCGCCCGTCAGCCGGCGTGACCTCCCGGGTCCGGCGGGCTCCGGGTGAAGCTAGGCGAGATCGTGGGCGGAGATGCCGCCCAGCAGGTCGATGATGGGTCGGCGAGCGACCAGGTCCCGGCACGCCGTCGCCATCTCCACCATCTCGGGAGAGTCGAAGTGCGCCCGCTGGGCCGCCGGCGTCTCCCACTTCTCGATGACCAGGAAGCGTCCTGGATCTGTGCGAGATGCGCACAGGTCGATGTTCCGGCAACCCTGGTGCCACCGGGAGAGGACGACGTACTTGGCCAGGACACCCAGCAGCCGCTCGGCGCTGCCGTCGTCGGCCGAGCGGGCGTCGAACCCGAGGGTGACGACGGTAAGCTCGACGGGGTCCCCAGGCTCGGAGCCTGTCGGGTCGGCGTCGTCCACGGCGCCGAGGGTAGTGGCGAGGTGGTGACAGCGGGCAGGGAGGCGCCCGCCGGTCGTCGAAACCCTCATGGTCCGTCTCACCGCCGCCGACAACACGGTGTTGAGCGGGGGCTGGGTGCCGATCGGCTGCCTTGACGCTCCCGGTAAGCTAACTCCGGGTCGGTCTCGCCGTGCGAGCAGGGAAACGGGAGGCGGGGCTGTTTCTGGCCTCCATGGCTGCTCACGAGAGGTTCATCATTTTGGCAAAGGAGCGAGTCGAGCGCGACGAGGAGGACCTCGTTCGGCTCTATCTCACGGATATCGGGCAGTATCCGCTGCTCACCAAGGATGACGAGGTCCGGCTGGCCCAGGCGATCGAGGGAGGGTACGCCGGGCAGGCGGAGCTGGACGGCAAGGGCAAGGACATCACCCCGGCGCGCCGCCGGGAGCTGCGGCGTCAGATCCAGGGTGGCGAGGACGCCCAGCGGACCTTCGTGCAGTCCAACCTGCGGCTGGTGGTCTCGATCGCCAAGAAGTACCAGGCGTCGGGCCTGCCGCTGCTCGACCTCATCCAGGAGGGCAACCTCGGCCTGATGCACGCCGTCGAGAAGTTCGACTGGCGCAAGGGGTTCAAGTTCTCCACCTACGCCACGTGGTGGATCCGCCAGGCCATCACCCGCGGGATCGCCAACACGGGCCGGACCATCCGTCTGCCCGTCCACGCCGGCGACACCCTGGCCCGGGTGCAGAAGGCCCAGGCGCGACTCGAGCTCAAGCTCGGCCGTCCGGCCACGCTGGCCGAGCTGGGCGTCGAGGTCGAGATGCCGGAGGAGAAGCTCATCGAGGCGCTCCGGTTCCGGGCCGAGCCGCTCTCGCTGTCCGAGCCTCTGCGCGAGGACGGCGACGCCGAGCTGGGCGACGTGGTCGAGGACCGCTCGGCGGAGTCGCCCTTCGAGATGGCGGCGACGTCGTTGCTGCCCGTCGAGATCGCCCGCCTTCTGGCCCCGCTGGACGAGCGGGAGCGCGAGATCCTGCGGCTCCGCTTCGGGCTCGACCGGGGCGAGCCCCGCACGCTCGAAGAGGTCGGGGAGCACTTCAACCTCACCCGCGAGCGCATCCGCCAGATCGAGGCCAGGGCCATGTCGAAGCTGCGCCACCCCTCGAGCGACACCGGCGCCAGGGACCTCCTCACCGTCTGAGCACCGCTCCCGCTCCCTTGCCCCGCCGGCGGGAGCGATGGACATACCAGTGCCGAGGCAAACGGCCGATGCCGCAAGGTGAGCCGGTCGGCGCATCGGCCCGGATTGCGAAGAACCGGGACGAGGCGCCGAGCCGGATCGCCCGAGTGGGTCGCCTTGTCCGTTGCCTCGCGAGTGGCGGAGGTGGACGGGAATCGAACCCGCCGGACGGGGATCGCCCGTCCCACCCGCTTTGAAGGCGGGGGGGCCCACCAGGTGCCCGGACACCTCCGAGTCGGGAGGTTAGCGGGGGTCGGGCGGCCCCGACCGAAGGACCACTAGTGAGGGAGCCAGCCAGCCGGTAGGTTGGGAAGCCATGAAGAAACTGCTGATATTGGCTGTGCTGATCGCTCTCGGAGCCGTTGCTGCCAAGAAGCTGCGGGCAGACTGACGGGCTGGCGTCTGAGGCGGAGCCCCAGGCGCCAGCCCACCACTCCTCCGACACCCATGACCACCGCGCCGGCCACGGCGGCAGCCGGTAGGCCCGGCGCGCTCACTCGCGGGCGCAGCGAGACGGGTCGGACGAAGTTCCGCACCTCCCACTGGCGTTCTCGGGCCAGCTTGAGGAGCACGCGATCGGGGTTCACCACCACGGGGTTGCCCACGACCTCGAGCATCGGTAGGTCCGTGTAGGAGTCTGAATATGCGTAGGACGCGGCGAGGTCGATGTTCTCGCGCCCGGCGAGGGCCCCGATGGCGTCCGCCTTGTAGGGGCCGTAGGCGTAGAACTCCATCTCGCCCGTGTAGCGCCCTTCCTGGTCGATCTTCGCCCTGCTGGATATGGCCCCGTCGACCCGGAGGTAGCTCGCCAGAGGGCCGACGATCTCCTCGGGCGAGGCCGAGACGATGTACACCTTGCGGCCGGCCGCCCGGTGGGTCTCGATGAGCTCCAGCGCCTCGCCGTAGATCACGGGCTCGACGAGCTCCTCCATCGCCTCGCGGACGATCTGCCTGACCGTGGCCTGGTCCCAGCCCCGAGTCAGGGTCAGCACCGATTCCCGGATCCGCGCCAGCTTCTCCTCGCCCGCTCCCAGGTGCAGATAGACCAGCTGGGCCCAGAGCCCCCGCAGCACGGTCCGGCGCGATATCAGTCCCTCTCGGTACAAGGTTCGGCCGAAAACGGCCATCGACGCCTTGGCGATGACCGTCTTGTCCACATCGAAAAAGGCGGCCTCCATCCCTGGCGATCATACGGGCGCAAGAGGGGGCAAATCGCGGCACAGGGTCGAGGCAGGAACCCCTCGGCTACCGGCGAACAACTAGCCCTGGCGTTGACCGTCGGGTCTTCGGGCCGCGGCCGGCTGCGACCGGAGCTAACCTCTCGCCGGGTTGGGGCGGTTTGGCCCGACTTGTGGCGCAGAGGCGTATTTGGTCGACCTCCGTTGGAGGGGAGCGAGAGAGGTGCGAGCATGAGGTCAAGGTTGGCTCGGCTGGGGATGGTCTTCGGGACTGCCGCGGTCGCCAGTGCCCTGATATCCGGCCCGGCCGGGGCGAGCACGCCTGAGGTTTTCGGAGGCAGCGCCACCGGCACGGCCCTCAACCTGTCGATCGCCGGGAACAACCTCACCGGCGGGGTCAGCCTCGCCAACGCCAAGTCGACACTCGCGGCAGACGCCGACGGCACCGGCATCCTCACGCCCGGCCTGACCCAGGACCTCAAGACCTCGGTCAACGGCAACAACCAGACCCAGAACAAGCCCTTCGGGTGCGCGGGAGCGCTGCCAACGCTGCCCGGTCCTCTGGGCGCGCTCAGCCTGAAGGCGGCGTGCTCCTCGTCGAGCTCCTCGGTGGCCGGCAACAACCCCGTGGCCAACGCGTCCGGTCTCGTCGCCCTCGCCGGCCTCAGCAACCTGAGCGCCCTTCCCGGGCTTCCTGCTGCGCTCGATCAGATCGGCACGAACGTTGGCAAGATCCCGACGCTCGGGCCGGTCGTCCAGAGCGTGCTCAAGAGCGTTGCCGCCGGCCAGGTCATCGACGCGCCCCTCGGCCCCTCGCACTCGTCGGTCACGACCGATGCCGGCAAGGTGGTGTCGACGGCCACCACCGAGGGGGCAACGATCAACCTGCTCAGCGTCGCTCCCCTGCCTGCGGACAATGCGACTGGTGCGGCCGCCGCCGCTCCTGCCACGCCGGCGCTCAAGCCCCTGCTGACCCTCACGCTGGGCTCGGCGAGGGCCACCGCCACCTACGACCGCCACACCGGTAAGTCCAGCGGCACCTTCGACCCGGCTCTGCTCACCGTCACGCAGAACACCGGGCTGCCGGGCGTCCCGGTGACGACCAAGATCGTCCCAGGACAGAGCGTCGATTTCCCGCCCGCCGGCTCCGGTAGCCCCGTGCTGTTGAGCATCAAGGTGGGCGATGGGTCGAGCAAGACCAATCCCGACGGGTCGGTGTCCAGCGTGGCCGACGGGGTGTCGGTCGCCGTGCTACCTGGCCAGGCCAGCGGCAAGGACGTCCTCGACCTCCAGTTCGCCCACGCCCAGGCTGCTGCTGGTGGAGCCCTGGCGACGGTGACCCCGGCGCCGCATCCGCCCACGTTGCCCTTCACCGGTGAGCACCCGTGGATCCCGTATGCGGGTGGCGGCTTCCTGGCTGGCGCCCTTGGCCTCGGGTTCCTCGCGTACCGGGGTGGCTTCCGGTTTGGCTTCCGCCGGTCCTGACCGGCGGAAGCGGGGGGACGCAGAGGTGAGCCCATGGCCAGCCTGACCAGCTATCTCAGGACGCACCGCTGGGCCCGGAGCGGGCTGTCCGGGCTGGCCGGGTGCTTCCTCCTGGCCGCCGTGGGCCTGCTGGGCTACCCGATCTTCACCAACCTGTACCAGTCCCACGTCGAGGGTCGGCTGGGGGACGAGCTGGCGAGCCCGGATACCCGCCAGGCCTACCTCCAGCACCGGGTGGGGATCGGCCAGAGCCTCACCCGGCTGCGGATCCCCAAGATCGGCACCAACGTGGTCGTCGTCGAGGGTACGACGGAGTCGGCCCTTCGGGCCGGCGCGGGCCACTACCCGGAGACGGCGCTGCCCTGTACGACCGGCAACGTCAGCATCGCCGGCCACCGCACCACCTACGGCAAGCCGTTCGCCAACGTCGACCGGCTGCGGCCAGGTGACCCGATCACGCTCCAGACCCCGGTCGGCTCGTGCACCTACACCGTCAGCCAGCCGCCGTTCGAGGTGGCGCCGACCGACCTGTCCGTGGTGGCGCCCACCCGGACCCCGACCCTGACGCTCACCTCGTGCACCCCCAAGGGCCTCGCCGTCAACCGGATCGTGGTCAAGGCGGTCATGACGGGCGCCCCGGCCACGAGCGCATGATGGGCCGCACCCGGCTCGCCGCCGCAGCCCTCGCCACCTCGGTGGCCGCCTTCGTCGGTGGCGCGTTCGGCTTCGTGTTGGCGGCCGCCCCCGCTGGCGCCGAGTCCACCTCGCCTGGTCAGTCCAACGGGTGCCCGACACCGAGTCCGCCTCCGCAATCAAGTCCGCAGCCGCTCGTCACCATCTGCACGCCAGGTCCGAATTCGGTGGAGTCGGCGAGCACGCAGCCGGTCGACGGGACGATCACGCTCGCGGATCCCAACCAGGGCAAGATCACATCAGTCGAAATCCGCATGGCCTCGGGCGACGGGCACACCACGACGCCATTCCGCGCCACTTCACAGCCGTCGAGCTCGGGTCAGCAGCAACAGACCTGGAGCTTCTTCGGATCGGTGCAGGCGCAGAGCCTGGGGTGGAACGGCCCCTACCAGCTGACCGTGGCGGCTACCGAGACCGATCCCAATACGTCCCATCAAGGAACGTCCTCTCCCGTGAACATCTCCGAGGGCGTGCCACCTCAAGCACCCACCGGCGTCTCGGCCGCCAAGGACTCCGACGGGCGCGCGGTCACGGTGTCCTGGCAGGCCAACCCGGAGCGCGACCTCCTCGGCTACCAGGTGCAGCGGGCGTCGGTGAACGGCTCGGACTGGTCCACCGTCAGTCCCAGTCCCCGCGTGACCGACACCAACTTCCGTGACACCAGCGTCCAGTCGGGCACGGACTACCAGTACCGTGTCATCGCCGTCCGGTCCGGCGCCCAGAAGGGCGAGACGATCTCGTCCTACCCGTCGACGTCGGCCAGCACCGCCGCCCCGCCCGCCGGCACCACCAGCCTGTTCGGGCCAGGCGGCTCGATCACCCAGCTTCCTGCCGCCGTCCAGGCCATCACTGATCCGGTCGCCGGCCAGGTCCATCCCGGCCCGACTGGCCCCGGTGGGCCCGTCACCGGTTCTCCTACCGCCGGTGGCTACGGCAACCTCCCCTACAACGGCGGCCAGGCCGCGCTCAACGAGCCCGGGACGCCCGGCGCCCAGGACCCCAAGGGACGGGGCGGTGCCAACCTCCTCCGGACGGCGCTGTTCGTCGCCGCCGCCCTGATCCTGCTGGCCATCGCCGCCCACCTCATCCGGATGCGAAGGGCGCTGGACGACAGCATGGAGCCGGTCGGCGTGGAGAGCTGGGACCGCCACGCCGCGGGCACGGACCAGACGGCTGAGGTGACGACCGTCGGCACCGACCGCGGAGGATCCGACGTCACCCGGGCCATGGCCGCCCAGCGGGGCGGTGGCGACCGCTCGGACGCCACCCGGGCCATGACGGCCACCCAACGGCGCCGCTGAACCTCCCCCGTGTGATGGGTCGCGTGCCTACGCAGTAGCTTGGTAGGTCAGGCACCGTGCCCTGCGAAGTGGCGCCCCGAGGAGGACGCTTGGCCATGGATCTTGGCTTCGAGGTCGACCAGCGCGGCGATTACACCGTGCTCGCGGTGCGCGGCGAGGTCGACGTGTACACGGCACCCCGGCTGCGTGAGCGGCTCATCGAGCTGGTCAGTCAGGGCAGCCACCAGGTGGTGGTCGACCTGGAAGGCGTTGACTTCCTCGATTCCACTGGTCTCGGCGTGCTCGTCGGGGGGCTCAAGAGGCTGCGGAGCCACGACGGGGACATGATCCTCGTCTGCACCCAGCCGCGCATTCTCAAGGTGTTCGAGATCACGGGCCTCACCAAGGTCTTCTCGATCCACGACTCCGTCGAATCGGCCACTGCCGCCTAGTCGTGGCGGCGCGGGGGGAGGCAGTGCGGCCGCTGGGGTGGGAGGAAGCAGACGTCGAGCTCGACATCCCGGCCCGCCCCGAGTACGTGTCTCTCGCCCGCCTGGTCGTCTCCTCGTTGGCGTCGTCGAGGCGGGAGCTCGGTGACGACCGGATCGACGACCTCAAGCTGGCGGTGTCCGAGGCCTGCACCAATGCCATCGAGGCCTACGAGCCGGCCGGCGAAGAGCGCGTCGTCCTGCGGTGGCGCGACGGACAGGACCATCTGGAGGTCGACGTCCAGGACCAGGGGCCCGGCTTCGATCCGTCCACACTTCCCGAGCGGCCCTCGGTGACCGACCCCATGCGCCCCAACTTCGAGCGGGGCCTGGGGGTTCCGCTGATGCGGGCCCTGGTCGACGAGGTCATGTTCGCCTCGTCGGACGACGGCACGTCGGTGATCATGGTGCTGTACTGCCCTCCCGTCCCGCCGGGCGACGAGTAGCCCACCAAGCTCGGTCTTTCTCCCGCGTTCCACATCACGTCGAAAGTGGGGCACGAGGCACCGGCGCGGCGGGCCCGTTTCGACCAAATCTGGAACCGGAGCGGTACCCGAGCACCGCGCCTCACGTGCCCGGGCGTCATCCCCCGGTGAGGAGTGATCGCACCACGTCCTCGGAGTCGGCCGTCACCAGCGCCAGGACCTCGTCGCCGGTGTCCAGGACGGTGTCACCTCGGGGCACGACCACGTGGGTGTCCCGCACGACGGCGACGATGGTGGCGTCCCGGGGGACCTCGAGGTCGGCGATCGAGCACCCGGCCGCCGGTGAGTCCTCGGCCAACGTGACCTCGACGAGCCTGGCGCCCCCGCCCCTGCCGCCTTCCAGCTGGAGGAGGCGGACGAGTGATCCGACCGACACCGCCTCTTCGACCAGCGCGGTGAGGAGGTGGGGAGTGGACACCGACACGTCGACGCCCCACGCCTCGTTGAACAGCCACCGGTTCTTGGGGTGATTGACCCGGGCGACCACCCGGGGGACGGCGAACTCCTGCTTGGCCAAGAGCGAGATCACGAGGTTGTCCTCGTCGTCGCCGGTGGCGGACACGACGACGTCTGCGTCGGCCATGCCCGCGGCATAGAGGGACGACACCTCGCACGCGTCGGCGGCGTACCACTCGATGTCCAGGCTGGGCCGGAGGCGAGCCACCAGGTCGGGGTCCTGCTCGATCACGAGCACGTCGTGCCCGGCTTCGTGGAGATCGGAGGCGATGAACGTCCCCACGTTCCCCGCCCCGGCGATCATCACCCGCACGTTTCCATCGCCTTCACTCGGTCGCCTCAGGGCCGGCCAGGAGCCGACGCTCGAGCTCGTCGAGGCTGTCCTTGCGGGCGGTGATGTGCAGCAGGTCGCCCTCCTGGCCCACGACGTCGCGGGTAGTCAGCCGGGGAGCGCCGGCCCGGGTGACGGCGATCAGCCGGATGCGACCCTCCAGGTTGATGCGGTGGAGCCGCTGGCCGGCCCAGTCCTCGGGCAGCGCCCGCTCGACGAGCACCAGCTGGCCGCTGGTGTCGGTCCACTCGGTGACGGCGGCCTCCGGGAAGAGCCGACGCATCACCTGCTCGGTCGTCCAGGTCACCGTGGCCACCGTGGGGATGCCGAGGCGCTGGTAGATGACGGCCCGGCGGGGGTCGTAGATGCGGGC
>VAWP01000175.1:0-1652 GCA_005888295.1 Actinomycetota bacterium
CATCCCCTCGCATAGCGTGCGGGTCCAGTTGGTGCCCGGTATGTAACCCAACCGGCCACTCCCCTCTCGCGCGTGGAGCCGCGTGCCCATCCAGGCGCCGCTGACCTCATCCGAAGGCAGCTCGAACTTGAGGTCGCAGAGCGGCTCGAAGACTGCCTCTCGCACCTTGGCGCCGCCCCAGGACTCCACCAGGTCGCGCGCCGTGCGGCCCTCCCAGCCGGACCAGTCCTTCCTGTGGTACGCACGGAGCATGAGGGCGACGAACCGCAGTTTGTGCGGCAGAGGAATAGGCAGGCGGAGGAAGTCGCCCGGCTTGGAGAAGTCGTAGAGGCGACCGCCGAGCCGGAACAGCATCCGGACGCGACGCCAGCGCACCTCGGGCAGAGCGCCGATCAGCTCGAGAAAATGCAACAGGGTGCGGTCAGTTGGGAGAATGTGATGATACCCAAGGGGGTAGAACTGCCGTCCATGCTCGAAGCTGCCGGCCAGGCCGCCGAGAGACGACGAGCGCTCGACGATCGTGACTTCCCCAACGCCGGCGCCGGCGATCTCCCACGCTGCTGCCAGCCCGGACAGGCCGCCCCCGAGGACAACGGTACGTTTCGTCTCGCCTCCTCTCTCGGCTAGCTGTCCAGGCCTGTGCGCCTGCGCAGGGGTGCGTCGTCACGGCCATCACGTGCCCAGAGTGCTCACGCGATACCGCCCCTGAGCAGGAGCTTCGTAGTCACGCACCCCGCGTTTGCGGCGCACAGGCCACGCAATTTAGCGGCGAACCTAGCAGGCGGAGATACTGAGGGGCAGACATTCGGCGCGAAGAGTCGTCCTCCTCCTCGAGACCCAGGGTGCGAAGAAGCCACGCACTCGGTGGCGGCCGACCCTCATCCAGAATCCCTGGCCTCGGATCGTGGGAGCGAGCTGGCTCCCGCCAATCTCACAGTGCTTCGGCCTACTGTGTGGGCCACCATGATGGGGGACTCGGACCCGGTCCAGCCGCTGCGCGAGCTCGAGTCGCGGGCCGACCTTGGCTTGCCTGTTCCCCAGACCCGCTTTCCTAGCCTGAAGCGGGCCGCCACCAGTCTTTCCAGGCTCTCTCTCCACCGCAAGGGCTCGCCCTCCGGGGCGGTGCACGCATGGTCAAGGCGATCTGAGGGAAGAGGCGCGCCAACGCTATCGGTGTGCTGTCTGACGAATGACGCCGGCCCCGCTGTGGCAGCTCTCCTCGGGCAGCTGCGGCCGGTTGCCGACGAGATCTTCGTGGCCGTGGACAGCACGACGGAGGCCACAGCGCTCGGGCTCTTGGCCGAAGTTGCCGATCGCCTGATCCGCTACGAGTTCGCGCCGCCCTTCGAGCGCGCCCTCGCCTGGGCCCACGCCCAGTGCTCCGGAGACTGGGTCCTACGCATCGACAGCGACGAGGTCGCCGCCCCGTCCTTGATCGGCGCCCTGCCAGAGCTCATCAGAGCGAAAGACGTCCTCGAATACCACATTCCACGGCGCTGGCTGTACCCGGACACGGCACAGTGGTTGGACGAGTTCCCCTGGTCCATGGACTATCAGGCCAGACTGGTGCGCAACGACCCGGCAACGTTGTGGTTCGAGGGTGTGGTGCACAGCAACACGGGCTGCGCCCGACCTGCTCGCTACCTGGAGTA
>VAWP01000175.1:1753-2318 GCA_005888295.1 Actinomycetota bacterium
GGCCTGTTCCTGCTGAGGATCGTGCGGCCATCGCTGGTGTCCTCGAGGCGGCGGGGGACAGGAGACGGTCACCATCTGCGCCTGCGCATCCAGTACCAGTAGCGAGACGGTCCGACATCGACCGTCACTGGGATCGGCGGGCGGTCGCTCCCGACGCCCACCGGGCGTCCTTGGAGGTTGTCGAGGGAGACACCCGGATGCATGCCGGACAGAACCGCGATGTCCATGTGCGGGTGACGAACCTCGGATCAGAGACGTGGCCGGGAGGCTTGAGACACCCTGTGATCCTCGTCTCCTACCACTGGCTCGACCCCGAAGGTCATGTCGTGGTGGCTGACGGTGTGCGATCACCATTTCCCGCAGCCGTTCCACCAGGGACGTCGTGCGTCCTACCCGTCACCGTCATTGCCCCTGACGAACCCGGTCGGTACGTGCTGGAAATCGACATCGTCCACGAGCAGGTGTGCTGGTTCGGCTGCGGCGTACGGGAGGAGATGACACTGACGAAGAACCCGCCGCGCTGGTTCACGGACGATTCTCCCCCCTCTTCGGGCTACGGCCGTCC
>VAWP01000175.1:2430-7132 GCA_005888295.1 Actinomycetota bacterium
GAACCGTTCTACGAAGGCGCGAGCAGCCTGACCGGCCTTTCTGCATCGCTCCCTGTCGCGAACCGCCGCCGACATCTCCTCATAGAGACCCCGACCTTCGCCTTCCTCATCGACCGGTATCCGCCAGCAGAACGAGGGAGGAAGAGCCTCGTGCTGAGGCAGCACACTGGTGATGACCGGTTTCCCCGCCCCGAAGGCACGCATCATCGCTCCGCTGGTCTCCCCTGCGGTCGGCCATCGGAGGTTGACGACCACGTCGGACGCGTCGATGCCAGCCTCGAACCGATCCCCTCGCGGGTCGACCAGCACTCGTACGACGCGTTCCAGGCCAGCAGCCGTGACCGCCCTGATCACGCTCGTCAGGATGGAGGAATCGTCGGCCCTGCCAGCTATCACCAGACGCGCCGAGGGATGCACGCGGTGCAGAGCGGCAAAGGCAGACACAACCGTGGGGATGCGCTTGAGTCGGCTCATGCCGCCGAAGACGCCGAAGATGAAGTCCGATGGGTCCCAGCCAAGGTCGGCACGAGCACGTTCGGCTGTCGACCTTTCAGCGTGAACTGACGCTCCGTGGTGCACCACGTGAACGGGAGTGGCGGGATGACGCCGACGCAGCTCGGCGGCGAGCCATTCGTTGTGCACGATCACAGCCAGGCTTGACTCCGCCAAGCGGCGCGAGAAGAGCAGAGCAAGGCGGTCAGGTTCTTCGAGGCCGGCCGCTCGGATGGTTGGAAGCCCCCGGAGGCCGCCTCTCAGCGGGTCATCGGCGGACCCGATCGTCACTCCCTCGTTCCAGAGAGCCTCGTCGGCGAACATCTCGCCTGGGCACAAACGTCTGTAGAAGTCGAACAACGAGGCATCATGGAGGACGAGCACGCCAGGCTTCACCACGGCGCGGTCGTGGATAAAGCGGTGGAAGTTCAGATCGTTCCCCATGTGATAGACGTCGACATCGGTCTCGGGCCCTCGTTGCTGGTGTGCTCCGGCTCCGACCACGCTGATGCCAGCCGGCGAGTTGGCTCTCTCCACGACCTCGTCGTGCACTACGGCCATCACGTCCAGACGAGTGGCCAAAGCGCCCAAGAGCGCGAAGGAGTAATCGGAGATACCGCTGGGCTCCGGCGGGAGCGGTGTCCACATGGCGACTTTCACGCCGCTGTTAATCCCGAGGTTCGCTGCTGGGGCCCTGCGACGTCGCGCCGGTGTGAGCGAATCTCTCAGCCAGGACCGCAACCCGCTGTTCGAGCTCGAGAAGCGACCGCGAAAGGTCAGCCGCCTGCCCCTCGAGCACTCCAGACCGCACCTGCTCGTTGCTCAGCCCCTGGGCGACCCGAACTACCTCATCCCGCAAGGCACCCAGCTCGTTCAACAGAACGCCGAGCATCTCGTCGTGGCGAACGGCCGAAGACTTGAGCTGCTCGATCTGCCCGCGCAGCTCATCGACCGTCGTGGCGCGAGCTTCTGACTCCTCCGCGACGACCCGCTCGACAGACTTGGCGACCTCGTGGTTGTACTCCACCTGGCGATGGAGGAAGACCCAACACAAGCGAACAACGACGCGCTTCAGTCCACGAAACCGGGTTGGCGGAACAGGTAGGCCGAGGTCGGCCAGCTCCTCCAGCTCACGAAGCCACTCGGGCGAAATCTGTCTCGTCATGCGGTAGCGGACACAATACCCCTGGCAACTGGGCGACCCGCTCACGAAGAGGGCTCGAGCACCCCGTCGGGGAGCGCGAACGAGATCCGCAAGTGACCCACCCGGCCGAACACCTCGCCCGGCACGACCGCGACGCCACCATGCTGGAGCAGCACCGAGGACAGCTCGAGTGTCGTCCGCATTGCCCGGCCGGCGAGCACTCCGCCCAGGCACGCGTCCACCGAGGGAAAGGCGTAGAACGCACCACTTGGTTCGACGACCTCCACCCCCGGCAGCTCAGCGAGGGACCCGCACAACCGCAGCCGTCGGCGGTCGAGATCGGCGGTCATCGCGTCGACCGACGCAAGACCGCCCTCGAGAGCTGCCAGTGCGGCCGCCTGGGCGACGTTGGAGGCATGGGACGTGGCATGCGACTGGAGGGCGGAGACAGCCCCGACGAGCCGGGAGGGACCGATGAGCCAGCCAACCCGCCAGCCCGACATCGCGTGCGCCTTCGAGACGCTGTTGAGGACGATGCAACGGTCGCTGGCCGTGGGAACCAGCGCGGGTGGCGTGCTCGCCACCGCACTGCCGTATACGAGGTGCTCGTAGATCTCGTCGGTGATGACCCACAGATCCTCGTCGGCAGCCCATTCGGTGATGGCTCGTAGCTCCTGAGGGCTGTACACGGCTCCGGTCGGGTTGCACGGCGAGCAGAGGAGCAGCGCCTTTGTACGACGGCTCGTGGCGGACTCGAGCTGGTCGACGGTGACCTTGAAGTCATTCGCCATCGCCGCCGGCACCGTCACGGCCCGACCCCCGGCCAGCCGGACTTCCACCGGGTACGTCGGCCAGTACGGCGCCGGGAGGAGCACCTCGTCTCCGGGGTCGAGGATCGCCACGAGAGCCTCAGAGAGTGCCTGTCTGACACCGCTCGTCACGACCACCTCGTCAGCAGTCACTTCGCGGCCCGAGTCTCGTGCCGTCTTGGCTGCGATCGCTTCCCGAAGCTCAGGCAGACCGGCTGGAGGGGTGTAGCGGTGCAGGCGCTCAGACCGGCACGCTGCTACCGCCGCCTCCACGATGTGCTCGGGGGTGTTCCGAATCGCCTCGCCGGTGGTGAGCGCGATCACCGGACTGCCAGTTGCGCCCAGCTCCTTGACCCACGCGTCGACCTCTCCAGTCACTGACGGCGTGATCGTCGTCATCTGCTGGGCCAGGGCTGGGCCGATCGCGTGTGATGACCCGGCAGGCAGGCTCGCCAGTATGGAGTCGAACGACCTCACGGGGCCGACTTTCCGCAGCGTGAACCGGCCGGCTTCGACAACGCGACCGGCGCCGCTGACGAACGATGATCGTGGTTTGGCACGGATTGCACTACTGCGTGCCCAAACCACCCTCCGTCCGCACCGCAGCACTCCACGGCCGACGGGGTCAGGCTACGAGCAGCGAGGGGGCGAAGCAAGGCACCCCCTGTACCCTGGCTGAACGAGCGGCACGGCGCTTGCACTTGTTCGCACGCGCTCTGGTCGTCAAGGCCATGGCAAATCGACTTCTCGGCCGGCGACGGTTCCTCGTTGTCTTCTCGGTGGCGACCGTGGTCGTCTTCGTGGCCCACATCGCCCATTCCGCCCTGGGCTACGGCTCCGGCGGGGCAAACGGCGTGGTCAGCGACGGTCTTTACGACGCGGTCCTCTTCGGTGCCAGCGCCATTTGTCTGTCCCGGGGCGTCCTGGTCGGCGAGGACCGCACCGCCTGGCTCTTGCTCGGGGCCGCCATGGCCGCCTGGGCCACAGGAGACCTGTACGCCTCGGTCGTCTCGCCCGGCCACGACGCGCTGGAGGTCCCGTCCGCGGCGGACGGCTTCTACCTCGCTTTCTACCCGGCCGCGTACTCCGGTCTGGTGCTGCTGGTCCGGCGCCACGTTCGACGCTCCCCCGCCAGCGTCTGGCTCGACGGCGCCATCGAGGCGCTCGCCGTCGCAGCCGTGGTGACCGCCGTCCTGGGCCGCCCGATCATCAACGACGTGCACGGCGGCACCGGGCAGGTGGCGACCGATCTCGTCTATCCCCTGGCCGACCTGGTGCTGCTGTCGCTCGTGGTCGGAGTCTTCGCCGTGACCAGGTGGAGGGCCGGGCGCGGCTTCACCCTTCTCGGCGCCTCGCTGGCGGTGGCGGCGCTGGCAGACGGGTGGTTCCTCTACGCCCAATCGTCGAACACCTACGTCGACGGACAACCACTCGACTCGCTGTGGCTGCTGTCAGCCTTGCTGATCGCCTGGGCGGCCTGGGAGCCGATTGCCGTCCGGCCCCGTGCACCGGCCCTGGACGGTTCGCACCGGGCTACGACGGCGGCGCCGGATCCCGACGTCAGACCTCAGCTGGCGGTCCCGGTCGCTGGTGCCATGGCAGCCCTGGCGCTTCTCGTCACCGACCATGTCACGAGGCTGGCGAACCTCGCCGTGGGCCTCGCCGCGGCCACCCTTGTCGTCGCGCTGGTCCGCATGGGGCTGAGCTTCTGGGAGCATCATCGTCTGCTGGAGCACACGAGAGCCCAGGCTCTCACCGACGCCCTCACGGGCCTTGGCAACCGGCGCAGGCTGCTCCTCGACCTGGACGAGGAGCTCCAGGCGGACCGTCGATCCTCGAGGTGCGTGCTTGCGCTGTTCGACCTCGACGGGTTCAAGGACTACAACGACCGCTTCGGTCACCATCTCGGCGACGCCCTGCTCGCCCGACTCGGGCGTCGCCTCGCTCAGACCGTCGACCGCTCGGGGGAGTGCTACCGGCTCGGCGGCGACGAGTTCTGCGTGATCCTGCACGGGAGCGCCGACGCCGACCTCGACCGCACGAGCAGCCCAACGGCGCTCCGCGCCCGGGTGACCCCGTCCGTGCTCGCCCTGTCGACCGCTGGAGGTGCCTTCACGGTGGGCTGCTCGTACGGGGCGGTGGCGCTGGCCGACGAAGGAACCACGCCGGTCGCCGTCCTGCAGCTCGCGGATCATCGCATGTACGCCCACAAGGCCGACCGTCGCACCGGAGAGCTTGATCGCAACAACGGCGGTCC
>VAWP01000175.1:7166-9846 GCA_005888295.1 Actinomycetota bacterium
AGATCGGGGATGAGCGCACGCGAGTGTGACGACCTGGGCAACGCGACCACCTACCGCGACATCGGCAAGGGATCCATCCCAGACGACCTCCTCGGCGCGCCCGAGCCCCTCGATCCCGCGGAGATGGCGTTCGTGCGCCTCCAGTCCGTCGCCGGCGAGCGGATGCTGGCGGCGGTACCGGCCCTCCGCCGGGCGGCGCCGCTGGTGCGCTCGTCACACGAGCGCTTCGACGCCACGGGCTATCCCGACGGGCTCGAGGGTGACGCCATCCCGCTCGGCTCCCGCATCATCGCCGCCTGCCACACCCTTGGTGGCCTCATGACGGGCCGCCCCTACCGGAGACCGCTCAGTTTGGACCGGGCGGTGGTCGAGCTGGCGGCCGGCCGCGGCACCCGCTTCGACCCCAAGGTCGTCGATGCCCTCATGGAAGAGGTGCGGTCGAGCGTCCCCGAGGCCGTCGAGCTCGGCCAGATCACGACCTGACGAGGTCGCGCCAGCGGCGCGTCAGGCCCGCCAGCGCAGCACGTGGCGGCGGAGGAAGGACGCTGTGCGCTCGAGCTCGTCCACGACCGTCTCGGGGCGCGACCAGCCGTGCCCCTCGCCCTCGTACACGTGGTGCTCGACGACGCCACCCTGCGCCCGCACGGCGTTGGCGACAGCCTCGGACTGCGCCGGTGGGACGACCTTGTCGGAGGAGCCCTGGAGAATGAGCAGGGGCGCCCGGATCCGATCGGCCAGGTTGACCGGGGACCGCTGGCGGTAGCGGTCGACCGAGTCCGGCAGAGGGCCCACGACGCCGTGCAGGTAGTGGGCTTCGAAGCGGTGTGTGGTCTCGTCGAGCTCGAGCAGGTCGGCCACGCCGTAGAGGTCGACTCCGGCTGCGCACAGCTCGGGGTGCAGGGCGAGGAGGAGCAGCACGGTGAAGCCCCCCGCCGAGCCGCCGATCGGAACCATGCGCCGCGGGTCGGCCCACCCCTGTTCGGCCGCCGCCCGCATCCCCGCCGCCGTGTCGGCCACGTCCAGCTCTCCCCACCGGCCCTGGAGGGCCTGGGCGTACCGCCGGCCCCACCCCGTCGAGCCCCGATGGTCGGGCACGAGCACCGCCCAGCCGCGGTCGACAAAGAAGGCCACCCGGGCGTTGAACGCCGCAGGCATCTGCCCGGTCGGTCCGCCGTGGATCCACACCAGCAGCGGCGGGGGGCCGGCCGTGCCCGACCGGGACGGGCGGTAGAGCCGGCCGTGCACGGGACCGAGCTCGAGCCCGCCCACGGCGGGGCCGTCCCACTGGACGACCTCGGGCTCCACCAGGCCCGCCTCCTCGAAGCCGCCCACGGGCCCCCTGGCCACCACGGTCTCTCCACCGGAGACGACGTCGAGCACCACGATCTCGGTCGGTCGGCGTGGCTCGCTGCGCACCGCAGCCAGACGGTCGCCGACCCAGCTCAGTCCTCCCTGGATCCCGGTCGCCAGCTGGCGCGGTGGCGAGCCGTCCAGGCCGGCCAGGAGCAGCCGCCGGGAACCACCCTCGTTCCGGCAGAAGGCCAGAGCCGAGCCGTCCGGCGCCCATGCGAACGACCGCTGACCGGGCCCCCACGGCGGGTCGCCGTGCTCGTAGGGCTCCTCCACCACGGGAAGGGCGCCGCGCCCGTCGGCCGCCGCCGCCACCCAGAGGTTGCACCACCCGCCCGCGTCGGAGAGGAAGGCCAGCCGGGATCCGTCGGGCGAGAAGCGGGGCTGGCTGACGGCGACCTGCTCACCCCCGGCGACCATCCGCCGTCCGCCGCCATCGGCCGAGGCGGTCACGATGCGGGCGCCGTCCCACGGCATCATGGGCACGTCCCACTCCATCCAGGCGATGCGTGAGCCGTCAGCCGACCACGCCGGGTCGAAAGCGAAGTCCGGGCCCGGAGCCGCCGAGGACACCCTCGACGGCCACTGGCTGCCCTCTGCCACGCCCGCCACGGCGGTGTGGCGACCGTCGAGCACGTAGGCGACCCTGGCCCCGTCGGACGAGACGGACGGGCTCGCCACCTCGTCGCCCGCCGCCACCAGTCGCGACGGCCCGCCGGTGGCCGCAACGTGGTGCAGGCCCCCGCTCGCCCCCACGTACACCAGTGCGTCTCCCGGAGGCACCCAGTCGAAGGCGCCACCTGCGTAGGGCGCGACCGAAGCCACCAGCGGGTCGGCGGTGACGGTCAGCTCGGGGCCACCGCCGGCGGGGACGACCACGAGGCGCGACCCAGGTCCGGCGACGAAGGCGACCCGCGACCCGTCAGGAGAGAGGCGGGGCTCGGCCAGCGACCGGCCCGCGGCGCACATCTCGGCGGTGATAAGCGGGCGGGCGGGGTCGGCGCCGGCGCTCAGATGACCGGGTCCTCGGTCCACCGCCCGAAGACCTCTGCCAGGGCGGCAACGATCTCGCCGACGGTCGCGTAGGCCCGCACCGCCTCCACGAGGGCGGGCATCAGGTTGACGTCGGGTCGCCCGGCGTCGGCGGTCACCCGGGAAAGGGCCGCGTCGACACCTGCTCCAGCACGCGAGCCGCGCACCTTGGCCAGGCGCTCGAGCTGACGCTGCTCAACCTCGGGGCCGATGTAAAGCGTGGGCAGCAGCTCGTCGTCTGCCTCGGCGAAGCGGTTGACGCCCACCACCACGCGCCGGCCCGAGCTGACCTTCTTCT
>VAWP01000005.1 GCA_005888295.1 Actinomycetota bacterium
ACTCGAAGCCCTTGCGCAGATGGACGGCGAGGCCCTCCCAGTCGGAGAACTGCCAGATGCCCCACGCGTTGAGCCCTTCCTGCTCCAACATGTGGCGCTTGTCGGTGCGGACCAGCTCGGAGACGATCTGTCCACCGGCCTCCCGGCCACCGACGAAGGCGAGGCAACCGATCTCGGGCGAGCGCACCAGGACGGGGGAGAGCAGGCCGCCCGAGCCGCTCACCAGGGTCACCGGCAGCCCCGCCCGGCGGGCCAGGGCCAGAGCGAGCGTGAGGGTGGACACGCCGCCGTCGGTGGGCGACTTGGCGATGCAGGCGTTCCCCGCCAGCACCTGGACGAGCATGGCGTGCACCAGCACCGACAGGGGGTAGTTCCACGAGGCGATGTTCGACACGGGGCCGTACAGCGGGCGGCGTCCCTCGAGCATGGGCGGGATGTTGTCGACGTACCAGGCCACGCCGGACACGGTGCGGTCCACCTCGATGATCGACTGGCGGAAGGGCTTGCCCACCTCCCACACCAGCAGCAGGGCGAGGAGCTCGCGGTGGGTCTCGAGGGCCTCGACCACAGCCCGGACCCGTTGACGGCGTTCCTCGAGGGGCACGACGGCCCAGGCCCGATGGTCGGCCACCGCCGCCCGCAGGGCCTCCTCGGCCTCCTCGGGCTCGAGCATCGGCGGCCCGGCGATCGGGGAGCCGTCGATCGAGGACACCGAGCCGAGGGCGGTGCCGCTGTCACGCCACTCACCCCCCCACAGGTTGCGGACCCCGTCGGGACCGAAGGCCTCGGGGGCGACGGTGCGGCAGCGTTCGTAGACCTCGGACCAGCTCGTGCCCGGCTTGATCTGGAGGGTTTGTTCGGACGTCACCGCGTCATCGTGGCACGCGACGGAGGCCTCGGTCGCACCCGTGTCGATCGAGCCCGGCTACCGTGGGATTCGACATGACAGCGGCGTCCGAGTGGACCGGCCGGCACCTGGCTCTCGTGGGGACGACCGCCTCTGGCAAGTCAGCGGTGGCTTTCGAGGTGGCCCGGCGCCGGCCCGACGTCGAGCTGGTGTCGGTGGACTCGATGTGCGTGTACCGAGGCATGGACGTCGGGACGGCCAAGCCCACACCCGCCCAGCGCGGCGAGGTCCCGCACCATCTGCTCGACCTGGCCGACCCCTCCGAGGACTACTCGGTGAGCCGGTTCCAGGCCGCTGCTCGCGCCGCCATCGACGGCATCGAGGCGCGGGGCCACCGCGCCCTGCTGGTGGGCGGCACCGGGCTGTACCTCCAGGCCGTGGTCGACGATCTCGAGCTGCCGGGCCAGTGGCCCGAGGTCGCCACCGAGCTCGAGGCCGAGGCGGAGGGCCCGGGCGGTGTCGGGGCCCTGCACGCGCGGCTGGCCGACCTCGACCCGGTGGCGGCCGCCCGGATGCGGCCGTCGAACCGCCGGCGGGTCGTGCGGGCGCTGGAGGTCACCCTCGGCAGCGGACGGCGGTTCTCGTCGTTCGGGCCGGGACTGGGCGCCTACCCCGCCTCCCGGTTCGAGCTGGTCGGGTTGCGCCTGCCCGTGGCCACCGTGGCCCGGCGGATCGAGGAGCGCTTTCTGGCCCAGCTGGGCCACGGGTTCCTGGAGGAGGTGCGGGGCCTCGCCACCAGGACGGGAGGGCTGTCGCGCACGGCCCGCCAGGCTCTCGGCTACCGGGAGCTGCTCGCCCACGTCGAGCGGGGCATGCCCCTGGACGAGGCGACGACCGAGGGCATCCGCCGCACGCGGTCGTTCGCCCGCCGCCAGCGGGCCTGGTTTGGTCGCGATCCGCGGATCACCTGGCTCGAGCCGGTCGATCCCTCCGGTGCCGGCAATCCGCTCGCCGCCGTGTCCGAGCTGCTGGGAAACTGGACCCGATGCCCGCGCTCCGCCTGACCAAGCACCACGGCCAGGGCAACGACTTCCTGGTGCTGCTGGATCCCGATGAGCGTCAGCCGCTCGACCCCGACACCGTCCGGTTCCTGTGCCACCGCCGTCGTGGCGTGGGCGCTGACGGGGTGATCCGGGTCACGCGTGCCGACCCGGGCGACGATGGCGCGACCCTTGCGATGGAGCTCCGCAACGCCGACGGCAGTGCGGCCGAGATGAGCGGCAACGGTGTCCGCTGCCTGGCCCAGGCGGCGGTGGACGCGGGACTGGCGTCATCTCCCACGTTCATCGTCCGGACGGTGGCTGGTCCCCGGACGGTGACCGTGCAGTCCGGCGAGGATGCCGGCACGGCAGAGGTGAGTGTCGACATGGGCGCCGCCGAGCTGGGTGCCGATGAGCCCGACCCGACCGTGGCGGCGATGCTCCCCGAACGCGGGTGGCGGGCCCGAACGGTGTGCGTCGGCAACCCTCATCTGGTACTCCTCGGCACCGACCTTGGGGGCGTCGACGTGTCGCGGGCGGGAACGGCGGCCCAGCAGGCCTACCCGGGCGGGATCAACCTGGAGCTGGTCAGCCCCGGTCCTGCTCCTGACGAGCTGGCCCTGCGCGTGTGGGAGCGGGGGGTCGGCGAGACCTTGGCCTGCGGCACCGGCAGTTGCGCGGCGGCGGCGGCAGCCCGGGCGTGGGGCGTGGTCGGCGGTCGTGTGCGGGTGCACAACCCTGGGGGCACGCTCGAGGTCCGTCTCAACGGTACGGGCGTCGTGCTCGCTGGCCCGGTTCGGCGCGTGTGCGCCGTCGAGGTGGACATTCCTTGAGGCGCCCGTGAGCCTCATCGAGCGAAGCTTCAGGGAACGGATCGTCATGGTCGGCGTGGCCCTGCCCCCGACCGGTGTGGCCCAGGCCGAGGCGAGCCTCGACGAGCTTGCCCTCCTGGTCGACACCGCCGGTGCCGACGAGGCGGCGCGGGTCCTCCAGCGTCGCGACGCGCCAGACCCCGCGACGTACGTCGGGCGGGGGAAGGCTGGCGAGCTCCACCGTCTGTCGGAGTCCGTCGACGCCGACACGGTGGTGTTCGACGACGAGCTCACCCCGGCCCAGCAGCGCAACCTCGAGCGCATCCTCGGTCGCACGGCCATCGACCGCACCGCGGTGATCCTCGACATCTTCGCCCAGAACGCGCACACCCAGGAGGGCAAGGCGCAGGTCGAGCTGGCACTGCTGCGCTACCGGCTGCCACGGCTGCGCGGCAAGGGTGGGACGCTCAGCCAGCAGGCCGGCGGGATCGGCACCCGCGGCCCCGGTGAGACGCAGCTCGAGGTGGACCGCCGCCGGCTCGTGCGCAGGATGACCCGCCTGGAGTCCGATCTCCGACAGCTGTCGCGCACCCGCAGGACGCAGCGTCGCTCCCGCCAGCGGTCCCGACGACGCTCGATCTCCCTGGTCGGCTACACCAACGCCGGCAAGTCGACCCTGCTCAACCAGCTCACCGACGCAGGCGTGCTGGTCGAGGACCGTCTGTTCGCCACCCTCGATCCCCGGACGCGCCGGCTGGACCTGCCCGGGGGAGAGCCCGTCCTCTGCTCGGACACGGTGGGGTTCGTGCGCAAGCTGCCCCATCAGCTGGTGGAGGCCTTTCGCTCCACCCTGGAGGTGGTGTCCGAGTCGGACCTTCTCGTGCACCTGGTCGACGGGGACGCGCCGGACCCGGAGGCCCAGATCGACGCCGTGCGGACGGTGCTGGCCGAGATCGGAGCCGCCGAGGTCCCCGAGCTCCTGGCGTTCAACAAGGCCGACGTGGCGCCGGCGGCGGCCAAGCTGGCGGCGTCGCATCCCGGGTCGGTGACGATCTCCGCCCTCACTGGTGCCGGTGTCGACGACCTGCTGACGGCCGTGAGCGACCGGCTGCGCTCGCTGTCACAGGCGATCGAGCTCGTGGTGCCCTACAGCCGCGGTGACGTGGTCGCGGCCCTCCACCGTGAGGGCGAGGTGCTGGTCGAGGCGCACGAGGAGTCCGCGACCCGGCTGCGCGCCCGCCTCGATCCGGCCGAGGCGGCTCGCTTCGGCGAGTTCCTGGTCGACGCCGACCGGGAGGGGGACGCGTCGTGACGGCGGGGTTCCAGCCGCCGGTGTACCCCTACGAGCGGCTCGCCGGAGCGCGGGCCAAGGCCGACGCCCACGAGGGCGGGATCGTCGACCTGTCGGTGGGCACGCCCTGCGATCCGCCCCCGCCCTCGGCGGTGGCCGCGCTGTCGACCTCGGGCGCCGAGCGCGGCTATCCGATGTCGGTGGGCAGCGCCCGCTACCGCGGCGCGGCCCGAGGCTGGCTCGCCAGGCGATTCGGCGTGGAGGTCGCGGCGGACAACGTCGCCGCCTGCATCGGGACCAAGGAGCTGGTGGCCACGCTGCCCCAGTGGCTGCGGCTGAGAAGTCCCGACCGTGACACGGTGCTGCACCCGGCGGTCGCCTACCCGACCTACGAGATGGGGGCCATCCTCGCCGGGTGTCGCTCGGTGGCCGTCCCCGTCGACGACCACTGGCAGCTCGACCTGAGCGCCGTCGCCGAGGCGGATGCCGACCGGGCCCTGGCCCTGTGGGTCAACAGCCCAGCCAACCCCACGGGAGCGCTGCAGGACCTGTCGGCGGCCACGGCGTGGGGAAGGGCGCGGGGCGTGCCCGTGCTGAGCGACGAGTGCTACGCCGAGCTCACCTGGGAGGGTCGCCCCCGGACCATCCTCGAAGGCGGACTCGAGGGCGTCGTCGCCGTCCATTCGCTGTCGAAGGGCTTCAACCTGGCCGGGCTGCGCGCCGGCTTCTACGCGGGGGACCCCGACCTCGTGCGCTACCTGTCGGAGGTGCGCAAGCACGCCGGGATGCTCGTGGCGGGGCCCGTGCAGGCGGCTGCGGCGGTCGCCCTGGACGACGACGGGCACGCGTCGGCGCAGCGGGAGCGCTATCGCCAGCGGCTCGAGCGCTTTCGATCGATCCTCGCCGCCGTCAGGGTGCGGGCCTCGATGCCGGCAGGAGGGCTCTACCTCTGGGTCCCGGCCCCCGGGGACGAGGAGCCGGCGACGCGGTCGTGGGCGTTCACCGAGCGCCTGGCGGCCGACGGGGGTGTGCTGGTCAGCCCTGGGGATCTCTACGGCTCACAGGGCGCGGGCTACGTCCGGATCGCCCTGGTGCAGCCCATGGAGCGGCTCGACCTCGTGGCACGGCGCCTCGGCGTCGGTTGATCGAACGGCAGCTGAGTAGGGTCTCGGCCATGGCGGACCTCCAGGCTGACATCGACGACCTGTGGGAGCACCGGGACGGGCTCGACCCCGACGACGCGGACGCCGTGGCGATCGTGCGCCAGGCCGTCGGCCTCCTCGATACCGGCGAGGCGCGTGTCGCCGAGGTCGCAGCCGACGGAGCGGTGATCGTCCACGAGTGGCTCAAGCGGGCGATCCTGCTGTTGTTCCGGCTCTCGGCCATGGAGACGGTCGAGCTCGGGCCCTTCGAGTACGCCGACCGCATCCCCCTCAAGCGACAGTTCGCTGCTGCCGGTGTCCGGGTCGTCCCCGGCGCGTCAGCGCGATGGGGATCGTTCCTCGACCGGGGCGTGGTGCTCATGCCCAGCTACGTGAACATCGGCGCCCGCGTGGGGGCGGGCACGATGGTCGACACGTGGGCCACGGTCGGCTCGTGCGCCCAGATCGGCACCAACGTGCACCTGTCGGGAGGTGTCGGCATCGGGGGGGTGCTCGAGCCGGCGCAGGCAGCCCCTGTGGTCGTGGAGGACGAGGCCATGGTGGGCAGCCGATGCATGGTGACCCAGGGCGCCCGCATCGGGCGGGGCTCGGTGCTGGGGGAGGGCGTGATCCTCAACCCTTCCATTCCGGTGATCGACGCCGAGACGGGCGACGAGATCAGCCGTGGCGTCGTCCCTCCGTGGAGTGTGGCCATCAGCGCGTCCCGGCGACGGCAGTACCCGGGCGGCGAGTTCTTCATCCCGTGCGTGCTGGTGATCAGGCGGCTCAGCGAGGGGGAGCGACACGACAAGTCCCGCCTCAACGACGCCCTCCGTGACCACGGCGTCTCGGTGTGAGCCGACGGTGACCGACCTCCTCGCCCGCAGCGCCGAGCTGGTCGACATTCGCTCGGTCAGCCACGAGGAAGCCGCCATCGCGGATCACGTCGAGACGGCGCTGCGCGTCGCCCCGTGGCTCCAGGTCGAGCGGGTCGCCAACACCGTGGTGGCCCGCACCCACCTCGGCCGCGCGCAGCGCCTCGTGCTCGCCGGCCATCTCGACACCGTCCCGCCCAACGGCAGCCAGGGGGCGCGCATCGAAGGCGGCACGCTCTGGGGCCTCGGGGCCACCGACATGAAGGGTGGGCTGGCGGTGCTGTGCGAGCTGGCGGTTACCGAGCGCGACCTGGCCGTGGACGTGACCTACGTCCTGTACGAGTGCGAGGAGGTCGACCAGCGGCACAACGGGCTGGCCCGGCTGGGGAACGAGCGGCCCGACCTGTTGCGCGGCGATGCGGCGATCCTCGCCGAGCCCACGGGTGGCCTGGTCGAGGCGGGCTGCCAGGGCACGCTGCGGGCGGTCGTGACGGTCACCGGCGCGCGCGCCCACACGGCCCGACCCTGGATGGGCGTCAACGCCGTCCATCGTCTCGCCCCCGTGCTCGCCGTCGTGGCCGGCTACGAGGAGCGCCGCCCCGTGATCGACGGCTGCGAGTACCGCGAGTCCCTGCAGGCGGTGGGCGTCGACGGCGGCGTCGCGGGCAACGTCGTCCCGGACCGGGCCCGTCTCGTCCTCAACCACCGCTTCGCGCCCGACCGCGACGCCGACGGAGCGCTCGCGTCGCTGGGGGACCTGCTCGGTCCGGCGCTCGACACCGCCGCCGGCGACACCGTCGAGGTGGAGTCGGTCTCGCACCCTGCCCCTCCGGCCCTGGATCACCCGCTGCTCGCCGGACTGGTCGAGGGCTCGGGGGCGGCGCCGCGGGCCAAGCTGGGCTGGACGGACGTCGCCTTCTTCAGCGCCCTCGGCGTGCCGGCCACGAACTTCGGGCCCGGTGATCCCGAGCTGGCCCACACCGCCGGCGAGCGGGTGGCGCGAGACGAGCTGGAGGCCGCGTACGGCGCGCTGCGGTCGCTCCTCCAGGGCGCCCCGTAGACTGACGGGCCCGTCAACTCGTCAGTGGCGCGCCCGTGTGGCCGGCCCCGGCGGAATGGAGGATCGTGCATGGCAATCGAGGTGGGCCAGGAGGCCCCGGACTTCGAGCTCAGCCAGGGCTTCGACAAGGTGAAGCTGTCCGACTACCGGGGCAAGGAGAACGTGGTGGTGGTCTTCTACCCGTTCACGTTCACCGGCGTGTGCCAGGGCGAGCTGTGCGAGCTGCGTGACGACCTGTCGTCGTTTCAGACCGCGAACGCGCAGCTCATCGCCATCTCCTGCGACAGCCCGTTCTCCCAGGCTCGCTGGGCCGCGGAACAGGGGTTTGGGTTCCCGGTGCTGGGCGACTTCTGGCCCCACGGAGCCGTGGCCCGTGCCTACGGCGTGTTCAACGAGGCACTGGGCTGCGCCAACCGGGCCACGTTCGTGATCGACAAAGAGGGCAGGGTCGCCGCCACCTTCGCGTCGCCCGAGCTGCTCACCCCCCGCAGCCGCGCCGACTACGAGGCCGCGTTGGCCAAGCTTCCCTGACGGAGGCCGTCCCGGTCGCCTCAGAGGCGGCGGAGGACGGTGACGACCTTGCCAAAGACCGTCACCTCCGCCGCGTCGTGCTCGAGCGGGTCGAAGTCAGGATTGGCCGGGCGCAGCACGACCTTGCGCCCTCGGCGGCTGAAGAACTTCACGGTGGCGTCGCCGTCGGGCAGGCCGGCGGCGACGATGTCGCCGCGCTCGACCTCGGGCTGCTGGCGAACCACGACGTAGTCGCCGTCGAGGATCCCTGCGTCCACCATCGAGTCGCCCCGCACCTTGAGCATGAACAGGGTGCCCGTCCCCGTGAAGTCCTGGGGGAGGGGCATCAGGTCCTCGACGTTCTCCTGGGCGAGCACGTCGGTCCCCGCCGCCACCTCTCCGACGAGCGGCACGTGCCGTACCGGTCGGCTGGCCAGCGCCGCCCCCGAGGAAGGGTCGTAGCTGACCGTGATGGCGCGGGGCTTGGTCGGGTCGCGCAATAGGAACCCCTGGCGCTGCAGCGTGGCCAGGTGGGCGTGGACGGTCGATGACGAGTTGAGGCCCACCGCCTCGCCGATCTCGCGCACCGACGGGGGGTAGCCCCGCTCCTGGAGCTGCTCGGCGATGAAGTCGAGGATCTCCCGCCGCTTGCCGCTCAGCATCGCCTCGGGCATGGTCTCTGTCCTCCCGTCGCCCTGCTGGTGCGGGGCCGTGTCGAACGTGCGTTCCCAGCCTACCAGGGCCCGCTGGCCGGGGGAAACATCTGTTCGACTCCCGCTTGACACGAACAGACGTTCGTGGTCTGCTGGGAATCAGCAGAACAGGTGTTCGACCAGGAGCGAGCGACATGGCCGCCATCGCCTACCCACTGCCACGGGACCGAGCCGGCGTCGGCCGGCCGGTGCCGAAGGGCACCGAGACCATCGAGCGCCGACGCCGTCGTCCNNNGTCCGGCTCGCCGTGGGGCTGGTACTGGCCCTGCGGGCCCTCCTCCTGCCCGGGGGCGATCCCCTCGGCGTCCCCAGGCGGGCGACGCCTGCCGCAGCCGAGGCCGGCTCGCGGGTCTACACCGTCGAGCCGGGCGACACGCTGTGGAGCATCGCCCGGCGCCTCCGGCCCAGCGACGACCCGCGGCCGATGGTGGACCAGCTGGCCGCCCAGGTCCACGGGGGTTCGCTCCAGGCGGGCCAGCGCCTCGTGCTGCCCTGATCCGTCGTCCAGCTCACGATTGCGGCGCGACGCCGGCGGCACGTACCGGGTACCACGCGTCGGCGCAGTCGGAGCGATAGCGTCCGCGCTCGTGCGCTGTCCGACGTGCTCGAGCCCAGAGGATCGGGTGGTGGACTCGCGCTTGGCCGACGACGGCACGGCCATCCGCCGGCGGCGTGAGTGCGCGACCTGCGGCCGTCGCTTCACCACCTTCGAGCGCATCGAGGAGGCGACCCTGATGGTCGTCAAGCGGTCGGGTGACCGGGAGCCGTTCGACCGGTCCAAAATGGTCGCCGGCGTGCGGGCCGCCTCCAAGAACCGGCCGGTGAGCAGTGAGGACATGGAGACCCTGGCCGGCGAGGTGGAGGAGGCCATCCGGCTGCTGGGCCCCGAGCCGAGCAGCCAGCAGATCGGCGTCGCCGTGCTCGACCGGCTCCGGCGCCTGGACGAGGTGGCGTACCTGCGCTTCGCCAGCGTCTACAAGGGCTTCGAGGATATCGGTGACTTCGAACGGGAGGTCGGCTTGCTCGGCAAGGCGACCGAGCCCAAGCGACGAGTGTGAAGGAGCTGAGCCGGTGCGAGTGGGCGTGCTGACGGGTGGGGGCGACTGCCCGGGGCTGAACGCAGTGATCCGGGCCGTCGTCCGCAAGGGCGAGGTGGCCCACGCGGACGAGTTCGTCGGTCTCGCCGACGGCTGGCGGGGCGCCATCGAGGGGCGCACGCTGCCGCTGGACGTCGAGCGGTGCCGAGGCATCCTTCCCCGCGGGGGCACGATCCTCGGTACCTCGCGCACCAACCCGTACAAGGTCGAGGGAGGTGTGGAGCGAGTGCTGGAGACGGTGGCGGTCAACGCCCTCGACGCCCTCATCGCCATCGGCGGCGAGGACACGCTCGGCGTCGCCCATCGCCTCGGCGGAGACGGACTGTCCGTCGTCGGTGTTCCCAAGACGATCGACAACGACCTGTCGGCGACCGAGGTGACCTTCGGGTTCCACACGGCGGTGCAGATCGCCACCGACGCCATCGACCGTCTGCACACCACGGCGGAGTCGCACGACCGGGTCATCGTGTGCGAGGTGATGGGCAGGAACGCAGGATGGATCGCGACCTACGCCGGCATCGCCGGAGGCGCGGCCGAGATCCTCGTACCCGAGGATCCCTTCGACATCGACACCGTCTGCGAGAGCCTCAAGCGCCGCCACCAGAAGGGCCGGTTCGCCTCCATCGTGGTGGTCGCCGAGGGGGCCAAGCCCGAGGAGGGGACCCTGGCCGTGGCGTCCTCCTCGGTCGACCAGTTCGGTCACGAGCGCCTGGGGGGCATCGGCAACCTTCTCGCCGAGGAGATCGAGCGGCGCACGGGTTTCGAGTCCCGGGTGACGATCCTCGGACACGTGCAGCGCGGCGGCACGCCCACGGCGTTCGACCGGGTGCTGGCGACGCGCTTCGGTGTGGCGGCGATCGATGCCGTCCATGCCGGGGAGTTCGACACGATGGTCGCCCTCCGTTCGAACACCATCGTGCGGGTGCCGCTCGCCGACGCGCTGGCCGAGCTCAAGACCGTGGACGAGCAGCTCGTCCGGGACGTCGCCGAGGTCTTCTTCGAGTAGTACCGCGCAGCCCTCAGCTCCCGCCCGCGGCGCCGGCGTCGAGGAGCAGCGCCCGCAGGCGAGCGGCGAGCTCGGGTGCCGCCGCGAGGGTCATGGATCGCGACGGTGGTCCCCCCGCCAGGTCGCCGACCGAGGCCCCGGACTCGCCGGCGACGAGCGCACCGGCGGCCCAGTCCCACACGTGCAGCCCGGCCTCGAAGAATCCGTCGAGGCGTCCGGCGGCGACCCAGCACAGGTCGAGGGAGGCGGCGCCGGCCCTGCGAACGTCGCGCACGGCCGGTAGCACGTGGGTGAGCACCTCGGCCTGGCGGGCCCGAAGGCCGGGGTCGTAGTTGAAGCCGGTCCCGATCAGCGCGTCGCCCAGCTTCGGTGGCGGGTCGAGACGCAGCGCCGAGCCGGCGTCGCCTGCGTCGGCGTTCGACAGCCAGGCTCCGCTCCCGCGGACGGCGGCGAAGGTCTCTCGGTGCGAGGGATCGTGGACGACGCCGACGGCGACGAGGCCGTCGACCTCGGCGGCGATCGACACGGCGAACGCCGGCCAGCCGTACAGGTAATTGGTCGTCCCGTCGAGGGGATCCACGATCCACCGGATACCGGTGGTCCCCTCCTGGCGGGCGCCCTCCTCCCCGACGATGGCGTCCCCCGGGCGTTGACGGTGCAGGGAGGTGGCGATGAGGGACTCGCTGGCGAGGTCCATCTCGGTGACCATGTCGGTGCGGCTGGACTTGGTGGTGACGCTCGTCCGGGCCCGGTGCAGACCGTCGAGCAGGAGCTCTCCTGCCGACCGGGCCACGCTCGCGGCGATCTGGAGCAGCTCGTCGGGGTCCGACATGGGTCACGGTCTAGCGCGAGGCGCACCGTGACCGCCGCGACCGGCGCCGGGGATACCCTGGCTCCGATGGGCGACGGCCTGGTCGATCTCCGCTCCGACACGGTGACCCGGCCCACACCCGAGATGCGGCGCGCCATGGCCGACGCCGAGGTGGGCGACGACGTCTACCGCGAGGACCCGACGGTCAACGCCCTCGAGGCTGCGTTCGCGTCGCGTGTCGGCAAGCAGGCGGCGCTGTTCGTTCCCTCCGGGACCATGGGCAACCAGGTGGCCCTGCGTGTGCTCTCGGAGCCGGCATCCGTGGTCGTCGCGGGCAGGCGCCAGCACGTGGTCGTGCACGAGCATGGTGGGGGCGGACGGAACGCAGGCATCCAGTTCCATGCTGTCTCCGATGACGACGGCACGCTCTCCGAAGCCGACGTGCGCTGGGCGCTGGATGCGACCGAGCACCACCACCCCCGGGTCACCCTGCTGGCGGTCGAGAACACGCACATGCACGCGGGCGGACGTCCGTGGTCGCTGGAGGCGCTGCGGGCGGTGGCGGGCGCGGCTCGGGGTGTGCCGGTGCACATGGACGGGGCACGGCTGTTCAACGCCGAGGTGGCGACGGGTGTACCCGCCGCGACGTACGCGGCGCAGGTGACGACGGTGATGTCCTGCCTGTCGAAAGGGCTCTGCGCGCCGGTCGGCTCGATGCTGGCCGGTGACGAGGACATCATGGAAGCGGCACGGGCGGAGCGTGCCCGCATGGGCGGTGGCATGCGCCAGGCGGGGGTGATCGCCGCCGCCGGTCTGGTGGCGTTGAACAGCATGGTCGCCCGGCTCGCCGAGGACCACCGGCGGGCGTCGCGTCTGGCCGGGGCGGTCGCCGAGCGCTGGCCCGACGGAGGGTGCGAGCCGTAGCTCGTCTCCACCAACATCGTCACGTTCCACCACGATCGACCTGCGCTCCTGTTGGAACACCTGCGGTCGGAGGGTGTGCTGGCCGGCACCGTCGCGCCGCGGGTGGTGCGCCTCATGACCCACCACGATGTCGACGACGAGGGGATCGAGCGGGCGGCCAAGGCGCTGTCGGGCGCGCCGTAGCGGCGGCGCCGTCGCCTACGCTCGCCGCGAATGGCCGAGCTGATCCGGGACGCACCGGCGAGCGTGCTCGCCTGTTACGCGCACCCCGACGATCCCGAGGTCTCGTGCGGGGGGACCCTGGCGCGCTGGACGGCGGCTGGTGCCGAGGTGCACACGGTCGTCTGCACGAGCGGTGACAAGGGCTCGTCGGACCCGGCGACGGATCCCGCCGAGCTCGTGGCCCGTCGGGCCGAGGAGGTGGCCGCCGCGGCCAGCCTCGTCGGCCTCGCCGGCCATCATCTGCTCGGCCATCCCGACGGCGAGCTGGAGAACGGACCGAGCCTGCGGCGCGAGCTGGTCGCGCTGATCCGCCAGGTGCGCCCGCAGGTCGTCGTGTGCCCCGACCCCCAGGCGGTGCTGTTCGGTCAGGACTACTACAACCACCTGGACCATCGGGTGGTCGGGTGGGCCACCCTCGACGCCGCCGCCCCCGCCGCGGCCCTACCGCTCTACTTTCCCGAGACCGGACCGCCGCACCAGGTCGAGGTGGTCTACCTGTCGGGAACGCTGGAGCCCGACGTGTGGGTCGACGTGTCGGCCACGTTGGAGGTCAAGCTCGATGCGGTCCTGTGCCACCGCAGCCAGCTGTCCGAGACGGGCGAGTGGCTCCGCACCGTGATCCGCGAGCGGGCGGAAGACGGCGGTCGTCAAGCCGGGGTGCGCTACGCCGAGGGGTTCCGGCGCCTACGCCTGACCGGTTGAGTCTCCTTGCATTGTTGCTGTTCCACATCTGGTCGAAAGTGGGCGACGCGCCTGCAGCCGCGGTGCCCACTTTCGATCAAATGGGGAACGCGCGAGATGCGCCCGACCGCCCCGGTGGCGAGCGTCAGGCGAGCGAGCGGGCCGGTGGGGAGGGGGCGCACGAGGGGCAGCGCCCGCGGAAGACCACATCGATCTCGTCCACGCTGTAGCCGTGCCGGTCCGGCCCGGTGAGCCGCAGTCCGGTGATGCCCTCGGGACGGACGTCGAAGATGGCGCCGCACCCGGTGCACACCAGGTGATGGTGGCGGATGTGGACGTTGGGGTCGTAGCGGGTGACGCCCGCGCCGGCCCGCACCTCGCTGACCTCGCCCATGGCCACCAGCTCGTTGAGCGTGTTGTAGACCGTCGCCAGGGAGATCTCGGGTAGCCGGCGGCGGGCCGCGGCGAAGACCTCGTCGGCCGACAGGTGCACGTGGTCGCCGTGCAGGACCTCGGCGACCGTTCGCCGCTGGGGCGTGATGCGCCACTGACGCGCCCGGAGGCGGTCGAGCAGTGACGCACTCTGTGACATACGCGCATTTTACCGGCGGTCGGTCGATTGGGCGTGGCCGAGCGGGCGTAACGGCCCGGCGCCGGGCAGTAGCACGGCTCGGGAAGGCAGAATGCTTTGGTGCGCGAATGGCTTGTGGCGGGCGGTCTGGTCGAGAGCCACGACGGCCTCCTGCTCGTCCAGAACCGGCGCCGCGACGGCTCGCTGGACTGGTCTCCTCCGGGCGGCGTGATCGACGTGAGCGGTGGGGAGTCGGTGCGGGCCGGCCTCACCCGCGAGGTCGACGAGGAGACGGGACTGGTCGTCGACGAGTGGGCCGGTCCCGTGTACGAGGTCGAGG
>VAWP01000176.1 GCA_005888295.1 Actinomycetota bacterium
CGACGAGCGGGGCGCGCTGTTGATGCTCGATGAGATCCAGACGGGACTGGGACGCACGGGTCGGTGGTTCGGCTTCCAGCACGAAGGGATCGCCCCCGACGTGGTGACCGTGGCCAAGGCCCTCGGCAACGGCATGCCCATCGGCGCCTGCTGGGCGCGGGCGGAGGTGGCCCGGGCGTTCACGCCGGGTGACCACGGCAGCACCTTCGGAGGCCAGCCCCTGGCCGCGGCGGCGGCGAGGGCGACGCTGGCGGTCATGGAGGAGTCCGACGTGCCGGCGCTCGCCGCGGCGGCGGGCGCGCACCTGGGCGCCCGCTTGTCCGGCCTGCCGGGCGTGGCCGGCGTGCGGGGCCAGGGCCTGTTGCTGGCGGCCGAGCTGGAGCGACCGGTGGCGAAGGAGGTCACCGCCCGCGCCCTGGCCGCCGGACTGGTTGTCAATGCGGTCACCGAGCGCGCCATCCGCCTGGCGCCACCTCTGCTCGTGTCGTCCGCCGAGATCGAGGAGGCCGTCGCCATCCTCGGCCGGGTCCTGCAGGCCGGCGACGTGGCGGCGACGGGGACCGCGTGACCCGACACCTCCTGGAGATCGACGACCTGTCGTCGGACGAGGTGGCCACCGTGCTGGACCTCGCCCGTGAGCAGCGGCCTCGACCGGTGCTGGCCGGGCGGGGTATGGCCCTGGTGTTCGAGAAGCCCTCGAACCGCACCCGGAACGCCACCGAGATCGCCGTCGTGCAGCTGGGCGGCCACCCGATCAGCATTCGTGACGACGAGGTGGGGTTCGGGACGAGGGAGACCGCCGAGGACATCGCCCGCACGCTGGCCTGCTACCACGCCGTCATCGGCGCCCGGGTGAGGGACCACACCGACCTCGAGCGCATGACGGGCGCGTTGGACGCCGCCGGCCTGTCCGTGCCGGTGGTCAACCTGCTCTCCGATCGGGCCCATCCCTGCCAGGCCCTGGCCGACCTGCTCACGATGGAGGAGCTGTTCGGCGGGCTGCGGGGGCGGACGCTCGCCTGGGTCGGTGATGCCAACAACGTGTGCCGGTCGTTGCTCCTGGGAGGCGGGCTGGCCGGAATGCGCATGCGGGTGGCGTCGCCGTCCGGGTTCGGCCTGAGCGCGGCCGATGCCGACCGGGTCGTGTCCCTCGGCGGCGACCTGGAGCTGGTCGACCGCCCCGAGCTCGCCGTGGAGGGCGCCGACGCCGTCCACACCGACGTGTGGGTCTCGATGGGCCAGGAGGCCGATGCGGCCGCCCGGCGGCGGGCGTTCGAGGGCTTCACCGTGGACGAGGCGCTCATGGCCCGGGCTGCGCCCAAGGCGTTCGTGCTGCACTGTCTGCCCGCCCACCGGGGCGAGGAGATCGCGGCGAGCGTCGTCGACGGACCGCAGAGCGCGGTGTGGCGGCAGGCCGAGAACCGCCTCCATGCCGCTCGAGGCCTGCTGCTCTGGCTGGTCGAGGCCGCGTCGTGAAGCTGGCGAAGAGCCAGCGCCAGCACCGCATCGCCCGGATCCTCGAGGGGAACGCCGTGACCAGCCAGCCGCAGCTCGTCGAGCTGCTGTCCCGGGACGAGGTCGAGGCCACCCAGGCCACGGTGTCGCGAGACCTCGAGGAGCTGGGCGCGGTCAAGGTCAGGGTCCCGGGCGGCGAGAGCGTCTACGCCATACCCGAGCTGCCCAGGGACCAGGTGGCGCCGGAGGACCACCTCCGGCGGGTGCTGGCGGACTGGGCGGTGGAGGTGGTGCACTCGGCGAACGTGGTGGTGCTGCGGACCCCGCCGGGCTCGGCCCACGTCGTCGGGTCGGCGCTGGACCGGTCCGGCATGGACGGCGTGATCGGTACCGTGGCCGGCGACGACACCGTGATCGTGGTGGCCTCCGAGCGGGCGGGCGGGGCCGAGGTGGCCCGGCGCCTGTCGGCCCTGGCCGGCCTCTGAGCGCGCCGGTCCCGACGAGAGGAGTGGGAGTGCCAAAGCGAGTGGTCCTGGCCTACAGCGGCGGTCTGGACACGTCGGTGGCGGTGCGGTGGCTGGGGGAGGAGATGGGGATGGAGGTGATCGCCCTCGCTGCCGACGTCGGGCAGGGCGGTGACTTCGACGGCCTCCGTGAGCGGGCGCTGGCCGCCGGCGCCGTGGAGGCGATCGTGGTCGACGCCCGTGAGGAGTTCGCGCGCGACTTCGTGGCTCCGGCGCTGCGGGCGAACGCCCGGTACGAGGGCAAGTACCCACTCGTGTCGTCGCTCTCCCGTCCGCTCATCGTCAGGCACATGGTGGCCGCCGCCCGTGAGCACGGCGCCGACGCCGTCGCCCACGGCTGTACCGGCAAGGGCAACGACCAGGTCCGCTTCGAGGTGTCGACGCGCGCGCTCGCCCCTGATCTCGAGACGCTGGCTCCGGTGCGGGGGTGGGGGCTCACCCGCGAGCAGTCGATCGAGTACGCCGAGCGGTTCGGCATTCCCGTCACGGTGACGAAGGCCAGCCCGTACTCGATCGACCAGAATCTCTGGGGGCGTACGATCGAGTGCGGCGTCCTGGAGGACCCCTGGGTCCAGCCCCCGGAGGAGGTCTTCGAGCTGACGAGCCCGACGGCGGCGGAGCCGGGGCGTGCCGGTCGCCATCAACAACCAGCGCATGGCGCTCGCCGCCCTCATCGAGCAGGTGACGACCACCGTCGGCGCCTACGGCTGGGGCCGCGTCGACATGATCGAGAACCGCCGGGTCGGCATCAAGAGCCGCGAGATCTACGAGTGCCCCGGAGCCCTGGCCCTGCTCATGGCCCACTCCGATCTCGAGGATCTCACCCTCGAGCGCGACCTGGCCCACGAGAAGGCGCGCCTCGAGCCCCGCTGGGCCGAGCTCGTCTACGACGGCTTGTGGTTCTCGCCGCTGAAGGGGGCACTGGACGCCTTCATCGGCGAGAGCCAGCAGCGGGTCGCCGGAGAGGTCAGGCTCCGGTGCGAGGTTCCCGGGCGCTGTTTCGTCGCCGGCCGCCGGAGCCCGGTCGGGCTGTACGACTACGAGCTGGCCACCTACGAGGCCGCCGATGCGTTCCGCCACGACGACGCCGCTGGTTTCGTGCGCCTGTGGGGACTGGGGCTCGAGACGTGGGCGGCCCGCCAGCCGCGCCGGCCCCACCCGCCCCGATGAGCCTGTGGAAGGAGCGGTTCGGGGTGCCGCCCGCCGATCAGGTGGTGGCATTCACCGAGAGCCTGTCCTTCGACGTCCGCCTGGCGGGCGACGACCTCGCCGGCTCCCGGGCGCACGTCCGCGGGCTCGAGCGGGCCGGCATCCTCACGCCCGACGAGCGGGAGGCGCTGCTCGGCGCCCTGGACCAGGTCGGTGACGAGCTGGAGGGCGGACGGTTCACGTTCGTCAAGGGCGACGAGGACGTGCACACCGCCATCGAACGGCGGGTCATCGAGGTGGCCGGCGACGTCGGCGCCAAGCTGCACGCCGGCCGCAGCCGCAACGACCAGGTGGCCACGGCGCTCCGGCTCTACGCCAAGCGGGAGCTGCAGGCGCTGACCCGGTCGATCGTCGCGGTGCAGACGGTGCTCGCCGACCGGGCCGAGGAGGCCGGCGACGCCTACCTACCCGGCTACACCCACCTCCAGCGGGCACAACCGGTGCTGCTCGCCCATCACCTCCTCGCCCACTGCTGGGCCTTGGCCCGCGACGTCGACCGCCTGGTCGCCACGGTGGACCGGCTCGACGTCTCACCCCTGGGGGCGGGCGCCCTGGCCGGCTCCTCGCTCGACCTCGATCCCGACGCGGTGGCTGCCGACCTGGGCTTCGCCAGCCGGTTCGAGAACTCCCTGGACGCCGTCAGCGACCGGGACTTCGTGGCCGAGGCGCTCTTCGACCTGGCCCTCCTGGGCGTCCACCTCTCCCGGCTGGGCGAGGAGCTGGCGCTGTGGTCGACCGAGGAGTTCGGTTTCGTCCATCTCCACGACACCTTCGCCACCGGCAGCTCCATGCTCCCGCAGAAGAAGAACCCCGACGTGGCCGAGCTGCTGCGGGGAAAGACCGGCCGTCTCGTGGGTCACCTGACCGGCATGCTGACCACGCTCAAGGGGCTCCCCCTCTCCTACAACCGCGATCTCCAGGAGGACAAGGAGCCCCTGTTCGACGCCATCGACCAGGTCGGACGGGGCGTGGCGGCCCTCGAGGGGCTCCTGGCCACGGTCGGGTTCGACCTCGACCGGATGCGGGTGGCGGCCGACAGCCAGGAGGCTGCGGCGGTGGACCTGGCCGAGTGGCTGGTGGCGCGGGGCACGCCATTTCGTCAGGCCCACGGCATCGTGGCGTCGATCGTGCGCGACTCACTGGAGCGCCACGTTCCCCTGCCCGAGCTGGTGGAGGGCCACCCGGATCTCGGCAGCGAGGCGGTGGCGTTGTTGGAGCCGGGGGTGGCCGTCACCCGTCGCACCACGCCGGGTGGAGCGGGGCCCAAGCCGGTGGCCGACCAGCTGCGCAACCTCCGCCGTCGCCTCGAGATCGACGGCGAGCGGGTGGGGCGTGGCTGAGCGAACCGGGCCCGGTCGGAACGGGTGGGCGCCGCTCACGCGCGAGTTCTTCACGGGCGACGCCCGCACCGTGGCTCCCGCACTGCTGAACAAGCTCCTGGTCCGGGGCGACGTCGCCGGGAGGATCGTGGAGGTGGAGGCGTACTGCGGCGCCCAGGACCCGGCCTCCCACGCCTACCGGGGCCCGACCAGACGCAACGCCACCATGTTCGGTCCACCCGGGCATCTCTACGTCTACTTCAGCTACGGCGTGCACTGGTGCGCCAACGCCGTGTGCGGCTGGGACGGAATCGCCCACGCCGTGCTCTTCCGGGCTCTGGCCCCGGTCACGGGGATCGAGCAGATGTGGGCCCGCCGGAGCGGCGCCCGCCGGGCGCAGGACCTGTGCAGCGGGCCCGGTAAGCTGTGTCAAGCGCTGGACGTGGGGCGTGAGCACGACGGTACCGACCTCGTCACCGGCGAGGGGGGTGTGATCGTCGCCACCGACGGGCGCCGACCACCGGCTCGTCCGGGGCGAGGGCCTCGGGTCGGGATCAGCGTGGGGACGGCCGACCGCTGGCGATGGTGGGTCGCAGGTGATGACAACGTCTCGAGGGCCGGCCGCTCGACACCGAGGGTCGTCACGGATC
>VAWP01000177.1 GCA_005888295.1 Actinomycetota bacterium
AATTGGAACTCGACCACAACCGGCCGGGCAGCATGCACTTCAGCTTCTTCGTCGACGACGTCGCCGCCAAGCACGCCGACATCGAGCGCCGGGGCGACGTGAAGATCATCTCCGACGTCGTCCAGATCACGCCCAGCATGCGCAGCTTCTACGTCGCCGACCCCGACGGCGTCCCCGTCGAGTTCCTCGAGGTCGTGCGGTAGGGCCGGCCGTGCGTCGCTTCGTCGCGCTGGCGCTCGTCGGCCTCGGGCTCGCCCCCGGTCTCCCCGGCGCCGCCGGTGCCTCGGCGGCGGGTGTCACGCCGGCGGTCGTCGCCGACCGGTCGCCGAGCAGCGCCCAGTGCCGCGACTGGTACTTCCCGGTGACCATGACGCCGAACGAGAGCTCGACGTTCCGGGTGTTCGGCCGGTTGTGCGCCCAGGGGTCACCCGATGGCCGCACGATCCAGGTGCTCCTCCACGGCGGCACCTACAACCACACCTACTGGGACTGGCCACTCGACCCGCAGCGCTACTCCTACGTCGAGGCCGCCACCCGGGCCGGCTTCGCCACCCTGGCGCTCGACCGCCTCGGCTACGGATACAGCGATCACCCGCCGTCGTGGACGATCGACTACGACGTCAACGCCTGGGTCGTCCACCAGGTGGTGCGCGACCTGCGGGCCGGCGCCCTCGGCCGGCCGTTCGAGCGGGTGATGCTGGTCGGCCACTCCGTCGGGGGGTTCACGACGTTCACCGCCGCCGGCCGCTACCCCGACGACGCCGACGGCATCATCGTCAGCGGTGCCAGCCACATCCTCAACTGGCCGGGGATCATGCCGGCGGCGGCCGTGTTCCATCCCGTCGAAGAGGACCCCAAGTACGAGGACGGGCGGACGGTCCCGCACGGGGCCGGGTACCTGACCACGAGGCCGGGTCGGCGCTGCGAGGCGCTGTACTACGCGCCCGGCGTCGACCCGGCCGTGTGCGCCCTCGACGAACAGTTGAAGGACACGATCGCCTTCGGCGAGATGTCGACGTTCGGCTACGCCGGACAGCGCCGTGACCCGTCCGACCACATCGTCGGCCCGACCCTCGTCGTCCTCGGCGACCACGACCAGCTGATGTGCGACCGGACGTGCTCAGATCCGCAGAGCAGCGCCGCCCGCGAGCGGGAGTTCTATCCGAGGGTCGCCTGCTACGAGCAGTACGTCGAGCCCGACAGCGGCCACATGAACAATCTCCATCGCCGCGCGCCGGAGTGGTACCGGGTCGCCATCGACTGGGCCGTTCACCGGATCGGCGTCAGGGCAGCGGTTCCCCGGGATACGTCATGCTGATCTGGAGATCCGTCCCGCCCGCCACCTTCAGGGTCTGGCCGATGATGAACCGGGCCTGATCGGACAGCAGGAAGGCGACGGCGTTGGCGACGTCCTCGGGCTGGCCGAAGCCGAGGGGCCGGGTCGTCGTCGGCGTCGTGACCCGTCCGGCGGTTCCGGCCGCGCTCTGGAGGTAGGGCTGCTTGGTGGCGCTCGGGGGGACGGCGATGAGCCCGGGTGCCACGCAGTTCACCCGGACGCCGTGGCGGGCCACCTCGAAGGCGACTTCCTGGGTGAGGGCGATGACGCCCGCCTTGGAGGCGGCGTAACCGGCGTGGGGGGCGGTGACATGGATGGCGGCCACCGACGAGATGTTGACGACCGCGCCCCGGCGGCGCTCCACCATGCCGGGCAGGACGCGGCTCAGGAACAGGTGGGTGCCCCGGAGGTTCACGGTGAACTGGCGGTCGAAGTCCTCGTCGGTGTGGTCCAAGTACGGTTTGATGACGGCAATGCCGGCGTTGTTCACCAGCAGGCCGACCGGTCCGAGGTTCGCCTCGGCCGCCTTGACCGCCGCTTCGACGTCGTCGGCGGAGCCGACGTTGGCGGTGACGGCGAGGACCTTCGCTCCGGTGGCGGCCAGGTCGCGGGTTGTCGCCTCGAGGCCGGCTTCGTCGATGTCCACGAGGGCGACGGCGGCGCCGTCCGCCGCCAGGCGCGTGGCGATCGCCTTGCCGAGGCCCGTGGCGGCGCCCGTCACCAGAGCGGTCTGCTGGCTGAAGTCGTACATGCCAGCAGTGGACCAGATCACGGGGGCGCTGCACCTGAGTACCGGCTACCTACCGCCGGTCGAGGACCCGAACGTCCCTCGTCGGCCTGTCGTCAGTAGGCGTGCTCGAGCCCCTCGGGCAGGTCGGTGCGGGCGGAGATCCCGAGCTTCTCGTAGACGTGCTGGAGGTGGTTCTCCACCGTCCGGACGGAGATGCCGAGCTGCGCCGCGATCTCCTTGTTGGAGCGGCCCGCGGCGGCCAGCAGGGCGGTCTCCCGCTCGGCCTGGGTGAGGCGTGATCGGCTCTTGATCGCCAGGAGGGCGGGGGTGGCCGGGTTCTCGCAGGTGGCGGAGAGGGCGTCCGCCCGCTGTTCGGCCTTGGCCGCCCGGCGGGGATCGCCCCATCGCCGCCAGGCGACGGCGCTGTCGGCGGCGGCCTCGGCGGCCAGCAGCACCGCGCCCAGCGCCTCGAACC
>VAWP01000178.1 GCA_005888295.1 Actinomycetota bacterium
ACGGCCTGACCTACACGTTGACGCTACGCCCGGGGCTCACCTACTCCAACGGCGCGCCCGTCAAGGCCTCCGACTTCACCTACTCGCTCGAGCGGGCAATGAAGATCGGCTGGGGCGGCAAGTCGTTCTTCACCGACTACATCGTCGGCGCCTCCGACTACGACAGCGGCAAGGCCCCGACGATCAGCGGCATCACGACCGACGACGCCACCGGGCAGATCACCATCCATCTGACCAAGGTCTACGGGGCCTTCGACAACGTCATCGCCTTCCCGGCGGCCGGGCTCGTGCCCACCGGTACCCCCATGACCGACCAGGGCAACAGCCCGCCACCCGGCGTCGGCTCCTACGCGATCACCAACGTCGTGCCCAACCAGTCGTTCACGATGCAGAAGAACAGTCGGTTCAACATCCCGGGAATACCCCAGGGGCACCTGCAGACGATCAACGTCCACATCCAGTCGAACACCCTGACGGAGGCCCAGCAGGTCCTCAACAACCAGGCTGACAACTTCGACGCCGGTGACACGGTGCCGCCGACGTTGCTCAACCAGATCCAATCGAGCGCAGCCAGCCGCTTCGCCAAGGAGACCGTTCAACAACGCCATGGCCCGCCAGGCCGTGAACCTCGCCCTCGACCGTCGCGCGCTCCAGCGCCTGGCCAGCGGCTTCCTGACTCCGGGCTGCTACTTCCTGCCGCCCCAGCTGCCGGGCCACCCGACGGCACCGTGCCCGTACGGCGACCCCAACGCCGCTCCTGACCTGAACAAGGCCAAGCAGCTGGTCCAGCAGTCGGGACTGGCCGGGACGCCGGTCACGGTGTACGGAGAGACCCGCACCCCGCGCCGCCAGTACGTGGACTACTACACGAGCGTTCTCAACCAGCTCGGCTTCCACGCGACGGAGCAGATCCTCCAGGACTCCGTGTACTTCACGACCATCGGCAACGCCAGCACCAACCCGCAGACCGGCTTCGCCGACTGGTCGCAGGACTTCCCCAACCCGTCCGACTTCTACCTCCTGCTCGACGGCACGGCTATCCAGCCGGTGAAGAACCAGAACTTCAGCAAGGTGAACGACCCGCAGATCCAGTCGTCGCTGGCCAAGCTCTACCCGGTGCCCGCCACCCAGCTGTCGACGGTGGCTTCGCAATGGGCCCAGCTCGACCAGTACGTCGCCCAGCAAGCCTACGAAGCCGTGTACGGCTACGAGCAGGTGCCGAAGTTCATGTCCAACCGGATCAACTTCAACTCGGCCGTGTTCCACCCCGTCTATTACAACGACTGGTCCAGCTGGCAGCTGAACAGCTGACCGATGGCCACCCAGCCCGCCGGCACCAGCCAAGAGCACGGTGGCCTGCGGCTCGCCGGCGAGGCTGACCCCGACCTCGCCGGCGAGGGTGCTGGGGAGGGGCAGCCGACCGCCGGCGTCGGGCCCTACCGTCTCGCCCTGCGCCGTCTCCGCCGCAACCACGTGGCGCTGGCCTTCGGCGTCATCTTCCTTCTCGTGGTGGCGGTGAGCGCGGCCGCACCGCTCTATTCCCGCTACATCGCCCACACGGGGCCGAACGACAACCACATCACCGAGACGATCACGGTCAGCGGGCACTCCGAAAACGTCGTCTCCACCACGGGTATCCCCATCGGTCCCACTTGGCACAGCCGCTTCTTCTTCGGGGCCGACCAGAACGGGCGGGACGTCGCCGTGCGCCTCCTCTACGGCGGGCGGGCCTCGCTCGAGATCGGGCTGTTGGCCGCGGTGATCACCACGGTGCTGGCCACCATCGTCGGTACGACGGCAGGCTATTTCCGGGGGGCCGTGGACGGCATCCTGGCCCGCGTCATGGATGTGATCTGGGCCTACCCGCCGCTGCTGCTCGGGATCGCCCTCGGTACCTCCCTGGCCCTCGGCGGCCTCAAGTTCGGTCCGCTCACGATCAGGGGCAACTCGTTGTTCATACCCGCCCTGATCATCGGCTTCGTGTACGTGCCCTGGGTGGGCAAGCCCATCCGGGGCCAGGTGCTCTCTCTCCGCGAACGCGAGTTCATCGACGCCGCCCGCACCCAGGGGATGGGGCACGTGCGCATCATGACGTCGGAGGTCCTGCCCAACCTGGGCTCGACCATCGTGGTGTTCATCCCCCTCATCATCGCCAACGCCATCCTCCTCGAAGCCGCGCTGTCCTTCCTCGGCGCCGGCGTTCAGCCACCGAACCCGTCCTGGGGCACGATGATCGGTGAAGGTCTCCAGCTCCTCACCGCCGCTCCGCACCTCGTGCTGGTACCCGGTCTCACCCTCGTGCTGGCGGTGGTCGGCATCAACGTGTTCGGCGACGGGGTACGAGACGCCCTCGACCCGCGGGCCCAGGTCCGTCTGCAGCACTGATGGGCCGCTTCGCCGTCCGCCGCGTCGCCTCGATGGTGCTCGTCCTGTTCGCCATCACCGTCCTCACGTTCCTCATCTTCCAGAAGATCCCCAACGGCGATCCCGCCCTGCGTCTGGCCGGGCGTACGGCGTCGCCCGAGAACATTGCCTCCGTCAGGCACACCTGGGGACTCGACCGCCCGATCTGGGACCAGTACCTCATCACGATGCAAAAGGTCTTCACCGGCAGCGTCATCTCCTACACCCAGAGAATCAACGTCATCGACCAGATCCGCCGGGGCCTGCCGGCCACGGTGTCGCTGGCCGTGGGGGCCGGCGTCATCTGGCTGTTCTGGGGGATCGTGCTGGGCATGGTGAGCGCCGTCAAAGCGGGGCGCTTCAGCGACCGGGCCCTCGCCGTCCTTAGCCTGACCGGCATCTCCACACCGGTGTTCGTGGTCGGCGCCATCCTGCTCTACGTGCTCGCATTCCTCTTGCCGATCTTCCCCAACGGCGGCTACGTCCCGATCACCCAGGACCCGTTCCAGTGGTTCTGGCACCTGGTCCTGCCGTGGCTCACCCTCTCGGTGCTCTTCATCGGCTTCTACTCGCGCGTGCTCCGTTCGACCATGCTGGACACGATGGGAGACGACTACGTCCGCACGGCACGGGCCAAGGGCCTTTCCGAGCGCCGCGTCCTGGTCCGCCACGTGCTCCGGACCTCGCTCATCCCCATCGTTTCCCTTTGGGGGCTGGACTTCGCCGCCGTCATCGGCGGCGGCGCCATCATCACCGAGACGGTGTTCAACCTGCAGGGGGTCGGCCAGTACGCGGCGCAGTCGATCCAGTCGCTGGACGTGCCGCCGGTGCTCGTCATCGTCATGTTCGCCGCCTTCGCCGTGGTGCTGCTCGCCGCGCTCATCGACATCCTCTACGCCTACCTCGACCCGCGGATCCGGCTGAGCGGCTGATGGCTCCGCATCTGCTCGAGGTGGACGACCTCCAGGTGTGCTTCACCACCGAGGAGGGTGTCGTCCGATGCGTCGACGGCGTCAGCTTCACCCTCGACCGGGGTGAGGTGCTGGGAATCGTGGGCGAGTCCGGATCGGGAAAGTCGGTGACGGCGATGACCCTGCTCGGCCTCACGCGCTCGCCCAACGCCACCATCCAGGGCGAGGCCCACCTCGACGGGCTCGACCTCGTGCGGGCCTCGCAGGAGGAGCTGCGACGCGTACGCGGGGCGCGGGTCGCCATGATCTTCCAGGACCCGATGACCGCGGACCAGATCGTCGAGCAGATACGCGCCCACGAGCACGTTAGCAGGGGGGCGGCCATGGACCGCTCCGTGCAGCTCCTCGAGCGGGTTGGCATCCCGCGGGCGCGCGACCGCGTGCGGGCTTACCCTCACGAGTTCTCGGGCGGCATGCGACAGCGGGTGATGATCGCCATGGCACTCTCGTGCTCCCCGGAGGTGCTCATCGCCGACGAGCCCACCACTGCCCTCGACGTGACCATCCAGGCCCAGATCCTGGCCGAGATCGAGGACCTGCGACGCGAGACCGGGGTCGCCGTCATCCTGGTCACCCACGATCTGGGCGTGGTGGCCGACGTGGCCGACCGGGTGGTGGTCATGTACGCCGGTCGTGTCGTCGAGGAGGGCTCCCTCTCGGAGGTCTTCTACGACCCCCAGCACCCGTACACGTGGGGCTTGCTGGGCTCGGTC
>VAWP01000006.1:0-1535 GCA_005888295.1 Actinomycetota bacterium
CATGGGCCATACCGCCCGTCCTCGCAACGTCACGCTGCTGCTCGGGGCGCTGGGCGAGGTACTCGGCAGATGAGCGGCGTGTCGGCCGAGCGAATGGCGGCCTGGTGGCCCGATCCCGAGGAGGCGGCGAGAACCAACGTCGGCCGGTTCATGGCACTCCACGGCATCACCCGGTTCGACGACCTCGTGGCCCGCTCGATCGACGACGCGGCGTGGTTCTGGGCGGCCGTCGTGGACTTCCTCGGCATCCATTTCGTCGAACCGTACCGGCAGGTGGTGAACGTCGACCGCGGGGCCCCGTGGGCCCGGTGGTTCGTCGGTGGACGGCTGAACCTGGCCGAGGTGTGCGTCGATCGCCACGCCGCCGCTCACCCCGGCCGGACGGCGGTGGTCTGGGAGGGCGAGGACGGCGACGTTCGCAGGTGGACCTACGGGGAGCTCCGTTCGCAGGCCGACGGGCTGGCCCGGATGCTGGCCGGGCGCGGGGTGGGGGAGGGCGACGCGGTGGGCGTCTACCTGCCCATGGTGCCCGAGACCGTGGCCACGCTCATGGCGCTGGCCAAGCTGGGTGCTGTCTTCCTGCCGCTGTTCAGCGGGTACGCGCCGCACGCGGTCAGCACCCGCCTGTCCGATGCCGGCGCCGTCGCACTGGTGACCGCCGACGGGTTTCGTCGTCGCGGGGCCGTGGTGCCCATGCTCGACGCGGCGCGGGAGTCCGTGGCCGCTGTGCCCTCGGTGCAGACCGTCGTCGTCGTGGAGCGGCTCGGCGGCGGCGCGCTCGACGGACAGACGTGGCTGCCGTGGCCCGATCCGGATGGCGAGGCCTTTCCGTCCCGACCGCTCGACTCGGAGCACCCGCTGTTCATCGGCTACACCTCGGGGACGACGGGGCGACCCAAGGGGTCGGTGCACGTTCACGCCGGCTTCGGGGTCAAGGTGGCCGAGGAAGTGGCCTTCCAGTTCGACTGCCGGCCCGACGATGTCCTCTTCTGGTTCACCGACATCGGATGGATCATGGGTCCGTGGAAGGTGTTCGGCGGCCTCGCCGTGGGTGCCACGCTCATGCTCTACGAGGGCGCCCCGGACCATCCGGGCCCTGACCGGCTGTGGGCGTTGCTCGAGCGGCACCGTGTGACGATCTGTGGCGTGAGCCCGACGCTCGTGCGGGCGCTGTTGGCTCACGGCGACGACCCCGTCACCGCCCACGACCTGTCGGCGCTGCGCATCCTCGGCTCGACGGGCGAGCCCTGGAACGAGCAACCGTGGTGGTGGTACTTCCAGGTCGTGGGCGCCGGGCGGTGCCCTGTGATCAACATCTCGGGCGGCACCGAGGTCGGCGCGTGCTTTCTGTCCCCCCACCCCGTCGCGCCCCTCAAGCCGCTCTCGCTCGGCGGCCCCGCGCTGGGCATGGCGGTCGACGTCTTCGACGACCTCGGCCGTCCTCTGCGAAACGCCGTCGGCGAGCTCGTGTGCACCAAGCCGTGGCCGGCCATGACGAGGGGCCTGTACCGTGACCCGGAGCGCTACCTCGAGAC
>VAWP01000006.1:1600-15769 GCA_005888295.1 Actinomycetota bacterium
CTCGGACCCGCTGAGGTCGAGTCAGTGCTCGTCTCGCACGCCGCTGTCCTGGAGGCCGCCGCCATCGGCGTGCCCGACGCCGTCAAGGGGGAGGTGCTGTGGGCCTTCGTCGTGCTCGGCCCGGACTGGCGCCCGGGCGAGGAGCTGCGTCGTGAGCTGACAACGCTCGTCGCGGATCAGCTCGGGCGCTCGTTCCGTCCTTCGAGCATCCGCTTTGCCGCCGCCCTTCCCAAGACCCGCAACGCCAAGGTGCTGCGACGGGCCGTCCGCTCGGCGGCGACGGGCGGCGACGCGGGCGACCTGTCGGCCCTGGAGGACCCGGCCGCGGTGGACGCAGTGCGGGAGGCCCAGTGAGGCGGGGCCAGTGAGGCGGGGCCGGTGAGGTGGGGCCGGTGATCCGGGCCTCGACGCTCGAGCTCACGGGACGACGCGTGCTGCTGCGCCCGCTGGTCGAGCACGACTTCGCCCAGTGGCAGGAGGTCCGGCGGCGATGTCGGAGCTGGCTGGTGCCGTGGGAGCCCCGTCCGCCCATGGGCTCGTCCGACGCCGTCAAGGGGGAGGTGCTATGGGCCTTCGTCGTGCTCGGCCCGGACTGGCGCCCGGGCGAGGAGCTGCGTCGTGAGCTGACAACGCTCGTCGCGGATCAGCTCGGGCGCTCGTTCCGTCCTTCGAGCATCCGCTTTGCCGCCGCCCTTCCCAAGACCCGCAACGCCAAGGTGCTGCGATCGCCTTCGAGGAGCTCGACCTGCACCGCCTGCAGGTCTCCATCATCCCCCGCAACCGGCCCAGCCGACGCGTGGTCGAGAAGCTCGGTCTTCGCAACGAGGGGGTGGCGGTGCGCTACCTCCAGATCGACGGCCGCTGGGAGGACCACATCCGCTTCGCCATCACCACCGAGGAATGGGCCGAGCGCAGGGACGAGCTCATGGGCGCCTGGACCTGACGTTCGCCTCCTTCCTGACGGCCCCGCCGCCGGCCGATCACGCCTCCGGATTGCGCACGACCGCCGGTGAGTGCCGGAAGAACGCCTCCACGTCCCGCTCGTAGGTGTACTCGGGAGGGGTCGCGCCGACCGTGCGCCGGAGACGGCGGGCGCGGGCGAAGTTCTCGACGGCGCCGGCCGAGGTGTAGCGATAGGTGAAGCCGGCGTCCTTGAGCCTGCGGTTGTCGATGCCCCGCCCGAAGCGGAGCAGGGTGAGCAGTTCGGAGGGCAGGTCGAGCAGGCCCAGCTGGCGGAGGGGAGCGGCGGCGACGTTGGTCAGGACGAACGGCAGCGGCAGCAGGCGGACGCCGCAGATGCTGGCCACCTCGCTCCAGGGGAGACGGCCGTCGCCCGCCACGTTGAAGATGCCGGCCACCCCGTGCCGGGTGACGAACTCCAGACAACGGACGACGTCGCCCTCCTCCACGAACTGGATGAGGGGATCGAAGCCGAAGACGTAGGGCGCCGTCTGGCGCTCGAGAGCCTGGCTCGTCGCCGTCACGATCTCGGTCCCGAGCACGTTGGCGAAGCGCAGCAGGGTCACCACCACGTGGGGGTTGTCCTCGGCGAAGTCACGCAGGTAACCCTCGGCCTCGAGCAGGGAGGACTCGATCCGCGTCCTCGGCGGCCCCGTGCGAGGCGTCTCCTCGCGGAACCACACGGGGTCCTGGAACGAGGACCCGTACACGAGGCTGGAGGACTTCACCACGATCTGACGCACCGGCGCGCCGGCGGTGCTCGCCGCGGCGAGCAGGTTCATCGTCCCGATGACGTTGGTCTCGTGCAGCGCCCGCCCGCTCATGCGGGTGGAGTCCACGACGAGGAAGGTGTGGACGATCGTGTCGACCTGTGCGGCGCGGACGATGCGGGAGAGGATCGAGTAGCTCTGGTCGGCCCGCACGTACTCGGTCCGCTCCAGCTCGACCGACGGGGTGACGGTGTCGAGGCCGACGATCATCTCGACGTCGGGATCCTGCTCGAGCGCCTGGGCCATGCGGCCGCCCCAGAACGTCCCGAGCCCCGTGATCAGGACACGGCGCCCCACGCGGTCAGCCGAACCAGACGCTGCGGCGGTCGCGCAGCATGTCGTAGAGGTTGTCCTGCAGCTTCACCCTGATGGACTCGGCCTCGTCCATGACCCGGCTCTTGGAGTACCGCTCCTGCTCGGGTGGGACCTGGAACGTGACCGGATCGAGCACGCGCAGCTTGAACTTGGACGGGAAGTAGGCGAGTGTCCCGACGACGGGCCCGAACACCAGATGGTTGGCAGTGATCGGGACGTAGGGCACACCGAGGGCGCGAGCCAGCGCCGGGACCTTGGCGAGGGTCGGCATCGACTCCTCGGCTCCCACCACGGCGATGGGGACGATGGGCACGCCGGCGCGCATGGCCATCTCCACGAACCCACCGCGCCCGAAGCGCCGCAGCCGGTACCGGTCCTGGTACAGCTTGCCCGGACCTTTGGTTCCCTCCGGGAACACCAGGACGAGCTGGCGCTGCTCGCGCAGCAGGCGGAATGCGTTCTCGGGGTGGGCGGCCACACCACCCAGTCGGGCCCACAGGGTGCCGACGACCGGGAAGGTCTTGAAGATGTGGTCGGCCAGGCCGTAGACGGGCCGCCCCAGCTCCTCCTCGATGCCGTGCATGATCACCGGTGCATCGGAGGGAATGGCGGCGGCGTGGTTGGCGACCAGGAGCGCACCACCGCTGGTGGGCACCTTCTCCAGGCCCTGCCACTCCACCCGGAACCACTGGCGGTAGAGGGGACCGTAGATCTGGCGGGCGACGGCCCGCATGTGCTCAGAGCGGCCCCACTCGTCGACGTCCGACAGCCTGGGGTCGTGCAGCGGCGCCTCGGTCTCGGCGTCCCGGGGACGGAGCGGGACCAGCGCCGCCGGTCTGGTTGCCTCGACGAACCTGTCTCCAGCCGCCACGGAGTCATGTTATGCCGCCGAGCCGGGCCTATCGTGAGGACGAGGACCACGGGGACGTAGCCCAACCGGCAGAGGCAGGGCGCTTAAAACGCCCGCAGTGAGGGTTCGATTCCCTCCGTCCCCACTGCCCGGCACTTCTGGGGCGACCGGCTCACCCGTCCCAGGCAGGCCCGGCGGTCCGCACCACCTGGGGCGGCGCCCTGCGGGTGAGGGCGGCGAGCTCGGCCGGTGTGGTCACGCGGACCGCTTCTCTGCCACGAAGCGGCTGCTGTCGACGAAGGGGATGCCGGCGGCGGCCAGCTCGGAACGCACCGATGCTGTCGTATCGGGCGATACACCTGCGCACAGGTCCTGGAGCACGGTCGTGCGAAAGCCGGCGTGCACCGAGTCCCACGCCGTCGCTGCCACGCAGTAGTCACTCGTGAGGCCGGCGACGTGCACGTCGTCGATCCTCCGGCCGCGCAGCCAGGTCTCGAGGTAGGTGCCCTGGGCGTCGGTGCCCTCGAAGCCCGAGTAGGCGGCCCGGAAGCGGCCCTTGGTGAAGATGGCGTCAGGGTCGCAGTGCAGGTCGGGGTGGAAGTCGGCCCCCGGCGTGCCGATCACGCAATGGGGCGGCCAGGTGTTGAGGAAGTCGGGGTGATCGGTGAAGTGGTGCCAGGGGGCTTCGTGCTCGTCTTTCGTGGCGACGACGGCACCGTAGAGGTCCCGATGGGCGCGGACCCACGCCGTGATGCGGCGGGCGACGTCGTCGCCTCCTTCGACGGCGAGGGAGCCGCCCGGGCAGAAGTCGCGCTGGACGTCGGTGACGATCAGGACTGTCGAGCTGGACACCGTGCCCACCTCCTCACGGCCTTTTCCTGGTCAGAAGCATAAAGCCGGAGATACGGTCTGCCTCGCCGTGGCCGACATCGACGACATCCGGGCCGACCTGGTCGCCGAGCAGGAAGATCTGGATGTCCTGGTGGGGGGCCTCGCCGAGCGGGACTGGGGCCGGCCGACACCTGCCGAGGGGTGGACCGTCGGCGACCAGATCGGGCACCTCACCTACTTCGACGCCGCCGCCGAGAGAGCCCTGACGGCGCCCGCGCGGTTCCGGGCCGAGGTCGAGGCCGTGCTGGCCGAAGGTGACGACTTCACCGAGCGGCACCTGGCGGAGGCCCGCGCCATGTCCAGTGGAGAGCTGCTCGGGTCGTGGCGTCGCGGACGTCAGGACCTGCTCACTGCGGTGGCCGCCGCCGATCCAGGGGTCCGCGTTCCCTGGTACGGGCCGCCCATGAGCCTGGCCTCGTTCGTCAGCGCCCGCCTCATGGAGGCCTGGGCCCACGGTCAGGACGTCGCCGACGGCGTGGGCACGACGCGGGTTCCGACCGATCGCCTCCGCCACGTCGCCCACATCGGGGTCCGGTCACGTCCGTTCAGCTACATCGTGCGCGGCCGAGAGCCGCCGCCCGAGCCGGTCGCCGTCGAGCTCCTGGCCCCATCGGGCGGGCGGTGGACCTGGGAGGCAGAGGAAGCGCACGACGTCGTGCGTGGGTCGGCCCTCGGGTTCTGCCTGGTGGTGACCCAGCGCCGGCACGCCGACGACACCGACGTCGTCGCCGAGGGGGACATGGCCCGGGAATGGATGCAGCTCGCCCAGGCCTTCGCCGGTCCGCCGGGCCCCGGTCGACGCCCGGGGCAGTTCGCGCCCCTGGGCTGAGTCCCTTCAGGTGGCAGCGGTCACCTCGGGGCTGGGTCCCGGCTCGGCGGCGCCTGCGTCGGGGCGCGCGGCACCCAGGCGGCGGTGTCGTCGCCACAGGAGGGCGGCGGCGACGAAGCCGCAGGCGCTGAGGATCAGCGAGACGACCTCGACGGCGTCCCACAGCCGGGGAACCGCCAGCCAGAAGAACTCGTCGGTGAAGCGGGTGAGTGACCACAGAGCCACGGCCAGGGCCGTGATCATCCCGACGGGGCGGCCCGCCCGGGTCCATCGCTCCACGAGGAGCAGGATGCCGAGAATGGCGAAGCACTCGAGCGACTGGAAGACCGGCACCGGGATGCGCTTGCCCACCTGGCCCGCATATTCCAGCCCGTACCAGGCGTTGGTGGGGTGGCCGCCGCCGTTCACCATGAGCTGGGGGCCGAGCAGGCGCCCGACGCCCCAGGCGGCCGCCAGAACGGGCGCCACCAGGTCGAGCGCTCGGCTGGTGGCGAGCTCGGGACAGCGGCGCCGGGCCAGCACGATGGCAACGGGGACGGCGAAGAGCAGGCCGCCGAAGGAAGACAGCCCGCCGTGCCAGATGGCGAAGATGTCGCCGGGGTTGTCGGCGTAGAAGCTGATGTTGGCGATCACGTGGACGACGCGGGCGCCGATGATGGACGCCGCGACCACCCACAGGAAGATCCCCGTCAGGGCCAGCCCGATCCCATAGGTGTGGATCTGGAGCGATCCGATATGGAAGTCGACAGGGATTGGCTTCAATGCGGCTCTCCGGTTGACCCGATGGGGCAGTTCTCAGTATGCACCGCCCGGCAAGAGCTACGGACCGCAGCGCTCCCGGGATTTCGGCTGGCTTCTCGAACAAACGTTCGACTATGATGCCGCGGTGGCTGATGGTCCCGGCGTCCCGGTGCGGCTGCGCTGGCGGCTGGCGGAGGACGACGGGGGGCAGCCGGCGCTCTTCGACGACGACGAGCTGCTGGACCGCCACGTCGGCAGGGCGGAGTTCCAGGGCCTCGAGTTCCTTCACGTGAACGCCCGCCGGGTGATCAACGAGGTCCCCGCCGCGTCCCGGATGCCCTTCCGCTACACCATCAACGCCTACCGCGGATGCAGTCATGCCTGTTCGTACTGCATAGGGGCGGACACGCCGATCCTCATGGCCGACGGTCGGGTTCGAGCCGTCGCCGACCTTCGGCCCGGCGACCAGGTGGTCGGTACCGAGCGTGATGGCAACTACCGCCGCTACAGAACGACGCCGGTGCTTGCTCAGTGGTCGACGCGCAAGCCCGCCTACCAGGTTGTACTGGAGGACGGCACCGAGCTCGTGGCCAGCGGCGATCACAGGTTCCTGACCGATCGGGGCTGGAAACATGTCACCAACACCGAGCGAGGTCAGGATCGAGCGCACCTGACGCTCAACGACCGGGTGGTCGGCACCGGTCGATCCCATCCCGCTCCAGATCCGGGCACCCTCGTCAAGAGCGATGCTCCCCTCGGTGTCGTGTCGATCGAGCCGCTGGGTCACGAGCTCCCGATGTACGACATCACGACCGGTACGGGGGACTTCATCGCCAACGGGGTCGTCAGCCACAACTGCTTCGCTCGGCCGACGCACGACTACCTGGGGTTGAACATCGGCGAGGACTTCGACCGGCGGATCGTGGTCAAGGTGAACGCCGTCGAGCGGGTGCGGGCCGAGCTGGCGGATGCCAGGTGGCACGGCGAGCCCATCGCCATGGGCACCAACACGGATCCCTACCAGCGGGCCGAGGGGAAGTACCGGCTGACGAGGGGGATCGTCGACGCACTGGTCGAGGCGGACAACCCCTTCTCGATTCTCACCAAGTCCACGCTGGTCCTGGGCGACCTCGACCGCCTGGCCGAGGGAGCGCGCCGGACGAGCGTCCGGACCAACCTGTCGATCGGGACACTCGACGAGTCGGTCTGGCGAACGAGCGAGCCCGGTACGCCCCACCCGCGGCAGCGTGTTGCCGCCGTGGCCCGGCTCAACGAGGCGGGCGTGCCGTGCGGGGTGCTCATCGCCCCGGTGCTACCCGGCCTCTCCGACCATCCCGACCAGCTCGAAGCGGTGGTGGAGGCGTGCGTCGAAGCTGGCGCAGTGTCGGTTTCGACCAACGCCCTGCACCTGCGCCCCGGTGTGCGGCAGCACTACCTGGCCTGGCTGGAGCAGACGTACCCCGACCTCGTCGACGTCTATCAGCGCCGTTACCGCCGCAGCGCCTACCTACCGAGCGCCGACCAGCGCCAGCTCAGCGCCTTGGTGGCCCGGCTGGTCGACGCCGCCCTGACCCGTCGAGGCGGCGGGACCCGACCGAGCACGACTGATCGGGTGCTCACACCCGGAGAGCGACCGGCGCCGAACCGGCCAGAGACAGCCGAGCCCACGTCGGCCCAGCTCGATCTCGGCATCTGACAGTCAGAGCAGCGGTTTCAGGCTTCCGGCGCAGGGGCAGGCGGCGTCGCCGAGGTGGCGCACCCCGTACAGGTCCTCGATCGTCGCCAGCATGCCGGCGTGGTCGACCGGGACGGTCGACCGCAGTCCGCCGGGAGCACCCTGGGCGACGACTACAGTGGTGATTCGACCGCCGTGAGCACCGTTGCAGCACGATGCATCGGAGGTGCCCTCGTCGAACGTCACGATCACGACTCCGTGGTCCGTGAACCAGGACGATTCCAGCAAGGGCTGCAGGTTCTTGGCCATCCAGGCGTCCATCACCGCCGTGGTGCAGTCGTGCCCGTCGTCGCACAGGTCAGGCGTGACCCAGATGAACGAGGGCGCGCTGGGGCTGTTCAGGTCCTGCGACAGCCGGTTGTAGGGCACGACTCGCTGGCACCGCGCCGGATCGTCGGCCAGGTGCGAGACGTACATGAACGGATCATGCTTCTTCGCGTAGGAACCGGACGAGACGCCCCGGTAGCAGGGCACCGGCATGGCCTCCATGTAGGCCTTCCAGCCGATCCCCCCGGCGTCGAGCTGGTCGACCAGCGTCTGGCCCTCGACCCGGCATCCACCGCAGTCCGAGTCGATGCCGAAGGTCGTGCCCGCCAGCAGCTCGAGGTAGTTCGGCAGGCTGGGGTGGGTCGTGCCGTAGGCGTCCTGCGCCGAGCCGAAGCGAGCGGCCAGACCGTTGAGGTAGGGCGCCTGTGGATTACCGATGACGGTGCCCTGCTCCCGGTTCTCGAGGACCACCACCATCACGTGGGGGACGGTGGCCGCTGGCGGAGGACTGCTCGGCATGAGGCCGGTCGGCGGGGGGCCGGTCGGCGCTGGGCCGGGGCGGACAGCGGTGTGTCCTGCCTGGCCGCTGCACGCGGCACCGACCAACGCCGTGACGCCAATTGCCACCACCGTGTGCCGCCAGTGCGGGCGGCACCCGGTCAGGCGATGTCGCCGCCATCGTCCCTGTCGGCGAAGCATGATCCATCCTCGCGTCCGATCTTTGGCCATACTTCTTCCCTGTGGCGTACGAGGATCTAGACACCCGGCTCGACCTGGGCCTGGACTCGCCACCGCCTCCGGGGCCTCCCCCCGAGCTGCCGCCGTCCGGCGAGCGTCGTCGGCGTCGGCACCGCCGGAGGCCCCGGCTGTGGAGGGGTGTCTCGACCCGGGGGCGGGCCGTCCGGGCCGCACTCGCTGCGCTCCTCCTCCTCGGGATCAGCTGGTTCGGCTGGTCGTTCGGCCACGCCCTGACCGTTCCCGGCGGGGCGAGCCTCGGTGCCAACGCCACCGAGTGGGTGCGCGATCACGGTGGCGCCGGCATCGTGCGGTGGGTCGAGCGCGAGTGGTACCTCCACCACCAGCCCCCGAAGGGCGGCCGCCCGGCGGCGGGGCTCATCCCCTCGGCTGGTCCCTCGACGAGGGCGCCGACGACGAAGGGGCCGCCGCACCTGCAACCACCGGGCCCCGTCGTGCCCCTCGCCAGCCCGCCCCTGCCGGGCGAGGGCCAGTGGCATCCCATCGGTCGTCTGGTGGGCGGCCTGCCGGCCGAGTACGCCGCCTACATCCGGCCTGACGCCGTCCACACGAGCCTGGTGACCGGGGTGGCGTGGATGGACACCGACCTGCTCCGGGCCAAGCTGTACTCCGGGTCGGAGGTCCCCGGCGGGAGCTGGCCGACGATGACGCCCATCCCGCCCGACCAGCGTCCAGCCCTCGTGAGCGCCTTCAACTCGGGGTTCCGCATGCAGGACTCCCGAGGCGGCTACTACACCGACGGCCGGCTCGCCAAGCCCCTCGTCGACGGGGCCGCCTCCCTGGTCATCCGGGCCAACGGGGTGCCCACGGTCGCCAAGTGGGGGAGAGACGCCGTCATGGGCCCCGACGTCGTGTCGGTGCGCCAGAACCTCGCCCTCGTCGTCGACAACGGCACCCCGGTGCCGGGCCTCCAGAACGACTCCAACATCAGCTGGGGGGCGACCTTCGGCAACGCCGTCCTCGCCTGGCGCTCGGGGGTGGGCGTCACGGCCAACGGCGCCCTCGTCTACGCCGGAGGCCCGGGGCTGAGCGTGTACACGCTGGCCCAGGTGCTGGCCCACGCTGGCGCGGTGCGGGCCATGGAGCTGGACATCAACAGTGCCTGGGTGAACTTCCTGTCCTACGCCCAGCCACCGGGGCTCCCGGCTGCGCCCGACAACGGGACGAAGCTGCTGCCCGGCATGCAGTGGTCGACAGGGCACAGCTTCGAGGCGAGCACCCGCGACTCGATCGTCCTGTCGGCGACGCCGGGCGCTGACGCGCTGGCGGGGAAGACAACGCCCTCCTCCACGACGTCGACGACACGACCATCTCGTCGGTGAGCGTCCCGACGACCGGGCCGCTCGACAGGTTCAGTCTCGAGGGGCGCGTGGTCCTGCTCACGGGCGCCTCGAGTGGGATCGGGGAGCACCTGGCGCGGGTGCTGCACAGCGCCGGGGGCCGGCTGGTGCTGGCGGCCCGGCGGGCTGACCGGCTCGAGGCGTTGGCAGCCGAGCTCGACGGCGCCATCCCGGTGGCCTGCGACGTGAGCCGGGACGAGGATCTCGAACGCCTCGTCGGGACCGCCCAGGAGACACACGGTCACATCGACGTGCTGGTCAACAACGCCGGCACGGCCGACCCCGTGCCCGCCGAGGACGAGCCCTCCGAGACCTTCCGCGAGGTGCTGGCCGTCAACCTCACCGCCGCCTTCGTCCTCACCCAGCTCGTGGGCCGTCAGATGCTGGACCGTGGCAGCGGCGTGGTGGTCAACGTGGCATCGGTCCTCGGGCTGGTGGGCTCGGGACAGATTCCCCAGGCCGGCTACGTGGCCAGCAAGGGCGGGCTCGTGAACCTCACCCGGGAGCTGGCGGCCCAGTGGGCGCGGCGGGGCGTGCGGGTGAACGCGCTGGCTCCCGGGTGGTTTCGCACCGAGATGACCGAGGTCCTGTTCGCCGACGAGGGCGGCCAGCGCTGGATCAGGCGCAAGACCCCCATGGGCCGGGCGGGCGAGCTGCACGAGCTCGATGGCGCCCTGCTCTTCCTGGCCAGCGACGCGAGCACCTACGTGACCGGCCAGGTCGTCACCGTGGACGGGGGATGGACCGCTGTCTGAGCGCCGCGCCGCGAGCGCCGTGCTGCCGGCCGTCAGGCGTCCATGAGCACGATCACCTTGCCCAACTTGCCGGGAGCGGCGAAGCGTTCGTAGGCGTCGCCCACCTGCTCGAGGCGGAAACGCGCCGCGATCGGCACGCGCAGCCGGCCGGCGGCGAGCAACGGCAGCACCTGGCGCTCGACCCGCCGGGCGGCGTCTGCCTTGGCTTCGAGCGGGCGGGCCCGCAGGGTGGAAGCGGAGATGCGGGCCCGGAGGATCATCAGGGCGTGGAGGTTGATCTCGGCGCTGCCTCCGGCGCCCGCCCCGATGACACAGATGCGCCCACCGACGGCCAGAGCGGCGAGGTTGGCCGCCATGTTCGGACCTCCGACCAGCTCCAGCACGACGTCGAACGGACCCACCGACGCGAACTCGTCGGGACCCACGACCTGGGCGCCGAGAGCAGCGACGGCAGGGCGCAGCTCGGCCCGGCGGACAGTCGCCGTGACCTGGGCACCCGCCGCCGCCCCCAACTGCACGGCCGCGGTGCCCACGCCACCAGCGGCGCCGTGGACGACGAGTCGCTCACCGAGCGCCAGCTGGCACTGGGTGAACAGCGCGTCGTGGGCGGTCGTGAACGCCTCGGGGAACCCGCCCGCCTCGTCCCACGCGGTGTCGTCGGGGACGGCCAAGGCGGTCCGCTCGTGCACGAGGACGAGCTCCGCATGTGCTCCACCACCGACCACCGCCATGACGCGATCGCCCGGCCCGAACCGCTCGACGTCGCGGCCCACCGCCACGACCTCGCCCGCCAGCTCCAACCCCGGTATGTCGCTCGGGCTGCCGGGGGGAGCGGGGTAACCGCCCTGGACCTGCATCAGGTCGGCGGCGTTGACGCCGGCGGCGCGCGTCCGCACCAGGAGCTGACCGCTGTCGGGAACGGGATCCGGCTGGTCGGCGACGACCAGCGCCCTGTCGGCGATCGTGGCCGCCCGCACGCCGTCGGCCTCCGAGCCGCTATCGAACCCGGCCGGCGCCGTAGTAACCGGAGCGGATGGCCGGGTCGTACCGGACGGTCTCGCCCGAGTGTGGAGCGTCGACCATCTGGCCGTTGCCAACGTAGATGCCGACATGGCCCGGCGCGGGCCCCCCGCCGCCCCAGTTCTCGAAGATCAGGTCTCCCGGTTGCAGGTCGGCCTGGGACACCCGCGTGGTGACGTTGTACTGGTCCGACGAGGAATGGGGGAGCGAGACGCCGGCGTGCTCCCAGGCCCACATCGTCAACCCCGAGCAGTCGAAGGAGTCGGGCCCGGCGGCCCCGTACTGGTACGGCTTGCCGATCTCCTGTTCGGCCCAGTACACGGCGGTGGACGCTCCACCGTTGGGTGGCGGAGCCGGTCCGCTCCCAGGTGAAGAGGCCGGTCCGTGGCCTTGCGTGCTGCGGGAGCCGGCGCTGGCGGCGACGGCCTGGGCCGCCTGGCGCTGCTCCTGGGCCTGGGCCACCAGGCCGACCAGCTGGCCCTTGACGCGCGCGAGGGTCGCCTGCTCGGCGGCCGTCTGGGCGGCGGCAGCCTGGCCGGCGCTGGTCACCGCGGCGAGGGCGGCCTGCGCGGACTGCTGATCCTGCTCGAGTGCCTGCTGCCTGGCCTGGAGGCCCTGACGGGCCTGGTGGAGGCGGCTCAGGATCTGGTGCTGGTCTCCTGCCAGCACGTCGAGGTACTGCTGGCGCAGGAGGGAGTCGTAGCGGGCGTCCCTGAGCACGTCGATCGACTGGCCGGCGCGGCCATCCATGAACGACCTGACGACGTCCTGGCGCAACCGCCCCTCGATGGCGCTCACGCGCGCCTGGTTGTCGGCCACCTGGGCCTTGGCGGCGTTCACCTGCGCCGCCACCGAGTCGGCCCGGATCCGGGCCAGGTTGTACTCCTCGGTGAACCGGTCCTGCTGCGCGCTCTGGGCCTGGATCTGGGCGGCGAGGGCGCTGGCCTGGGCCTGCAGGTCGGCGGCCGGATCGGCCGCGGCAGGAGTCGGACGGTCGGCCAGCGGGTAGACCACGACGGTCGTGGCCGAAGCGGCGATGGCGAAGATCCGACGCCACCGGGCGCTCGTCGTTCGACTGGCTGGCGCGTTCCGCGGAGCGTGGGGCACGACGGGACCGCAATCTACGTTTTCCACGCATATCGCCGCAAACCACCAGAAAGCGCTCCACGAGTAACGGGCCGGCCGGGCACGCGACGCGACCCGGGTCTCCTCGCCACTTACACCGACGTCCGTGCCCGGCGCTACCGTCCCGAGCATGAGTGACGTCTCGAGTGGTGGCGAGCACAGGATCGAGCACGACTCGATGGGCGAGGTCCGGGTCCCGGCCGCGGCGCGCTGGGGAGCCCAGACCCAGAGAGCGGTCGAGAACTTCCCCATCTCGGGGATGCGGATCGACCGTTCGCTGATCGCCGCTCTGGCGGCCATCAAGGGGGCGGCCGCCCGGGCGAACGGCCGGCTCGGGGTGGTCGATGCAGATGTGGCCGAGGCCCTGCACCAGGCCGCGACCGAGGTGGTCGAGGGCCGGTGGGACGACCACTTCCCCGCCGACGTCTTCCAGACGGGATCGGGCACGTCCTCGAACATGAACCTGAACGAGGTGCTGGCCAACCTGGCCGGTGAGCGTCTGGGCCGCGAGATCCGCCCGAACGACGAGCCCAACGCGTCCCAATCGTCCAACGACGTCTTCCCGTCGGCCATCCACGTGGCTGCGTGCCGCGGGATCGTGTCCGGGCTCATCCCCGCCCTCGACCACCTCTGCGAGGCCCTGCGCGAACGCAGTCGCCGGTTCGCGCACGTCGTGAAGGCGGGGCGAACCCACCTCATGGACGCCACCCCGGTGACCCTGGGCCAGGAGTTCGGCGGGTACGCCGCCGCGGTCGAGAACGGCGTCGGACGGCTCCGCGACTGCCTGCCGCGCCTGGGCGAGCTTCCGCTCGGGGGAACCGCGGTCGGCACGGGCCTCAACGCGCCGGCTGGTTTCGCTCCCGCTGTGATCGACGAGCTGGCCACTTCCCTGGGGCTTCCGCTGACCGAGGCACGGGACCACTTCGAGGTGCAGGGCACGCGCGACTCCCTGGTGGAGGCGTCGGGCGTGCTGCGCACGGTGGCGGTGTCGCTCTACAAGATCTGCAACGACCTGCGGTGGATGGCGAGTGGCCCGCGTGCCGGGCTGGCCGAGATCCGACTGCCCGACCTGCAACCGGGATCCTCGATCATGCCCGGGAAGGTCAACCCGGTCGTGCCCGAAGCCGTCTGCCAGGTGGTCGCCCAGGTGGTCGGTAACGACGCCGCGGTGGCCTTCGGAGGTGCAACCGGCAACTTCGAGCTCAACGTCATGCTGCCCGTGATCGCGCGCAACCTGCTCGAGTCCGTCCGTCTGCTCACGTCGGCCAGCCGAGCGCTGGCGGACAAGTGCGTGCCGGGCATCGAGGCCGACGAGGACCGTTGCCGGACCTACGCGCTCTCCTCTCCTGCCATCGCCACGGCGCTGAACCCCTACATCGGCTACGAGCAGGCGGCGAGGGTGGTGAAGCTGGCGATCGAGCACGGCAAGGACCTGCGAACCGTGGTGCTCGAGCTCGGGCTGCTCGGCGAGGACCAGCGGCGTCGCGTCAGCCTCGAGCTCGTCGGCCAGCCTCCACACCTCCTGCTGGGGATCGGTGCTCGCCAGCATCCGGCACGCCAGCCACCAGAGAGGGCCCACGGTCGGATGCCGATCGACGAGCCGCCGGCAGGCGGTGACGAGCGCCGCCGGGTCGTCGGCGAATCCCGCCAACGCGTGCGCTGCCTCGAGCGTGAGCGACGTCGGACCGGCTCCGTCAGCCCTGGCCACGTACCGAAGCCGCTCGATGGGATGCACCGCAGCGACCTTACCAACGGGCACCTCAGTGCCCCCGGGCGTCAGCGGACGATGCCGCCTCGCGTCATGGCATCGACGTC
>VAWP01000007.1:0-15664 GCA_005888295.1 Actinomycetota bacterium
GGCTCCGGGCTGCCTCGTCGGCGGGTGGACGTAGGTGTGCGGGATGGCCGGGTGGCCAAGCTGGGACACCTCGGGGGTCAGCGGGCCGAGGAAGAGATCGATGCCAGTGGCATGATCGTCGCTCCCGGGATCGTCGACCCCCACACGCACTACGACCCCCAGATCACCTTCGACCCGTATGCCACGGTGTCGTGCTTCCACGGAGTGACGACCGTCGTAGCCGGCAACTGCGGGTTCTCGGTGGCACCTGTGAAGCCCGAGGACGAGGACTTCGTCGGCGGCATCTTCGCCCAGGTCGAGAACATGGATCCCGTCGCCCTGAGCGAGGTGGAGTGGGCCGACTCGTTCGCCCGCTTCCTGCAGACGCGCGCCGGAGCGCTCGGGGTCAATTTCGGGTGCTACGTCGGGCATTCGAACGTCCGGCGCTGGGTCATGGGTGACGACGCGACCGAGCGAACCGCCACCGATCACGAGATCACCGAGATGCGGCGCATCGTCTCCGACGCCATGCGCGCCGGCGCCGCCGGTCTGTCGTCATCGGCTGCGCCCACGCATCTCGACATCCGCGGCCGGGCGGTGCCATCGCGCCTCGCTGACAATCGCGAGGTGTTGGCTCTCGCCGCCGCTGCTGGCGAGCACGGATCGGGGACCATTTCCTTCCTGCCGGCCAGCGCCATCGGAGGCCTGGACGACGAGGACAAGCAGCTCCTGATCGACCTGGGCACCGTCTCTGGACTCCCGGTCATCATTCAGGGCCTGGGTGGCCGCAACAAGGTCGACGCTCCGACGGCCACATGGGAGGCGTCTGTCGACTTCCTCGACCGGGCTACTGCGCAGGGTGCGCCCGTGTACTCGTTGCTCATCACCCGCCCCTTCGATCGCGGACTGGTGATCGGGCCCGAGAACCTCCACTATCAGGCGGTGCCGTCGTGGGCGCGCATGCTGGCGCTGCCGCACGACGAGCGGATGGCGCTCCTGCGGGATCGGGCCGCACGCGACGAGCTGCGCACTGCGGTCGAGAATTACAACCGGGATCCCGCCAAGGGCACCACGGTGCCGCCACCGCTGTGGACCAACGTCTTCGTCGATCGGGTCGTTCGGCCCGAGCATGAGAAGCTGCAGGGCCGCTCGATTGCCGACGTCGCGGTCGAGGAGGACAAGGCTCCGGGCGACGTGATGCTCGACCTCGCCCTGTCCGAGGACCTGGCCACCGAGTTCCGGTGGCGGACGGAGAGCCCGGAGTGGACCGATGCTGTGCGAACGGCGCAGCTCGACGCCCGCATGCTGATCGGCGTCTCCGACGGCGGCGCCCACCTGGCTCGTGACGACGGCGCCGACTGGTCGTCGTACTACCTGCGATCGTGGGTTCTCGACCGTCGGGTGTGGACGTTGGAGGAAGGGATTCGCCAGATCACCCAGGTGCCAGCCGCCCTGCTCGGGCTGACCGGGCGAGGCACCGTCCGGGTCGGCGGCTGGGCAGACCTCATGGTGTTCGACCCGGATCGCATCGGACCTTGGAGGAAGGAGTTCGTCCACGACCTCCCTGGCGGGGTTGGACGGTTCAAGGCGTGGGGCCAGGGAGTCACGGCCACCATCGTCAATGGCCAGCCCATAGTTGTCGACGGGGAGCTGACAGGTCGGCTACCGGGCCACATCGTGTCCCCCAGCTGAGGTCTACCTGGCGCGGCCGTCCCAGCCCTGGCAGCGCGAGGAGGAGGGGAGGGCTACGACGCGGTGGACGTGGTCTGCGATCGCTCGGCCACACCTAGAGGGCGGTCGCCGCGCAGCAGGCAGCGGTACATCACTCGTCGCTCGGTGTAGTCCGCGATGGCGCAGTGCTGGGTGCAGCGGTTGTCCCAGAACGCGACCGACCCCGGCTCCCAGCGAAACCTCACATGGTGCTCCGGCGAGCCGATCTGCTCCAGGAGGAGGCTGAGGAGCGCGTCGCTCTCGGACTGGGACAGCCCATCGATGCGCGTGGTGAAGTTGCCGTTCACGAACAGCAGACGGCGACCAGTCTCGGGGTGGACCCGCACCACGGGATGATGGGACGGTTCGCGCCCGTCGTCGCGGCGGACGACGTTGCCGAGCTTGGCCAGGGCGGCGTCCAGGATCGCCGTCGAGTGCTCCGCGGTAAGGTCCTCGAGGAACTGCTGCATCGACGTCGACAGGGCTTCGTACACGCTGTACATGCTGGCCCAGCAGGTATCACCGCCCACAGAGGGAAGTTGCACGGCGCGCAGGATCGCGCCCAGCGGCGGCTCGGGCAAGTTCGTCGAGTCCGAGTGCCAGCGCTCCGTGTACTGGCCGCGTGGCGCCGTCTGGTCGAGCACGGTGACGCCGGGCTGTTCGGTCGACTGCGTGTCGATCATCGGCATCATCACCGGGGCGAAGCGCTCGGCGAAGGCCAGCTGCTGTGCAGGGGTGATCTTCTGGTCTCGGAAGAAGAGCACGAGGTGATCCAGTAGAGCCTTGCGCACGAGAGCCACTACGTCGTCGGGCAAGGGAGCCCCCAGGTCCACGCCGGTCACCTCCGCTCCGATGCTGGGAGTCAGGGGGCGGACGATGATCTCGGCCATATATCCTCCTCCTAAGTATCTTTACATTAAGCTATGTCCTGAGCCCAGACAAGGTGGCCCTCATCGTGACCGAACCCGACTCCCTCTCCGACGACGGACTGAGCGCCTTCTTCGCCCGACTGTCGCGGGTGAGCCTGTTGCTGGACAGCTTCCAGCACCGGGTCTTCGATCCTTTCGGGCTCCGGTGGATCGACTACTCGGTGCTGCGGGTGCTGCAGATCGAAGGTCCGCCTTATCAGTTGTCACCCACCCGCCTCAGCGAGCTCGTGGTGCGGTCCACCGGCGGGATGACCCAGATTCTCGACCGTCTCCAGCGGGCGGACCTGATCGAGCGCTCACCGGATCCTTCTGACCGCCGAAAGATCATCGTGGGGCTCACCGCCAGTGGTTTGCGTCTCGTGAAGCGGGCCAACCGGGCCTGGGTGGCCGAGAAGAACCAGTTGCTCAATGATCTGGACACCCCCGAGCTCGACGTGCTCGACGCGGCGGTTCGCACACTGTTGCGGGTGTTCACCCAGGACTACGAGCGCCACCCCTCCCAGTCGGGCGACGGGTTGGTGGAGACCGGTAGCCGCGGGCGGCGCGGCCTGACGTCCGCCGGCCCCAAGCGCAGGCCGCGGCGGGACTGACCGCGCAAGTCGTGTCGAGGATCGTCGTCGTGGGTGCAGGTGCCATCGGTGGCTACTTCGCCTACGAGCTCGGTCGGGCCGGTCACGACGTCGTCCTCTGTGTGCGGCGTGGGTTCGACCGGTTGGTCGTCGAGACCGAGGGCCGACTGGAGACGTTGGACGCGCCGGTGCTGACCGACCCTGGCTGCTGCCCGATCGGCGAGTGGGTGATTCTCGCCACGAAGGCGCACCAGACGGCGTCGGCGGCCGAGTGGCTGCACCGAGCGTGTGGCGGTCCGACCCGTGGCGTCGCTGTGCTCCAGAACGGTATCGATCACCGTGATCGGGTGGCGTCGTGGACTGGCAACACGCCCGTGCTGCCGACCGTAGTGCGCTGCGCGGCAGAGGTGCTGTTCCCCGGGCGTGTGCGGCATCACGGCTTTTCGACTCTCGACGTGCCTGACGGTTCCCTCGGGAGAGACTTCGCTGCGCTGTTTGCCAGGACCGCGGCCACCGTCGTGCAGCGTGACGAGTTCGAGCTCGCCCAGTGGCGCAAGCTCCTGCAAAACGTTGCCATCGCCCCGCTGACCGCTCTGACCGGTCGACGACTCGAGGTTTTGCGACGCGACGATGTAGGTGCCCTGGCGACGGGCCTGGCCCGGGAAGCGATCGCGGTCGGGCGGGCCGCTGGTCTGCCGCTGGCGCCTGAGGAGGCCGATGCCCTAGTGGAAGAGACCCGCTTCGTGGCCCCCGACATGGGTACCTCGATGCTCTACGACCGTCTCGCCGGCCGCCCGTTGGAGGTCGAGGAGCTGACGGGCGCGGTCGTCCGTAAAGGCAATGCTCTCGGCGTCCCGGTGCCACTCAACATAGCCATCTCCGCGCTATTGAGCGCCGTTGACGAGGCCAGCCGCTGGCCCGGCGGCGTCGTTGACCTAAATGATCAGCCGTGAGTATGAACCCAACAGGCAATCCGCGACCGCTCCGAGGAAGGCGAAATGGCTGAATCCGCCCGCGGTGACGCCGTCGAGATCAGCTCGCTGATGGGCCTCGACGGTCGGGTGATCGTTGTAGCTGGTGCCGGCGGTGGCGGGATCGGCACGGCCGTCTGCGGGATGCTGGCGAAGGCGGGGGCGTCAGTTGTGGGGCTCGACGTGCGCCCGGAAGCGCTGGAGGTCCTCGACGAGGCCCTGTCGGGAGCTGGGCGGCCGCACCGATCAGTGGTGGTCGACGTCCGCCGGGCCGACCAGGTCGAGGAGGCGGTGGCCGATGCGGCCGAGCTGGGCCCGTTGCACGGCTTGGTGCACGTGGCCGGCGGCATGCGGCCAGACCAGTGGGCGTCTCTATTGCGCACGGACCTGAGCGCCTTCGACGAGGTGCTCGAGCTCAACCTGAGAGCTGGGCTGGTCACCACCCGGGCGGCTGCGGCCCGGCTGACGGAACAGGGAGCGGGCGGCAGTATCGTCACGATCGTCTCGGTTGCGGGCCTCACGGCCATGCCATACGGCGGCGCTTACGCATCGGCCAAAGCCGCGCTGATTGCGTTGACGCGTACGGCTGCTCTCGAATGGGGCCCGCACGGCATCCGCGTCAACGCGGTGGCACCCGGGACGATCCGCACACCGAAGAACCAAGTGGATGGTCCTAGGACGAACGTGGAGGAGACCGCAGCCGAGCGAGCTGCCCTGCCGCTGCGCCGACGCGGGCGTCCGGAGGACGTCGCTGGCGGCGTGCTCTACCTGATGTCGGACCTGGCGTCATGGGTGACCGGTCAGGTGCTCGCCGTGGACGGAGGCTCCTCGGCCCGTCCGTCGTTCCTCGACACTGACGATCTCCCGGTTTTCGTCCGCAGTGACGAGCTGCGTCACCGTATCCTCGGCGGCGACGAGTGACGTCAGGCGAGCCTGTACGCCGGCGGTCCGTCGCCGTGCTGGGGTCGGCCCGGGGCGCGGGTCACGACCTCGCCCTTGGCATCGGCGATCTGGGAGCGGCTGTCGCCGTCCTCACCGACGAGTCCGTTGCCGCGGGGGCGCGGGGGGTGGAGGTGCGCGATTCGGTCGCCGGTTCCTCCGGCGAGATAGCCACCGTGAGCAGTGCGTTCCGTTCCGGGGCAGACGTCGAGCATGCCCTGGAGCGAGCGTCAGAGCGCATCGGTCGGGTCGACGCGGTCGTGGACGTATCTTCCCCGGGCCTGGGTGCCGTGCCGACGCCCGTGGCCGAGCTCGACGAAGACGGGTGGGTCGTGCGGGCTGAGACACCCTTGCGTCGTGCCCGCTACAGACTTCAAGGCGCGTACCGCCACCTGCGTGGTGGGGGCGGTCGGATCGTCGTGATCCTGCCGTCGCTCTCGATGACGGGGGCCTCCGGTCTGGTCCCGTGGGTATCGGTGTCGGAAGGCTACCGAGCCCTGGCCAAGGCGGCCGCTCGCGCCTGGGGCACGGAGGGGATCACGATCAACTGTCTGGCGGTACCTGCCGACCTGCTCGCTGTTGGCGCGCCTGCGAGCAGCGACCCGTCCTCCTACGACGGCCAGGCCGAGGATCGGGTGGAAGGTCCGGTGCCAAGTCTCGACCGACCGGGGTTGCCGGCACCGGCGTTGGGACGGTCACCCGAGATGCGGACCGAGGTGGCCGCGGCGGTGGCGACGCTGCTGGACGAGGGGTTCCGGTTCGTTACTGGCGCCACCGTGGCGGTGGACGGCGGCGTCTGGATGACACCGTGACCAGCTCGACCGGAGCCGGCGTTGCGGGCCGTCCTCTCGACGGCAAGGCCGTCATGGTCACCGGCGGCGGTGCGGGCATCGGCCGGGCCATCTGCCTGTGCTGCGCGGACGCAGGCGCAGGAGTTGTGGTGGCAGGTCCGGGCCGGAACGGCGCCGAGACGGCGGAGCTCGTAATGGCCCGTGGTGGCCGAGCCGTCTGGTCCCAGACCGATGTCGCGTTAGCCGGTGACGTCGAGGCCGCGGTCGCCGTAGCGGTGGATCAGTACGGCGGACTCGACGCCGTGGTGCACAACGCCACTAGCAGGCGGTCCAGCGAGGTAGAGATCATCGACGAGCTGACCGACGAACTCTGGGACGACCATGTTGGCGTGTCGTTGCGGGGGGCGTTCAACTGTGCGCGGGCTGCGCTTCCAGCCTTGCGCGGCCGGAGCGGACGGCTGGTGCTGATGACATCACCCGCAGCAATGGAAGGCACCCCGGCGCGGCCGGCCTATGCCGCGGTGAAGGGGGCGATCCGCGGCTTCGCCAAGAGCCTTTCGATCGAATGGGGCCCGCTCGGCGTGACTGTCGCAGCGGTATCGCCCCTGGCTGTCACCCCTGCGCTCGGCAACGCTTATCTGGAGGACCCGGAGCTGGAGGCCCGTTTGCAACGCCTGGTACCGCTCGGACGGATCGGCGACCCCGAGACCGATATCGCACCGGTGATCCGCTTCCTGTGTGAAGACGGGTCACGCTACATAACCGGTCAGACCATCGTTGTCGATGGCGGCCGGTTCACCTCTCTCTAAGACTCGAATCCTGGAGGATATGTGCGCACTCGCCCGCCGTTGCCGCCCCTATCACCCGGCAGCGTCTCGCTGCGGCTCTACCCTCACAACGACCTGCCTGCCGACGCCATTGTGGCCGAGCTGTGCGCACAGGGGCGCGCCGCCGCCGAGGTGGGCTTCGACGGCGTGATGACGAGCGAGCACCACGCGGGGTTCCACGGCTACCTGCCCAATCCGTTGCAAGCCGCCGGCTGGTGCCTCGAAGCGATGTCCCGCGGGTGGGCCGCGCCCTGTCCGTTGCTGCTCCCGCTGCGGCCGCCCGCGCTCGTCGCCGAGGAGATCGCGTGGCTCGCGGCGCGTCGACAAAGGATGACCTGACTCGACGATTTGCCGATGGGCTCGTCATGGTCGCCAACATGCTGAGCGGTCGCGACGCCGGGCGACTGGCAGGCGACCGCGCCGTGCACCGCTGTGTCGAGCACCCGATACCCATGGTCAGCGCGGCGATGAGCCTCGCAGCGGTACGTCGTGCTGCTCCGCTGGGCATCGGCATCCTCTTCGACTCGCTGTCGAGCGTGGAGCGGTGCAGGCAGTTGGCGGATGCGTTCCGAGACGCCGGAGGGACGGGCCCTGTCGTGATGGTCCGGCGCGCCTGGATGGGGGAGCCGCCCCGCGAGCGGGAGAAGGCTCAGCTCGACGTGTACCGGAGCTACGCCGCGCCGGCAGCCCAGGCTCACTGGAGCGAGGATCAGCTCGTCAGTGGGGATGACCCGGCCACGGTCGCTGGTCGAGTGGCAGACATCGTTGCCCGAGCCGGTGCGGATGCCGTCAGCCTGCGCGTGCATGTTCCGGGGGTTTCGCCAGGGGAGGTGCGAAATCAGATCGCGCTCCTCGAACCAGTCGTCGACCAGGTGCACGCCCTGCTCGGTACTGGAGGCCGGTAGATCCGTAGGCGCCTCCCCCAACCCTTGAGATCCTCGTAGGCCTGTTCTCGGCTCTCCACCTTGACGAGTACTCCCATGTCTTCATCTTGCCTTCCGCCTGCCAGCGAGCTCCGCTCCCGTCGCTCGCCGGCGCTTGAGGAGAGGACAGGGCCGACCGCAGTAGTGTCTGATCGTGGGTCACGATTTCGACCTATCGGGGAGCTTGCACGACCTCGGCGAGCTTCTGGGGGCCGAGGGTGCTGAGCTCAGGCTGGTTGGCGTCGATGGTGCCCAGGTCCATCTCCGGCTCGACCTGAGCAAGGTCGAGTGCATGGACTGCGTCATCCCACCGGAGTTGCTGGCCGAGCTCGTGCGTGACGGGCTTCGGCGCCGGGGCCCGCCCGAGTTGGATGTCGTCCTCGACGACCCGCGGCGCTGATCACAGTCGCCATTCCGGTCAGCCCAAGCGCAGTAGAATTCATGGTGCAGTGATCGAGATCCTCGACCCGACAGTCTCCTTCGATGAGGGCGATCAGGCCCCCACCTTCAGCCTCACCGGTGGCGTCAGTGGGAAAGTTGTCGGGCTCCGACTCGATCACGCCTGGCGTTCGTACCACCTGGTCGTTGACGAGTGGCAGGCTCTGCTTGAGGCCGATGGTGCCAAGGTGCGCGTCGTGTGGCCCGGCGAGAGGGTCGGGGCCGAAGGCGAGCGCACACGGGCCGACCTCGCTGAGTGGTCTCGGCTCGTTGACTGCGGTGTCGTCGGCCTGGGCAACTGAGGTTCATGCACGTCGTGGAGTGTCCACGACTCTGTTCTCATCGAGGAGCTGCAGAAGCCAGCCGTGGTCGTCGTCACTGAGGAGTTCGTGTCGATCGCTCAACAAGTCGCCCGAATCAAGGGCCACGCAGGGCTGCGTCAGCTCGTTCTTCCTTACCCGCTTGAGGGGTTGCCCGACGATAGGGTGAGGGCGATTGGCCGAGAGGCGTACCCCCGCCTTGTCTGGACCCTCATCTTCGGTGACTGACGAGCTGAGCAGCAGACGTCTGCTCATCGATGACGATTCTCTGGCGCTCTATCGACGATCGCTGGCTGAGCAGTGGGGCGACGGCGTGCCGCTCATTGCCCCGACGGAGTCTCGCGTTCGTGAGTTGCTATCAGGTTCACCACTCGCGGCCGATGCCGTCATCTGCAAAGTCGCGCCACGGTTCGGCGTCGCAACTGTCGAGAAGATTGCCGTGAACGCTGCCATGGCGGGGTGCGACCCTGCGGCGTTTCCGTTGGTGATTGCGGCGGTAGAAGCTATGGGCGCTCCCGAGTTCAACCTGTTCGGCTTGACGACCACGACGTCGAGCGTCTTTCCAATGGTTATCGTCAACGGTCCGACGCGGTCGCGCCTTGAGATCGACATGGCCAGCGGGTGCATGGGTGGGGCTGCCGGTCGGGGTTCAATGACGATCGGTCGGTCCGTGGCGCTCTGCCTTCGCAACATTGGCGGGCAGTCGATAGATGTGACGTCCAAGAGTGTGTTCGGGCAGCCGGCCCGTACCGGGCTATGTTTCGCTGAGTGGGAGGAAGCCTCGCCTTGGCCGAGCCTTGCCCAGCAGCGCGGGTTCTCGATGGACGACGAGGTAGTGACGGTACACGGCGGCACTGGGACGTTGCCACTGGCCGATATCAACAACGATGACGCCCTGGATCTCCTCTACCTGATCGCCAAGAGTATCGCCTATCCGTTGACCAACAAGTTTCTTGAATCCACGGCGGCAAATGGGCAGACGGTGTTGGCAGTAAATCCGGCCTGGGCGGACCGGTTTGCGGCGGTGTTCCCAGACATGCCCGACCTGCAGTCGTATCTGTTCGAGCATGCGTGGCAGCCGATTGAGGTGTGGCCCGAGGCAAGCAGGCGAGTGCTCGAAGCCAAGGGACGTGTTGACGCGACGGGTCGGGTGTGGCTCAACGATAGGCCGGACCAGATCGTCGTCGTGGTGTGCGGTGGTCGCGGCAACCTTCACGCTGTCGCCCTGCCATCGTGGGCCGAGAGCGAGCTGCAGAGCAGAGCTGCCTTTAGGTCCGGCTGAAGGGCAGTGCGCGCCAGCCACCGGCGTCAGTCGGCAACGACATGCTGACGATCGAGGACCGTCAAACTACCGTTGGAATCGTCAGAGAATCGCGACGCGCAGCGCCGCTACCACGGCGGGATCGGTCACGATCTCGATCTCGGCAATGGTGTCGCCCACGACGTAGAAGGCGAACACGGCCCGAGGTCGCCCGCCGGGCACCCATGCCGCGCCGGGGATGCCTTCTATGAGCGCCAGCTTGGCGGCCGTGGCCCGCCCCGCTAGGGCGTTGGCCACCGCCCGAGCGCCTCGCTGCTCAGATGACAGGTGCGGCGCCCCCTGGTTCCGGTTGGCGGCTGCCATTTCCACCGCGGCGCGATCGGCCCGCAGAACGGCGTCGGGGTCGAGCAGGGTGACGAGGGCTTCGAAGTCTCCCCGCCGGCTGGCAGCCAGGAACGCCTCCACGACGTCTCGCTGGCGTCGCTGGTCACCCGAGCGCGCCTTCTCTCCGCCTTGCACGCGCCGTCGGGCCCGGCTGGCCAGTTGGCGGGCGGCCGCCGGAGAGCGGCCGACGATGGGGGCAATGTCCTCGAAGGGCACGGCAAACAGGTCGTGCAGCACGAAGGCCAGGCGCTCTCCGGGGGTCAGCGAATCGAGCAGGAGGAGCAGGGCCGGGCCCATCGTCTCGGCGAGGACCGCCTCCTCTTCGGGCGTGGTGCCCGTGAGTTCGGGCTCCTCCAGCTCCAGCTGGTCTTCCCGTCGGGTCCGGCGCGACCGCAGCATCCCTAGGCACACTCGGGACAGGACGGTGGTCAGCCACCCACCCAGGTTGTCGATGCTCTCGGCGTCGGACCTGCTCAGCCGCAGCCAGGTCTCCTGCACCGCGTCCTCGGCTTCGGTGAGAGATCCGAGCATCCGGTAGGCGACCGCCTGCAGCCGAGGGCGGCTCGCCTCGAACATCACAGCCAGGTCCTGTTCCATCTCGCCCAGATTGACGCGCCAGGCGGCCAGGATGTGACAGGGGCTGGTCAGCGGTGGGCGGGTCGGGGCGGGCGCCTGGCTACAGCCCAGGCACACCTCCAGCCGCTGTCACAAATCGGTGGCGAGGCGCGTCAGATGGAGCATGACAGCAAGAATGAACAACCCAGCCAACGTGCTCCCCGATTCGATGAAGGGGATCCAGTCCATCATCAAAGCCGCCCACAGCGCCGGTGTGCCCCGCACCACCATGGAGCTCGCCCACCTGCGGGCCAGCCAGATCAACGGGTGCAGTCCCTGCGTCTACGGCGGGTCCATCAGCGCCAAGAAGGCCGGGGAGAGCGACGAGCGGCTCTTCGCGGTGGCCGCCTGGCGAGAGACCGACCTGTTCGACGACGCCGAGCGGGCGGCCCTGGCCCTGGCCGAGTCGATGACCAGACTGGCCGACCGCCCCCATCCCGTCCCCGACGAGGTCTGGGACGATGCGGCCGAGCACTTCGACGAGAAGCAGATGGCCGGGCTGGTCCTGTGGGTGGCGACGACCAACCTCTTCAACCGGCTGAACGCCACGACCAAACAGCCCGCCGGTGCCGCTTGGTGACCGTCAGGCCCGAACCGCCCTCGAATAGTCGACCCGCTCAGCCGGCGACCCGATCGAACAGTTCAGTCTCCAAGGAGGTCGATGCCATCATTGGCAAAACGGGTGATTGGCGCGGTGAGAAACTCGCACGGCTACGGGCACTAGTTTTAACGGCTGACCCTGCGGTTGTTGAGGAAGTCAAGTGGAAGAAGCCCTCACGACCAGAGGGCGTCCCGGTGTGGTCTCACGATGGGATCATTTGCACGGGTGAGATGCTCAAGAGCGCGGTGAGACTGACCTTCCCGAAAGGTGCCGAGATGAAGGATTCGAGGGGGCTCTTCAACACGCGCCTGGATAGCAAGACCGTTCGTGCCATCGACGTCCGAGAAACCGACGCGATCCCTGAGGCCGCGCTCCAGGCCCTCGTCCGCGAGGCAGTGCGTCTTAACGGATCACAAGCCAGCAAGCGATAGGTGTCCAATCAACGATTCAAACGCCTGCGCAGAAGGCTCGGCGCTGAGGCGTTGGCGCTAGTGCCCGATCTGGAGCACGATCTTGCCGCGTGCGTGTCGGCTCGCGACCCGTCCCAACGCCTCGCGAACCTGGCCCAACGGCAGGACTGCTTCGACTTGCGGGCGGAGCTGGCCGGAGTCGACCATGCGGGCGAGTGCCTCCAGCCGCTGCCGGCCTCCTTGGGCGGCGAACGATTCGCCCGTGATCCCCCGCTCGAGCTGGAGAGGACCGAACGGAGGGATCACCGAGATCGCCCGGCCGCCGTCGCGCACGGTACCCACTGCCTGTTCCATCGTCGGACCACCGACGCAATCGAGGAGCAGGTCGACGCCGCCGGGGACAACGGCCAGGACCTGTTCGACCCAGTCGACGGCGTGGTAGTCGACCACTTCGCTGGCGCCCAGGCCCCGCACGTACGCATGGTTGGGAGGGCTGGCCACGCCTAGGGGACGGGCGCCGATGGCCGCCGCGATCTGCACGGCGGCGCTGCCCACGCCTCCCGCTGCGGCGGTGATGAGCACGGTTTCGCCGGCCTGTAGCAACCCCCGGTCGACCAGGCCCTGGTGGGCGGTCCCGCCGCCGATCACCAGCCCGGCCGCCTCTTGGAAGCTGGCCTGGTCGGGCATGGGGGCCAGGCGGTCTGCCGACGCCAGTGCCAGTTCGGCGAACCCGCCACCCGCCGGAAACAGACTCGCGTACACCAGATCCCCCGGCTGGACGCCGGCCCCGTCATCAGCCGCTTCGACGACGCCGGCGACTTCTTGACCCGGGACGAACGGCAGGGCAATCCCTGGGAAACCGCCGCTCAGGAACCCCACGTCCCAAGGGCCGACGCCCGCGCCGTAAACCCTGATCAGCGCCTGTCCCGCCGCTGGTGCTGGGTCGGGCTGATCGCTCAGGTCCACGCTGTCGATCCCACTCAGCTGCTCCGCCAGCGCTACTCGCATTCCTTCGGCCTCCTCACCTTGGCTCAGCGGCCCGCCGGACCACCTCGGAGACCGCTACGGTCTCGGGCTCTGGCGAGCCAACGCCCCGCGAGCCCGCCGCTGCCGGCCGTCCACGGTGGTAGGCGGCACTGCTGGCGAGGGTTGGTGTCATCGCCGGCTTGCCGTGGCCAGTCGGATGGCTCTGGTCAGGGTGATCATGTCAGAACGTGGCGATGGGATTGACCGGACTCGAAGTCAGGCGGGCAAGAGTGAGCGGGCAAACCGCTAGCTGGAAGGCCCAGCGTGACAGCCGGGCGGCGGTGACCGACAGACCCTCGAGGTCACAGTTGTCCACCAGCCACAAGCCCATCGACACCAACGCGATGACATGTACCGGTAGCAGAATCGCAGGGTATCCCGACGGCATGGCGTCGTTGCCGGTATCGCAGCCGATCAGCGATACCTCGCGCTCGCGCAACCACGGTAGCGAGGCGGCGTGCCAACCCGGTTGGCTGTCGCCGCCCTCCCCGCCAGGCAGCCAGCCGGTCTCTCGACGGTAGCGGCCGAAGCCGGTTCGCAACAGCACGGCATCGCCTGACTCGACCCTGACGCCTTGGCGCGACTCGACCGCTTCGAGTTCGTCAGGGAATACACCCTCGCCGGGCTCCAACCACGGCACGTTCCTCGCCGCCGCGACGTCGAGCAGGACCCCTCTGGTGATGATGCCGTGCCGGGTGACGGTGATCGGCAGCTGCGTTGCGCCCCCGTCAGCGGACACCAAGTCCGACGAGCGACCGTTGTACATCTGGCCGTCCCAGAAGACGTGGCACAGAGCGTCGAGGTGCGTCGCGGCCAAGCCATGGACCGTGAGGGCTGTGATCTGTTCGGTGGAATACCCGAACTTCGTGCCCGCCATGTTAGGCACGGCGGTGACGACCCCCTCGACCCCTATGGGCCCGGTGGGAACATCCCACGCACACGACACGCTGATTCCCTCCTCGACCGCTGCCGCCGCTCGCCTTTTGACGTCAGGAGTGATCAGATTGAGCGTGCCGAGTTGGTCGTCATCGCCCCACCGACCCCAGTTGGAGAGACTGTCAACCCACGAAAGAACCTCTGATTCTTCGGCCAAGGCCATCACCGCATCCTCATCTGTCCCGTCGAGCGCCGCTCGACCGATGCCACCGCCCAAGGTCTACATCACAACCTCGCGGGCAGAGAACCCGCTTTCGGTCACGCACCCTTCGGGATCGTTGAGGACCCTGGTAATCCCCGGCGGATCGCCCCCCGCAGGGACACCGACGCACCAACCCCAAACATTCGCGCCTATGGGCCGGTCACCTAGCGCATACCGCCGGCATGGAGGCAACATACGCGTTCACTGTCTCTGACCTGGTAGGTCCAGCCGAGGGCACGCCGGAGGGTGTGTCCGGTTGGGGCACCTCAGATCCAGCTCGCGTTGGGGATGCTCGGGCAGTGGCCGGTGTGCAAGCGTGGCGCCAACCCGCGACTTCCGCCGGCGCGGAGCGAGAGTTCAGACTGCCAGGAAAGTCTTCAGTGGAGAGCAGGGAGCATTCAATGGCACAGGGTGAACCGACTGCAGAATTCCATGCCGGCTTCAGTGAGCCCGGCGCCTCGGCTCGATCGTGGGCCGAGGTCGTCGCCGTCCTCACGGAGTCCGAGATGTTCTGGCTGTCGACCGTCCGTCGCGATGGGCGACCCCACGTCACGCCGTTGCCGGCCATCTGGGTCGACGGGGCGCTTCTTTCTGCACCGGCACGGAAGAGCAGAAATCGAAGAACTTGGCGTCCAATCCGAGTTGCATCCTCACTACGGGTACCAACCGGCTTCACACGGGACTCGATGTTGTCGTGGAGGGAACCGCCCGCAGGGTTACCGACACGGACAAACTTCGACTCGTGGCCGGGCTGTGGAAGTCAAAGCTGGACTGGTCGTTCGAGGTCGGCGACGGAGTCTTCGGCGATCTCGAGGGCCGGGTGGGGCTCGTGTTCCGTCTCGAGCCGGCCAAGGTTCTCTCCTTCGGAAAGGATCCATATAGCCAGACCCGCCTCCATTTTACGGCGTAACGGGCGGCCGGAACCGGGAGGAATGGTCGTGGAGCCCCCCGGTAGCCCTGCTCCGGCTGGCGCTCGGTACGGGAAGAAGCAACCGGCCACTAGTAGTTGCCGTCGACGCCCTTGAAGTGACGACCCAGTTCATTGGCGTACCTGACGCCGAGCGATCCGGCGTTCTCCGTAGTCCACACCGAGAGGCGGACGTTGCCGGTTGGAGGGCCATCAGTGTCAGCGAGGCCATCCTTGAAGGCCCGGTACTCGTCTGTGGTCAGCAGACGGTCTCGGAGCGCGAGGCCAAGCAGGCTCGCCAGGAGTGGTATGCCGGCGCTCGGTATGCGGACGAGACGAGCGCGGCTGTCAACAGCGTCGCGGATGAGACGCACCAGTTCCTCGAACGTGGGGCGCTCCGGACCAACCGCATCGATGACCTCGTTGACACGCTTGGTTCCCGCCTTCACGGCGAGACGCGCGAGGTCGTCCACATGAATCGGACGGATTCGGTAGTCGCCGGATCCTCCGATGCCGAAGATCGGAAGCCTCCGCAGTAGCCAGGCGATGTTGTTGAGGAGCACACCGTCGCCTCCGAAGAGGGTGGCGGGCCGCAGGATTGCATAAGGCACGTCCGACTGAGCGAGGATCTGTTCGACCTGCGCCTTCCCGCGGAAGTACGGGTAGGGCGATGCTATGTCGGGGTGAGTGATGGAGACGTGGACGATTCGCTCGATGCCGCTCTGACGTGCGGCCTGGAAGAGGGTGCGGGTATTAGCAACGGCCGTCTGGAAGTCGATCCGACCGTGTGGAAACCGCACCCAATAGGTGTTGTAGAGAGTCTCGGCGCCCCGCATGGACTCGACGAGCTCGCTCGGGTCGTCGAAGCGCAGGGGCCGCACCTCGATGGGTGAGTTGTCTGGGCGCCGCTGCGGATGGCCGGTGAG
>VAWP01000007.1:15777-20598 GCA_005888295.1 Actinomycetota bacterium
TAGCCACCCTCCAACCGAGGAGTGCGAGCCGACGAGGGACCCGAGCGAGGGGTGATGATCCGAGGATGACTCCGAGCCCGCAGGATGAGGCCGCAGCCATGGTGGCCGCCGTCCGAGACGACCCTGGCGCTCGGTTGGAGCTTGCTGCCCGCTTCTACGACGCTGGAATCGCCGACATTCGGCCATACCGTCGAGCGGAGACGGCCTTTATGAGGTGGCAGATCCGTCGGGGCGTTCTCGCCCCGACCAGTACCGATCGGCCGGGAAGCCCATGGTGGCGAGCGGTCAATGAAGGCCTCCTTCGCGATGCCTGGGAGGCGGGGCTGCGTGTCAACGGCCACACCGAACCAGTCAGGCGACCGAGCGTCGAGCGCTGGGCGTTGTTCTTGCATCGACCATCACCTGTCGCCTGGTACCGCGCACACAACGCCAGCATCGTCGCGGGGTACCTGGCCCATCGCGATCTGGTCGACCAGGAGCTTCCCGTCGAGCGGTTTTTCATGGATGTTGCCCTCGCCCGGGTGTTGTACGCCGACAGCCTGCTCTCGGCCCCACGACTCGCCCTCGGCCACCTCGCACCGGCTGCCCGACTCCTGGGCGATCCTCGCTGGCGGGGTGCCGACACTTTCCTCTCCCTCAACAACATCCTCCCTAACCGGTATCCGCTCGAAGGCATCGGCATCCATGAGATCCTCGCCCTGGAGAACTACTGGGGACGCCTCATCGACTACTCTGTATGTCCACGCCGCGTTGGCGCTCGAGGAACCTCGACTGCTCGAGATGGTCCGTGACGGCTCCCCGGTCTACGCGTGGCCATACGAGGAAAGATCCGTTTGGACCGCAACCAGGGGGCAGTTGGCGATTCGAACGCTGATGATGATCACCAGGAGCAGGGCTGGAGTTGCCGGGGGCTGGGCACATCCACGCTGAGAAGCAGGTCATGGCGCCTCGGAGATCGGGTTCGAGCGTGACCGCCATTTCCGAGAACGCCATGCTGTCAACGCCGCCTGAATACTGCGCACGTGGCGCCGGTCGAAAACTGCGCGGTCACCACTACCAGCCGTGATCGATCAACTCTCGGGTGAGGCAACCCGGGGGAGGAAGGGTGTACCACGTGCAGCGAATGTGCTTGGAAATCCGGCCAAGGGGCGGCCAGCAATCGAGTTTCGACTGCCCCGGTAAGCCGGCGGCCGCAGCGGGCATAAGTGATGGGATGCCGGTCGGGGATACGCCAACGGCATCGTTGTCTGGGCGATCCGGGCGGACAATTCGGGCGGCCCATGGACTCCCTCAGCCCTCACTATCGGCACTCCCGGTCGGCCGAGGGTTGTCCACTTTGGAGTGACGCAACCGGTCTTGCAAAACCTTCGACCGTGTCAACGCCGCGCGACAGGCTCGTCAGGATTGGTCGAGCAGCTGACGCACCCAAGCGCTTGATGCGGCCGCCGCGACGGTCTTGCCTTTTGCGTCGATATCGGAGGAGCTGGCGCCATGGGCTAGTAGCAGCTCGATGATCCGGTACTGCTCCTCCCTGGCCCCTGACGATCCAGAGTTGCTCTTGCCCGTATTCTGGACAGCCAGATGGAGGGGGGTCGAACCGCTCTTGTTCATCAGCAGCGGATCGGCACCCTTGTCGATGAGGGCACTGACCGCGCCCGAGCTCCGACTCCTTACGGCTCGATGAAGCGGGGCTACACCGCTCTTGTCGATAGCGTTGGGGTCCGCACCGGCATCGATGAGATATGTGATCACCTCACGCTGCTCACCCGGATCCCAGTAACCCGTACCCGGGCTTCCATCTGCAGCGTAGTGCAGCGGTTCGGCTCCCCGTCGGTTACGGGCGCGAACCGAGGCGCCTCGTGCGACGAGCCACTCGGCAAGTCCTCGGTGATGGGCGGCGGTGGCGACGTGCAGCGCGGTGTCACCCGCGTAGACGTAATGCCGGATCGGAGTGAGGAAGTAGGGCTGTGGTTCTTGGCGACTCGCTCCAACCCGAAGCACGCGGGTGGCCAAGTCAGGACTTTCACCGAGCATTCGCGTGACCCCGACCCGATCTCGGGAGGCGATCCCAGCGAAGAGCGCAAGCAACGGACCCTCGTCGGGGTCCCCATTCGTCTTCGTCACGGGTACAGATTGCCCGATCTGGAAGGCGGGCGCTCTGGGAGCGGATTCATGTACCGTGCGCCTTAGCATGAAATACGCCCTCCTCGAGCGGGAGCAACGGTTCCTCTTGGCGGAGGTTCCAAAGGACGTTGAGCACATCCCGGCCAAGGAAATCTACGACCGTTATCTGGTCGGAACTGGCCTTCGGCTCCGCGTCGTCAAGGAGCCGGACGGGATGCCGGTATTGAAGTTGGGCCAAAAGGTCCGGCTTGACGGACCGCCGCCACAAGCAGTTGCGCATACGACGATGTACCTGAACGAGGAGGACTACGGCGTGCTAGCTGCTCTTCCGGCTGCCGAACTGACCAAGTCGAGGCGTGTAGCCGTGGTGAAGGGGACGACAGTTGCAGTTGATGAGTTCCATGGACGACTCGAGGGTCTCGTCTTGGCCGAAATCGACCTGGGTGAGGTCGGAGAAGTTCAGTCTTCACCACCTCAGACCCTTGCTGATGTGACCGAGGACGAGCGGTTCACCGGTGGCGCTCTCGCCACGACCAGCGCCGACAGCTTGCAGCGGATGCTCAGCGATTTCCGCTTGTAGGCATCCGCGAGGACAAGCGTCCGACTGCCCGCTATCTGACGGCCAATACGAGCCGACCGCGCTCGCTTCGGAGCCAATGGAGGGCTCGAAGGAGCCGGTCACCGAGGCCAGCTTGACGGCGAGGACTCGGTTCCGGTGGTAGTGGGCGGGGTGCTAGTCGACTGACCTGCCGATGTTCGGGGAACACCTCGTCCTGTCCCTGGTCGAGGCTGCCCGCGCTGACATGATGTAAGAGTCATCCCGACGGGAGCCGTCGGTAGAGGCACTGCCCGCCCCCCGACGCGTGAAGCCTTGCAGCTGGCGACCACACGCGTGCAGTCCAGCCAAATAGCCCCCTGGTCGAGAGTGGCGCGGCGCCGTCGCACAGGAGCCATTCCTGCCCTGTGGGGGGCTGATGGAAGGCGACGTGCAGGTCGAGAGTGGGCGCCGTGAACGGCGGCTGGCGCCAGGCGTGCGGCCGATGGGCTGCTGGCCAGCTCGGTAGGTCGACCAGGATCACGCATCGGGCGGCGTCCACCCAAGGGTCTTCGAAGCTCGCCGTGGGGAGAAAGCGCAGCCATTCCTGCCAGGTCGGCGGGCGCGGCCCCGATGGCGGCCACTCGGTCTCGAAGCCGATCGGCTTGGCGTCGAGGTTCCGCCAGAACGGGTACGGCGGCTGGGCGTCTGCGGGCAGGAGCTCGCCCATGCTCGCCAGCTCCTCGGGTCCTGGGACGTGAGGGGCCACCGTCTCGTCGTGTTCCAGGCCCTCGGTCTCGCCCACACTCCAGAGCATGGCGTCGAGGATGGCTCTGTCGTCCTGGGTGACCTCGACACGCCTGGAGGTGGCCGTGCGTCCTCCCCGGCGCGTCTCGACCCGAAGGTCGATGGGACCGAACCGAGCGACGCCGAGGTAGTGACAGGAGAAGGCGGCCGGGCGGAGGTGCTCGGTGGTGGCGCCACCCGCTCGCAGGGCGCAGGCGGCGACATAGCCGCCCATTGGCCCCCAGATCTCCCAGTCGGCGCTCAGTGTCGCCTGGTAGTGGCCGTCGCCACAGACGTTGAGCGCCGTGTCCTGCCCCAGATCACCCATTACGCCAGCCTGACGTGCAGTACGGACACCCACAAACTCAATTGTGGTTTCGTGACCTCGTCGGCCCTCCCTGGATCAGGCGCCGGCGCCCGCGGCGAGCGGCGAAGCCATAGTGGAAAGCGTCTCAGCCCAGCAGCAAAACTCTCACAAGAGAGGAGTTCACGAGCGCGGCAGAACCGTGATACAGGACGGCGCTGAAGGATCACCCTCAGGCGTTCGATGGAGTACCGCGGCGGCGGGAGTGATCGCCAACGTCGCCTCCGCCTCTGTCGACTCGGCTCGCACTCGAGCGGTGCCGTCGACGATCAGGCCATACGGGCCACCTGGTGCAGCAGGCCACAACAGCGTTACATCGGGCCGCGCCGAGACATTCATCTTGGTCTGGCGCCCGGCGCCGACTATTAACTCCCCGTCATCCCATCGTGTCCGGACGGACACGATGTGCGGCAGGCCCACGCCGCCCACCGACACCAGGTAAGCGACCTCGCCGAAGTCGTCGACGCTCTCAGTTTACTGAGCCGCAGGCTCGCGGTAATCCTGATGCCGCGCCGCTCCAGGCGGGATACGGTCAGGCCCGTGGAGGTGACTTTCACGAAGCTCGTGGAGAAGCGGGCCGCCACCTGGGAGGCCGTCCGGGCAAAGCGCACCCGCGTACCGGGAACCGCCATGGCCCTCGGACGGGGCGACCTTCCCCACGACCTGGTCCAGATCATCGTCGAGGCCACCCTTGGCCTGGAGAAAGGGTTCTGGGGCTCAGTCGCCTCCGGGGCGACGTTCAAGAGCACCGGGCGCAAGCGTACCCGGCCCGGACGGGCGGTGATCGCCGCCAACCGGGCCGCGATCGCCGAGGCCGAGGGGATAGTCGGTGAGCATCACGCCCGGTGGAGGACAGGTGCTCCAACCCCGACGGCGGCGCGCTTCGACGAGCTGTCCCGCCTCTGGGATGGTCTCGGCGACGGCGGACAGTTGAGGGTGGAGTGGCCGAGCCTGCGCGTCCTCGGCGGGGCCTAGCTCAGGCACCATGTCGCTGTACCTCGACTGGGACCCA
>VAWP01000046.1:0-19935 GCA_005888295.1 Actinomycetota bacterium
CTCCTCGCGGACCCTCGCCACGCCGGGCCGCAGGACCCGCCACCGCCGCGCTCCGCACGCAGCGCAGACATCGGGACGCTCCTCGCCGCAGCGCCGGCACCGGAGCACGTCGGTGGCGACGGCCGGCCCGGGAGGTCGGCCCGGCGAGTCGGTCTGGGCCAGCGGACCCTCGCAACGCTCGCAGCGCGCCAGCTCACCGCAGGCCCCGCAGGCGAGCAGCCGCCCGCGACCGGTCCGGTTGAGCACGCACACCACCCGGTCGGCGGCACCGGTACCGGCCCCCCGGGCGACGGCGACCAGCCGCTCCGAGAACAGACCCGAGCGAGGGTCCTCCTTGCGCCGGTCGACCACCTCGAGGGGCGCCCAGCCCTGCCGCTCGGCCCGGCGCGAGACGGTGACCAGGCGGCCCCATGCCAGCGCCTCCAGCACCGGGCAGGGCGAGACGAGCAGGCACGGCGCGCCGCGCCGCTCGGCCCGCTCGGCCGCCGCGACCCAGGCGTTCCACGTCGGGGCCCGTTCCTCGCCGTGGGCCTCGTCGTGGGCGTCGAGCACCACCACCGCGGAGAGATCCGGCGCCGGCGCCCAGGCCGCCGACCGCGTACCCACGACCACGCAGCCGCCGGCGGCGGCGTCCGCCCAGGCGTCGGGGAGGAGCGCAACGGGACGACCCCGGCGACGCAGCCGGTCGGCGGTGCGGGCCGCCCACTCCTGCGACGGCACGATCACCAGGGCTGCGGCGCCGTCGGCGCTGCCGGCGATGGCCGCCTCGACCAGCGGGAACGGGTCCGAGGCCGGGGGCAACCTGACCACGGTCCTGGCCTGGGCCAGGGCCTCGGCGACGACGCCCTCCTCCAGATCCCCCCGGTTTCCCGAGACCGGGCCCCCACCGGCCCTCCGACCGCGCGCGGGCAGGTCGTGCACGGCCCTCGGCGGGGAGGCGGTGGCCAGGAACGCTCCGGTGCGCCCCGCCCAGCGCCAGGCCGCCCAACCGGCCAGCTCGACTACGTCGGGGCCCGGGCCCAGGCCGCTGACCCTGGCGATGGGACGCAGCGCGACACCTTCCGGCGGCGTCACCCGGTCTGCGACCACCCAACCCCCGACGCGCCGGCCGTGGAGGCTGATCCTCACCCGCGTGCCCACGCCGACGCGGTCGTCGAGCTCGCTCGGAACGACATAGTCGAAGGGGCGGTCGATGCCCGCCACGTCGGGCAGCACCCGTACGACCCGCCCGGCGGCCCCTACAGACCGAGTGACCGCTTCACGTCCTCCAGGCGCGGCGTGGCCTCCCAGGTGAACTCCTTGTCGGGCCGGCCGAAGTGGCCGTAGGTGGCGGTGCGCCGGTAGATGGGCCGCAACAGGTCGAGGTCGCGGATGATGGCCGCCGGCCGCAGGTCGAACACCTCTTCGACGGCGCGCACGATGGCGGCCGGCTCGACCGTCTCGGTGCCGAAGGTCTCGACCATCACCGACACCGGCCGGGCGACGCCGATGGCGTAGGCGACCTGGATCTCGCAGCGCCGGGCGGCGCCGGCAGCCACGACGTGCTTGGCGACCCAGCGGGCGGCGTAGGCGGCCGAACGGTCGACCTTGCTCGGGTCCTTGCCCGAGAAGGCGCCACCGCCGTGGCGCGCCGCTCCGCCGTAGGTGTCGACGATGATCTTGCGACCGGTGAGCCCGGTGTCGGCGTGGGGACCGCCGAGCTCGAACAGGCCCGTCGGGTTGGCCAGCACGTTCGTGCTGTCGACGTCGAGATCGGTCGGGAGCAGCGGGTGGATCACGTGCTCGCGCAGGTCGGGCAGCAACAGCGTGTCGAGATCGATGCCCGGCTGGTGCTGCGTCGAGATGAGCACGGTGTCGAGTCGGATGGGACGGTTGTCCTCGTACTCGATGGTGACCTGGGTCTTGCCGTCGGGGCGCAGGTAGGGCAGCACGCCGGCCCGACGGACCTCGGAGAGACGGTGGGCCAGACGGTGGGCGAGCCAGATCGGCATGGGCATGAGGTCGGGTGTCTCGTCGGAGGCGTAGCCAAAGACCATCCCCTGGTCCCCAGCACCCTGGGCGTTGAGCTGATCTTCACCGCCCTTGCCGGATCGCAGCTCCCACGCCGCCGTGACTCCCTGGCCGATGTTGGTGGACTGCTCGTCTATGGACACCACCACGCCACAGGTGTGGCCGTCGAAGCCGTAGGACTCGCGGTCGTAGCCGACGCTGCACACGGTGTCCCGCACCAGGCGGGCGATGTCGACGTAGCCGATGGTGGTGATCTCGCCGGCCACCACGACCAGGCCCGTGGTGAGCAGGGTCTCGCAGGCGACCCGTCCGTTGGGGTCGTCGGTCAGGATGGCGTCCAGCACCGCGTCGGAGACCTGGTCCGCCATCTTGTCGGGGTGACCCTCGGTGACCGACTCCGAGGTGAACGTGTAGCGGGTGCTCATTGCGATCTCCTTGCCCGGCGGGCGACCACGGCGTCGAGCACGGCGTTGGCCACCATCTGTTTGTCTGTCAAGCCGACCTCGTGCTCGCTCCCGTCGGCACCGATGATGACGACGGCGTTGGTGTCGTGCTCGAATCCGACGCCCGGAGCGGAGACATCGTTCGCCACGATGAGGTCGATGCCCTTGTCGGCCAGCTTGCGGGCGGCCCGGGCGGCCACGTCTCGGGTCTCGGCCGCGAAGCCCACCACGGTCTGCCCGGGGCGCCGGTGTCGGGCGAGGGCGGCCAGGATGTCAGCCGTGGGCTCGAGGACGAGGTCGGGCACGCCGTCTGATTTGCTGAGCTTGGTGTCGGCCACCGACTTGGGCCGGAAGTCCGCCACGGCGGCGGCCATGACGACAACGTCGGCCTCGCTGCTGCGCTCCAGCAGCGCCGTCTCCATGTCGGCTGCCGTCTCGACCGCCACGACCTCGACGCCGGGCCGAACGGGCCGTTCGGTCGTCGTCACCAGCGTGACCCGCGCCCCGCGGCGTTCCGCCTCGTCGGCCAGGGCGTGCCCCTGCTTGCCCGAGGAACGGTTCCCGATGTAGCGGACCGGATCGATCGGCTCTCTCGTGCCCCCTGCACTGACGAGCACGCGCAACCCGTGCATGTCGCCGCCGACCCCCGACAGCGCCTCGGCGACGGCAGCCAGCACGGCGTCCGGATCGGCCAGGCGGCCGGTCCCCACGTCCCCCCCGGCCAGGTGCCCGACACCCGGCTCGACCACCCGCACCCCTCGCCGGCGCAACATCTCCAGGTTGTCCTGCACAGCCGGGTGCTCCCACATCTCGGTGTGCATGGCAGGCGCCAGCACCACCCCGGCTCGGGTGGCCAGCAGGGTGGCGCTCAGCAGATCGTCGGCCAGACCGTGGGCGTAGCGGGCGATGAGGCGGGCCGTGGCCGGGGCCACGAGGACGAGGTCGGCCGTCTGGCCCAGGCGCGTGTGGGGGATCGGATCGCTGTCCTCCCACAGCGAGGTGCGTACACGCTCGGACGCCAGGGCGGAGAACGTCACCTCCCCGACGAACCGGGTTGCGTCCTCGGACAGCACCGGGATGACGTGGCAACCGGCGTCCACCAACCGGCGACACAGCTCCACGGCCTTGTACGCGGCGATGCCCCCGGTCACGCCGAGGACGATGCGACGTCGGGCCAGCACCGCGAAAGAGTCGCCAGCCTCCTCAGCCATTACGCCGTCAGCCTCGCCGTCGGCCCGACGGCTACTTGACCGCCTCCTCGAGGTCCTCGGGCCGGACGTAGACGATCTTGCTGGCCGCTACCTCTTCCAGCGCGATCGACAGGGGCTTGCGCGACACCGAGGTCACCTGGGGCGGGACGATCGCGCCCAACCCGTCACCCAGCTGGTTGAAGTACGAGTTGATCTGACGGCCGCGCTTGGCGGCGAGGGTCACCAGGGTGAACTTGGAGTCGACCTTGTCCAGGAGACCCTCGACCGGGGGTTCCATCATCGTGCTGCGGCGGTCGGCCATGTGTCTCCTTCGGGACGCGAGTCATGAGGAACCGCGATGAGCACCAAGTATACCGAGCAGCTCCCCCACAGCTCGCTCCGCCGAGTCGTTCACGACCACGTGGTCGACGATCTGGCGGCCCTCCGCCTCCTCGCGGGCGGCCAGCTCCAGCCGGCGGGCCACGTGCTCGTCGTCGTCTCCCCGGGCCCGGAGCCGCTCGGCCTGGGCCTCGGGCGAGGGCGCCACGAGCAGGACCACGACAGCGGTGGGATCGGCGGCCCGGACCTGCCGGGCCCCCTGCACGTCGATCTCCAGCAGCACGTCCTGGCCCGGCGGCGCCTCCGGCGTCGGCGTGCCGTACAGGTGACCGAGATACGACGCGGTCTCGAGGAAGCCTCCCTGCCGGGCCCGGGACTCGAACGTGGCGCGGTCGACGAAGTGGTACGCGTCCTCCCGCTCTCCAGGGCGGCGAGGTCGGGTCGTCCACGACCTGCTCAGCCACAGCGCCGGGTCGGCGGCGGCCAGGCGCTCGGCCACGGTGCTCTTGCCGACCCCTCCCGGGCCGGATATCACGAGGATCAGGAGCGGGCAGTCTCCCGCAGCAATGCTTCCCGCTGGTTCACGCCGAGTCCCTGGACGCGGCGTGACTCGCTGATCCCGATGTCCTCCATCATCCGGCGGGCCTTCACCTTGCCCAACCCCGGAAGCGACTCGAGGACGGAGATCACCTTCATCTTCCCGACCGTGTCGTTCTGCCCGCCTTGCTCGAGCAACTCCTCGAGGCTGAGCGAGCCCATCTTGAGCTTCTCTTTCAGCTCCGCCCGCGCTCGACGGGCAGCAGCCGCCTTCTCCAGGGCGGCCTGGCGCTGATCCGGTGACAGAGAGGGTGGGCGAGGCATGACGCGCACGATAGCGCCACCAGAGCGTGCCCGTCGTGCCCGAGGGATGTTTATCGGGCCAGCGAGGTGGCGAGTGACTGGGCCGCCGACTCGGGGTCGTCAGCGCCGGTCACCGCCCGGCCGACGACGAGCAAGTCGGCTCCGGCGGTCAGGGCGGCCTGCGGCTCGGCGGCCCTCGCTTGGTCGTCGCGCGCCGTTCCCGCCGGTCGGATCCCGGGGACCACGGCGAGCAGCCGCGGTGCGACACGCTTTGCCGTGCCGATGTCCACCGCGGCGCACACCACGCCCCCACATCCGGTCTCTGCCGCCAGCTGGACCCGCTCGGCGATGACGCCGTCGGCCGGCTGCGGCTGACTGGTGAGCACGGTGACAGCCAACGCGACCGTCGCCGTATCATCCGCGGCGCCCTCGGCCAACCCGTCCACACCGGCCCGCAGCATCGACGCCCCGCCCTGGGCGTGGAGCGTGAGGTAGCTCACGCCGAGCCGACCGAGCGCCCGAGCTGCCCGACCGACGGTGGTGGGGATGTCGTGCAGCTTGAGGTCGAGGAGCACCGGGAAGCCGAGGCCGGTGAACCGCTCGACGGCACGGGGGCCGGCCGCACCGAAGAGCTGCAGACCGATCTTGACGACCGAGAACCACGGCTCGAGGCGCTGGGCCATCCCGACGGCGACGTCGAGGTCGTCGACGTCGAGCGCAAGGGCGAGGTGACCGCGTGCCGGCTCAGCCACCGGCCGCTCCGATCAGCTCGGCGAGACGGGCCACCTGGTGCTCCTCACACCACCGCTCGACGCCGGCGAGGACCAGCGCCGGAGCCCGCGGGTCCGCGAACGTGGCCGTCCCCACCTGCACGGCGGCGGCCCCGGCGAGCAGCAGCTCGATGGCGTCGGTCTCTCGCGCCACGCCGCCGACGCCGACGATGGGCGCACCTGGGAACGCGACCCGGCAGTCGTGCACGGCGCGCACGGCGACGGGGTGGATGGCCGGGCCGGAGAGCCCGCCACCGCCGGCGCCCAGACGGGGGGCGCGGGTCTCCACATCGATCGCCAGTCCGAGCACCGTGTTGACCAGGGTGAGCGACTCGGCCCCGGCACCGAGGGCGGCCCCGGCGATCTCGCACAGGTCGGCCACGTTGGGGCTCAGCTTCGCCCACCGGGCTCGGCCTCCGGCGGCACTGGCCGAGACGGCCTCGGCGGTGGCCGCGGGCGAATGTGCGAACATCCGGCTGCGGTCCTCGAGGTTGGGACAGCTCACGTTCACCTCGATGGCCACGACCTCCGGTGGGGCGTGGGCCAGCATGGTGGCTGCCTTGGCGAAGTCGTCGACCCGTTGTCCCCAGATGCTGGCGACGACCCTGGCGCCGGCCGCGATGAGCGGGGGGAGGTCGTGCTCCAGCCACGACTCAACTCCCGGGCCCTGCAGCCCGACGCTGTTGAGCATCCCGGCGGTCGTCCCGTGCACGCGGGGGGCGGGATTGCCGGGGTAGGGCTCCGCCGACAGCGACTTGACGACCACCGCCCCGAGCGAGCCGAGCTCGACGTAGGGAGCCAGCTCTGCACCGTGGCCCGATGTCCCCGAGGCGGTCATGATCGGGTTGGGGAGCGTCACCGAGCCCACCTGCGTGCGGAGGTCGACCGGGGGTCCGCGCCGCCTCACAGCGGTAGCCGCAGCTGGTCGCCGTGGTGCAGCTCCTGCAGCGAGCGCACAGACAAGCGATGACCGGCCCAGGCGGCGATGCCGGCCGCGGCGGCGCGCGCGGCCGCCACCGTGGTCAGGCAGGGCACGCCGTGCACGCTGGCGGTGGTGCGGATGTACGCCCCGTCGGCGCGCGGCCCACGACCACGGGGGGTGTTCACCACCAGCTTGACCTTGCCGCTGGCGATGAGCTCGATGGCGTCGACCGCCTCTCGCCCACCCGCCGCCCTCGCCTCCCCCACCTTGGCGACGACGGTCTCGATGGGCACGCCGTGCTCCTCGAGAAACTCGGCTGTCCCCGCGGTGGCGGCGAGGGAGAAACCGAGCTCGACGAAGCGAACGGCGGCGCCCAGGCCGGCCGGCTTGTCGCGGTCGGCGAGCGAGAGGAACACGGCGCCGGTGTCCGGCAGACGGGCCCCGGCCGCCATCTGGCTCTTGGCGAAGGCGAGGCCGAAGGTCCGGTCGACGCCCATCACCTCTCCGGTCGAGCGCATCTCCGGTCCCAGGATCGTGTCGACGTCCGGGAACCGCCCGAAGGGCAGCACCGCCTCCTTGACGCTCACACGATCACCGCCACCCGGCGACACCAGCAGACCCTCGTCCCGCAGCTCGGCGAGCGTCGCCCCCACCGTGACCCGCGCCGCCACCTTGGCCAGTGGCACCCCGGTGGCCTTGGCCACGAAGGGCACGGTCCGACTGGCCCTCGGGTTCGCCTCGATGACGAACACCTGCCCCTGCTTGACCGCGTACTGCACGTTGATCGGGCCCCGGACGTCGAGGGCGTCGGCGATGGCTCGGGTGTAGCTCTCGATGACCTCCACGGTCGGGGTGGGAAGCGTGGGTGGCGGGATCACGCACGCCGAGTCGCCCGAGTGCACGCCCGCCTCCTCGACGTGCTCCATCACCGCGCCGATCACGACCTCGCCCACTCGATCGCGCACGGCGTCCACGTCCACCTCGATGGCGTCCTCGAGGAAGCGGTCCACGAGGACCGGCCGCTCCGCCGAGAGCCCGCCTTCGCGCCCGAGCGAACCGGCCGCCGCGGCACCGCCGAACGGTGCCAGGGCGGCCATCGCCTGTCGCAGGCCGGCCTCGTCGTAGACGATCTCCATGGCCCGCCCTCCGAGCACGTAGCTGGGACGGAGCAGGGCCGGATACCCGATGCGTTCGAGCACGCCCAGGGCCTCGTCCACCGACGTCGCCGTCCCACCCGCAGGCTGGGGGATCTCGAGGCGGGCGCACAGGGCGCTCCACCGCTCGCGGTCCTCGGCCAGGTCGATGGCGTCGGGGCTCGTGCCGAGCACGAGATGACGAGGCAGCCGACCGGCCAGCTTGAGTGGTGTCTGGCCGCCGAGGCCGACGATCACTCCCACCACGCCCCCGCCCGCCTCGGCGACGGACTGCTCGACCTCGATGACGTTGCGGACCTCCTCTTCCCCCACGGGCTCGAAGTAGAGGCGGTCGCTCGTGTCGTAGTCCGTCGACACGGTCTCGGGGTTGCAGTTGACCATCACGGTGTCGTAGCCGGCCTGGCGCAGGGCGAAGCTGGCGTGCACACAGCAGTAGTCGAACTCGATCCCCTGGCCGATGCGGTTGGGGCCCGAGCCGAGAACGATCACGGTTGGTCGCCGGCTGGGGCGGACCTCGTCCTCGTCCTCGTAGGTCGAGTAATGGTAGGGAGTCGCCGCCTCGAACTCGGCGCCGCAGGTGTCGACGGTCTTGAACGTGGGTCGTACGCCGGCGGCCAGGCGGGCGTGGCGCACGGCGTCCTCCGTCGATCCGAGCAGCCGCGCCAACTGCGCGTCCCCGAAGCCCAGCCGCTTGGCGCGCCGCCAGTCGCTGCGGCCGAGGTCCTGCGCGCTGCGGCCGGCCAGGCGTTGGCGCTCGGCCACGATACGGCCGATCTGGTCGAGGAACCAGGGGTCGACACCCGTGGCTGCGACCAGCCGGTCGGCATCGATGCCGCGCCGCAGCGCCGCCTCGAGCTCGAAGGGCCGGTCGGGTGTCGCCACCGACGCCCGCCGCACGAGGTCGGTGTCCGAGAGCGAATCGAGGGCCGCCTCGCCGGGATCGCAGTTCAGGCCCCAGCGGCCGTGCTCGAGGGAGCGCAGGGCCTTCTGCAGGGACTCGGGGAAGGTGCGGCCGATCGCCATCGCCTCGCCAACCGACTGCATGCTGGCACCCAGGGCGCCGGGGATCCCAGGGAACTTCTCGAACGCCCACCGGGGGACCTTGGTCACGACGTAGTCGATGGTGGGCTCGAAGCTGGCGGGCGTCTCGCGCGTGATGTCGTTGGCGATCTCGTCGAGCGTGTAGCCGACTGCCAGCCGAGCCGCGATCTTCGCGATCGGGAACCCCGTCGCCTTCGACGCCAGCGCGCTCGAGCGTGAGACGCGCGGGTTCATCTCGATGACGGCCATGTCGCCGTTCTCGGGATCGACGGCGAACTGTATGTTCGACCCGCCGGTCTCGACGCCGATGCGCCGGATGCACGAGAACGCGGCGTCCCGCATCTTCTGGTACTCGACGTCGGACAGCGTCTGGATCGGCGCCACGGTGATCGAGTCACCGGTGTGGACCCCCATGGGATCGAGGTTCTCGATCGAGCAGACGACGACGCAGTTGTCGGCCCGGTCGCGCATGACCTCGAGCTCGTACTCCTTCCATCCGGCGATCGAGCGCTCGATGAGGATCTCCGAAATGGGGCTCGTGGCCAGGGCGGTCCGGGCCAGGGCCCGGAAGCTGTCGAGATCGTGGGCGATGCCCGCGCCCGCCCCACCGAGAATGAACGAGGGGCGCACGATGAGGGGGAACCCGATCTCCCCGGCCACCTCGAGGGCCTGCTCGAGCGTGTAGGCGAAGCCCGAGGGCGGGACGGCCAGGCCGATCTCGGTCATCGCCGCCTTGAAGCGCTCCCGGTCCTCGGCCGTGCGGATGGCCTCCGCGCTGGCCCCGATCAGCTCGACGTCGAACCGCTCGAGCACGCCGCGGTCGACGAGGGCCACGGCCAGGTTGAGCGCCGTCTGGCCCCCGAGCGTCCCGAGGACGGCGTCGGGACGCTCCCGCTCGATGATGGCTGTCAACACGTCGGCGTCCAGCGGCTCCACGTAGGTCCGATGGGCGAAGTCGGGGTCGGTCATGATCGTGGCCGGGTTCGAGTTGGCCAGCACGACCCGGTAGCCCTCCTCGACGAGGACGCGACAGGCCTGTGTGCCGGAGTAGTCGAACTCGCACGCCTGACCGATCACGATGGGTCCGGAGCCGATGACCAGGATCGAGGAGAGGTCGTCACGCCGGGGCATCAGCGGCCCGCCTCCATGAGCAGGCGGAACTCCTCGAACAGGTACTCGGCGTCGTGCGGTCCTGGGCCGGCTTCGGGGTGGTACTGCACCCCGAAGGCAGCCACCTCGCGGCTGCGCAGTCCCTCGACGACCCCGTCGTTGAGGTTGACGTGGGTGACGTCGGCATCCGGCACCGAGCCCTCGGCCACCGCGTAGTTGTGGTTCTGGCTCGTGATCTCGACGCCGCCGGGCCGGCCTCCCGGGCCGGCTACCCCGTTGGACTCGAGGCGGCGCACGGGGTGGTTGCCGCCATGGTGCCCGAAGGTCAGCTTGTAGGTCGTCCCGCCCAGCGCCGTGGCCAGCAGCTGATGGCCGAGGCAGATGCCGAACACGGGCACGCTCCCCAACAGCGCGGCGACGGTGTCGACCGCGTAGCCGAGGGCGGCGGGGTCACCCGGCCCGTTCGAGAGCAGGACGCCGTCAGGCCGGTCGGCCAACACCTCGGCGGCAGGAGTCGTGGCCGGGACCACGTCGACCCGGGCCATCGCCCCGAGCCGGCGGAGCATGGCCCGCTTGACGCCGAAGTCGTAGGCGACCACCCGGTACGGGCCGTCCCCCGTGCGATACCGCTCGGGGGTGCTCACCGCGGTCGCCAGGTCGACGCCCTCGGTGCCCGGCTCGGCCCGAGCGGCGGCCAGCAGCGTGCCTTCGTCGAGCGGCCCGAAGGCGCACGGGAGCGCTCCCGCCTCGCGAATGTGGCGCGTGAGGCGACGGGTGTCGACGCCGGCGATGCCGGGAACCCCGTGGCGGTCCAGGAACCCGCCCAGGCTCTCGACGCAGCGCCAGCTGCTCGGCCGCGATGCGAGGTCTCGCACGACGACACCGCGGCACCACGGACGGCGGCTCTCGTCGTCGTCGGGAGCCGCCCCGTAGTTGCCGATGTGGGGATAGGTGAAGGCGATCACCTGGCCCGCGTACGAGGGGTCCGTGATGACCTCCTGGTAGCCGCTCATCACCGTGTTGAAGACCAGCTCGCCCGTTGCGACGCCGTCGGGCGCCGCGGCACCGACGGTCTCGCCCTCGAAGACCGCGCCGTCGGCGAGCACCAGGAGTGCCTCACTCACCGCTGTGCCTCGCCGTCGACGACCACGGGCTCGCCCCGGTAGACGGTGTGGCGCGCGCGCCCGGTCAGGCGGCGTCCGGTGAACGGGGTGTTGCGGCTGCGGCTGGCGGACCGGGCGGGGTCGACCACCCAGGTTGCGCTCGGGTCGATCACGCACAGGTTGGCCGAGGCCCCCGGTGCCACCGGGCCCCCGTGCTCGGCGGAGAGCCCGGCGATCTGCGCGGGACGCCAGGACAACAGGGCGAGGATCGCAGCGATGGGGAGTTGGTCCGCCAGCTCCGTCATGCTGACCGCCAGCGCCGTCTCGAGGCCGATCATGCCCGGCGGGGCCTGGTCGAAGGGAGCCTCCTTGGCCTCCTGCGCGTGGGGGGCGTGGTCCGTGGCGATGGCGTCGATGGCACCGCTGGCGAGCCCGGCCCGCACGGCGGCGACGTCCGCCGTCCCCCGCAATGGCGGGTTCACCTTGAACGCGGTGTCGTAACCGGCGACCTCGGCATCGGTCAGGCAGAGATGGTGCGGAGCCGCTTCGGCCGTGACGGCCAGCCCCTCCGTCTTGGCCGCCTCGACGAGCGCCACCGAGCCGGCGGTGGACAGGTGCAGCAGATGGACACGGGCCCCGGTCAACCGCGACAGGCTGATGTCGCGGTGGACCATCAGCTCCTCGGCCTCGGCGGGGATGCCGGGGACTCCGAGGCGGCTCGACCACTCCCCCTCGTGCATCTGGCCGCCGGCCGCCAGTCGGGCCTCCTCGCAGTGCTGGGCCAGCACGACGTCGAGCACCGACGCGTACTCGAGGGCGCGCCGCATGAGACGGGCGTCCTGCACGCCGCTGCCATCGTCGGTGAACAGGCGCACGCCGAGCGCCGCCATCTCCGCCAGCGGCGCCAGACGCTCGCCCTCCCGACCCACGGTGATGGCCCCGGCCACGGCGACATCGGTCACCGCGCTGGCCCCGAGGTCGAGTACCTGGCGGACCACGGCGACCGAGTCGATCGCCGGCTCGGTGTTGGGCATGGCGAGGACGGCCGTGTAGCCGCCGAGCGCCGCAGCGCGGGCGCCGCTCTCGATCCGCTCGGCCTCCTCCCGTCCCGGCTCGCGCAGGTGGGTGTGGAGGTCCACCAACCCCGGCGCCACGACGCAGCGGGCGGCGTCGAGCACCACGGCATCCGAGGACGGCTCGAGCTCGGGTTCGACTGCGACGACCGCGCCGTCGGCCACGGCCACGTCGGCCCGCCGCTGGCCCGTGGCGTCGACCACGAGGCCACCGCGGACGACGAGCTCACGCGCCAAGGTCCGCCCCCGAACCCAGAAGCAGGTACAGCACGGCCATGCGCACGGCGACGCCGTTGGCCACCTGGCGCGTGACCAGCGAGTTGGGCAGGCCCGCCAGCTCGGCGGCGATCTCGACGCCGCGGTTCATGGGTCCCGGGTGCATCACCAGAGCCCGCTCGGCCAGCAGGGCGCCCCGCTCCCTGGTGAGCCCGTAGCCCGCCGTGTACTCGCGCACTGAGGGGAGGAGGGACTCCGTGGCCCGCTCGGTCTGGAGCCGCAACAGGTACACGACGTCGGACTTCGGGAGGACGCCGTCGAGGTCGTTGCTCACGACCACCGGCCACCCGGCGAGCGAAGGCGGCAGGAGCGTGGGGGGCGCGACGATCGTGACCTCGGCGCCGAGGGCGGAGAAGGCGAGCACGTTCGAGCGTGCGACCCGGCTGTGCTTGACGTCACCCACGATGGCGATCCGGAGCCCCTCGAGGCCGGCGTCGGCGCCGATGCTCTCGCGGATCGTGTAGCAGTCGAGCAGAGCCTGGGTGGGGTGCTCGTGCCAGCCGTCCCCGGCGTTGACCACGGCGGCCGACACCCACGAGGCCACCTGCCAGGGCACCCCGGCCGAGAAGTGCCGAACGACGAGGGCGTGCACGCCCATGGCGTCGATCGTCTCGACGGTGTCGCGCAGCGACTCGCCCTTGCTCAGCGAGGACGACGAAGCCGAGAAGTTCATCGTGTCGGCCGAGAGCCGCCGGGCCGCCGTCTCGAACGACAGCCGGGTCCGGGTCGAGTCCTCGCAGAACAGCGACACGACCGTCTTGCCCCGCAGGGCGGGCACCTTGGGAATGGCGCGCCGGCCCACCTCGACGAACGAATCGGTGACCCGCATCACCTCGTTGATGCCGTCGCGGCCCAGGTCGGCGATCGAGAGGAGGTGCCGGGTCGCCGTCACCGGCCAGCCCCCCGGGTCGGCCGCCGGGTCGGCCGCCGGACCGCTCATCGGGTCGCTCATCGGGTCGCTCATCGGGCCACCAGGTCGCCGAGGACCACGCCCTCCTCGCTCACGTCGACCAGCTCGTCGCGACGGGTGGGCAGGTTCTTGCCGACGTAGTCGGGGCGGATGGGCAGCTCCCGGTGGCCGCGGTCGACCATCACGGCCAGCTGCACGGCCTGGGCTCGGCCGTAGTCGTTGAGGGCGTTGAGGGCGGCTCGGACGGTGCGACCGGTGAAGAGCACGTCGTCGACGAGCACGACGACCCGGCCCGAGACCTCGAAGTCGATGCTCGTCACCGCCTCGGGGAGCACCGGCCGTAGCCCGATGTCGTCGCGGTAGAAGGCCACGTCCACGCTGCCGACGGGCACGGCGGTCCCGTCGATCTCCTCCAGGATGGCCGCCAGCCGGCGGGCCAGCGGCGCGCCACCCGTCTGGAGCCCGATGAGGGCGACGCGCTCCAGGCCGCGATTGCGCTCGATGACCTCGTGGGCGATGCGGGTGAGGGCCCGACGAACATCGGATGCCGTCATGACCTGAGCCCGGGCAACAAAAACGCCCCTCCGGGGGGGCGTCAGGTACCGCTCTCGTTCGGCCAACGAGTTTCCTCCACTGTCCGTGCGAGCCTCGCAGGACCCACTTCACGGTCAGACATCAAGTTTATCAGTCGGGAGCGCTTTGGGAGCGGGTCTCGGCCGCGATGCTTGCCAGCACGCCGTTGACGAACCGTCCCGATTCGTCGGTCGAGTAGCGCTTGGCCAGCTCGACGGCCTCGGAGATCACCGCCCCCAGCGGCACGTCCGGCCGCTCCAAGAGCTCGTAGGCCCCGAGGCGCAGGATGTTGCGATCGACGGCAGGCATCCGCTCCAGCGTCCAGTCGATGGCGTGCCGGCCGACGAGCGCGTCGATCCGCTCACGGTGGCCGTCCACCCCCGTCACCAGGTCCACGACGAAGGGCTCGGGAGACACAGGGAGCTGGGCCAGCAGCGCAGCAGCTCGCATGTCCTTCGCCTCGGCCTCGTAGAGGAGTGACAAGGCCCGCTCGCGCTCCTCGCGGCGGGTGCCGACACTCATCGCACGCTACTGGGCCCGGGTGAGGTACTCGCCGGAGCGGGTGTCGACCTTGACGCGGTCGCCGGTGTTGACGAAGAGCGGCACAGAAATGACGAGCCCGGTCTCGAGCGTGGCCGGCTTGCGCGCACCCGACACCCGGTCGCCCTGCAGGCCCGGCTCGGTCTCCGACACGGTCAGCTCCACGGCCGCGGGGAGCTCGACGCCGACGATCTCGCCATCGTAGAGCGAGAGTGCGGCCGAGTCACCCTCCTTGATGAAGCGGGCGGCCTCACCGAGGGCGGCCGCCTCGACGTTGAGCTGATCGTAGGAGACCGTGTCCATGAACACGAACTGCTGGCCGTCGCGGTAGAGGTACTGCATCGGCCGCTTGTCGATGACCGCCTGCTCGACCTTCTCGTCCGCCCGGAAGGTCCGCTCGAGCACGGCCCCGGTGCGCACGTTCTTGAGCTTGGTCCGCACGAACGCGCCGCCCTTGCCCGGCTTGACGTGCTGGAACTCGACGACCGAGAACAGCCCCTCGGAGAGGTCGAGGGTCATGCCATTCTTGAGGTCGTTGGTCGAGACGGTCATGTCGCGATCAGGTCCTTGGGCGACTTGGTCAGGGGCCGGCAGCCGTCGGAGGTGACGACGACGGTGTCCTCGATGCGGACGCCGCCGATGTCGGGGAGGTAGACGCCCGGCTCGACGGTGACGACCGTGGACGGCTCGAGCGTATCAGTGGACGTCGCTGCCACCCACGGAGCTTCGTGGATGTCGAGCCCGACGCCGTGGCCGGTCGAGTGCAGAAATGCGTCGGCCCAACCGGCTTCGGCGATGATCTCGCGGCAGGCTCCGTCGACCTCCGCGCACGACGCGCCGGACCGCACCGCATCCACCCCTGCCGCCTGGCTGGCGGCCACGACTTCCACCATGCGGCCGGCGACCTCCGAGTCCAGGTCCCCCACCCACAGCGTCCTCGTCATGTCGGAGCAGTACCCGTCGACGATCGCGCCGAAGTCGATCACCACCAGCTCGCCGGCCTCGATCGGCCGGGCCGAGGGCCGGGCGTGGGGCTTGGCGCCGTTCGGCCCGGCGGCGACGATCGTGTCGAAGGAGCTGCCGGCTGCGCCGAGCCGGCGCATGGCGAAGTCGAGCTCCAGGGCCAGGTCGGCCTCGCTCACCCCGTCGGGAAGCAGGTCCCTCACCTGGGCCAGGGCGGCGTCTGCAATGTCGGCCGCCGCCTCCATGCGGGCCAGCTCTCCGGCGTCCTTGACGCGGCGGAAGCCTTCGACCAGCCCCTCTGTCGGGACGAGCTCGGCGTCGGTGAACACCTCGGCTCCGAACCGCCGCTGCCGGGCCCAGCTGACGTCGGTCGCCTCGAGCCCGATGCGGCCCAGTCCCCGGGCGGCGGTGGCGAGCGCCTCCAGCTGGGCCGCCACCCCGCCGATCTCGACGCGGGCGTCCACGCCCGCCGTGGCCAGCTGCTCCCGGGACTGGGTCTGGTACCGCCCGTCGGTGACGAGGACCGACTCCTGCGGCGTGACCAGGAGGATGCCCGCCGAGCCGGTGAACCCGGTCAGGTACCCGACGTTGGACAGGTTGGTGACGGCGAGGGCATCACAACCGGCGTCGCCCAGCCGCTCCCGCAGCCGGGGGAGACGGGGGGCCACGTCCATGGCGGGCATGGCGGCGGTCTTGGTCGTCACTCGGTTCCACCTCTCGTCGAAAGGTCCCCCATCATCATGGCCTCCCAGGCTCCGACCGGGCGGCGAGGATACGGGCGACGGCGTCGACCGCCAGCTCGTAGCCGAGGCCACCGAAGCCGGCGATCGAGCCGTCGGCCACCGGCGCCACGACCGAGGTGTGCCGCCAGGGCTCACGGGCGTTCGGTTGCGACAGGTGCAGCTCGACGACCACGCCGTCGAAGGAGGCCAGGGCGTCGTGCAGCGACCACGCATAGTGGGTGAGGGCGCCGGCGTTGACCACGATGGCGGCGGCTCGGCCCCGGGCGTGGTGGACGGCGTCGACGAGACCGCCCTCGTGGTTCGACTGGGTGTGCTCCAGTACCAACCCCTGTCGCTTCGCCGCCGCCTCGGCCGTGGCCACGTGCTCGGCCAGCGTCTCGCGTCCGTAGACCTCGGGCTCCCGCTGGCCCAGCAGGTCGAGGTTCGGCCCCGACAGCAGGAGCAACACGGGGGCGCTCATCGGGCCTCCTCGCCGACTGTGTCCATGTCGGCCAGGGCCGCTCGTACGTCGGACCGCTCCACGCCCCGGACGACCTCGACGCCGCGCACCCCGTCGAGCACGAAGGTCAGCCCGGTGGTGGCCTTCTTGTCCCTCGCCATCAGGTCGATCAGCCGGCTGGCGTCGGCCCCGGCCGGGAGCTCGGCCGGGAGGCCGTACCTCGTCACCACCCGCCGGTGGTCCTCGACCCGCTCGTCGTCGATCCTCCCCAGCCGTCGCGCCAGCAGGGCGGCGAACACCAGGCCGATGGCGACCGCCTCCCCGTGGCGGAGATCCGCCCCGATGTCGGAGGCGTGCGTCTCGAGGGCGTGCGCCAGCGTGTGGCCGTAGTTGAGCACGGCTCGCTGGCCTGCTTCCTGCTCGTCGGCGGCGACGACGGCCGCCTTGATCTCGACGCATCGAGCCACCCGCTCGGCGAGCGGCAGGTCGGCGAGACCTTCGGCACCGAGGAACGCGTACTTGGCCAGCTCACCGAGCCCGCTCTGGTACTCCTCCGGCGGCAGGGACTCGAGCACCTCGGTGTCGCACAGGACCGCGGCCGGCTGCCAGAAGGCGCCGACGAGGTTCTTGCCTTCCGGCAGGTTCACGGCCGTCTTGCCGCCGATGGCCGCGTCCACCTGGGCCAGCAGGGTCGTGGCCACGTGCACGACGGGGACGCCGCGGTGGTAGGCGGAGGCGGCGAAGCCCGCCACGTCGGTGACCACCCCGCCTCCCACCGCCACGATGGCGTCGGCGCGGGTCAGCCCCCAACGGGCAAAGCCCCGGCACAGCTCCTCCACCGTGGCCAGGCACTTGGCCCGCTCACCCTGACCGATCAGAAAGGTCTTCCACTCGACGCCGGGGTCGACGGCCACGTCGACCGCGGCCTGGGTGACCACGGCGGCGCGGGCGACGCCGGTCGGCATGACCTCGAGCAGACGGTGACGGGCGCCGGGACCGACCAGCACCTCGTACGACCGGGCCCCGAGGGTGACCGGGACGCGGATCACCGACGAGCGTCCGATGACAGTGCGGCGAGCAGCCGCTCGACCACCGTCACCGGAGCGAGCCGGTCGACGTCCACCACGACCTGAGCGAGCTCCTGGTAGACGGGTCGTCGCTGGGCGTACAGCCGACGGAGGGCGGCGCCGGGATCGTCGCCGAGCAACGGTCGGCCGGCGCCGTCGCCGACGCGTTCGGCCAAGGTCTCGACCTGGGCCCGCAGCCAGACCACGGCGCCACTGCGCCGCAGCACCCGGCGGTTGTCCGGATCGAGCACGGCGCCACCCGCCACGGACACCACCGTCGGGGTGTCGCTGACGGCGGCGGCGGCGAGTGCGCGCTTCTCAGCGGCCCGGAACGCAGGCTCGCCACGGTCGGCGAAGATCTCCGGAACCGTCTGCCCGGTGTCGCGCCCCACCTGCTCGTCGCTGTCGAGATGACGCCACCCGAGCCGCTCGGCGAGGAGCCGTCCGACCGTCGTCTTTCCGCATCCCATCATGCCGACGACGAAGATGTGCTCAGCCATCTCGGGCGCCGACCTCCGTCACCGGCTCCCTCAGGGTGGCCACGTAGGAGTCACGGTTGCGGACGACCTCGGTCAGCGAGTCTCCGCCGAACTTTCGCAACGCCTCGCGGGCCAGTGTCAGCGCGACCATGGTCTCGGCGACCACGCCCATGGCCGGGACGGCGGTGACGTCGGTGCGCTCCTTGAACGAGACGGTCTCCTCTTTCGACACCACATCGACCGTCTTGAGCACGGGGCGGTTGAGCGTGGCCAGCGGCTTCATGGCCACCCGGGCCACCAGGAGATCGCCCGTCGACATCCCGCCCTCGATCCCGCCGGCCCGCGTGGTCTCGCGGCGGTAGGTGCCCGTGTCGGCGTCCCAGGCGATGGCGTCGTGGGCCTCCGAGCCCCTCCGACCGGCAAGGTCGGCGCCGTCTCCGAGGCCGACGGACTTCACGGCCTGGATGCTCATCAGCGCCTGGGCGAGGAGGCCGTCGAGCTTGCGGTCCCAATGTACGTGGCTCCCGAGCCCGACGGGGACCCCGTAGGCCAGGATCTCGGCCTCTCCTCCCAGCGAGTCACCCACCTTGGCCGCCGCCTTGACCTCGTCCACCATGGCCTCCTCGACCTCGGGATCGAAGCACCGCAGCTGCGAGGCGTCGACGCGAGCGAGGTCCTGCGGCTCCGGTCGGGCTCCCGACCGCGCCTCCACCGCCCCGAGCGCCACCACGTGACTGAGGACGTCGACGCCGAGACGGGCGAGCAGCGCCTTGGCGCAGGTGCCGGCCGCGACTCGCGCCGCCGTCTCGCGCGCCGACGCCCGCTCGAGGACGTCGCGTGCGTCGTCGAAGCCGTACTTCTGCATCCCCGCCAGGTCGGCGTGGCCAGGCCGGGGCTGGGTGAGCACGCGTGACGGGGCCCCCGGCGCGGGAGACATCTCCTCGGACCATTTCGGCCACTCGGTGTTGGCGATCAGGATGGCCACGGGCGAGCCGAGGGTCCGGCCATGGCGGATGCCTCCGAGCAGGGTCACCTCGTCCTTCTCGAAGCGCATGCGCGGGCCCCGGCCGTACCCCAGGCGGCGCCGGGCCAGCTCCCCCTGCACGTCCTCCTCGCTGAGCGGCAGCCCGGCGGGCAACCCCTCGACGATGACGACGAGCGCCTGTCCGTGGGACTCGCCGGCGGTGAGGAAACGCAGCACGAGACCCAATCTACCGGGGGGCCCCACGAGCCGGCGGGGAGTTCAGCCCGACCAGGCGCGTGTGAGCGGAGCGCCCCAGAGCACGACGAGCACGGCCCCGGCGCCGAGAAAGGGAGCGAACGGCAGCCGCACCATGAGGCCGCTGTCGGTCACCACCATCACCACGACCCCGGCGACCACCGCCAGCAGGAAGCCGAGAAGCAGTCCCGTCGCAACGTAGCCAAGCCCGAGCCAGCCCAGGTACAGCCCGATGAAGCCGGCGAGCCGGACATCGCCGAAGCCCATCCCCCGGGGTTGGACCAGGTGCACCAGGCCGACGGCGGCAAACGCCGCCAGGCCCCCGACGACGGAGTCGAGCGCAGCGCGACCGGCCGCTTCGGCGATCGCCGCCCCGCCGAGCAGCACGACGGTCAGCACCAGTGCCGGGCGAAGGACCCGATTGGGGATCACGCGGCGCTCGACGTCGAGCGCCGCCACCGCCACGAGGGCGGCGAAGAAGAGGCAGTAGGCGGGGAGGACCGGGTCGAGGCCGAACCGGAGGCCTGCGGCCGCGAACAGGGCGGCAGTCGAGAGCTCGGTGAAGGGGCGGCCCAGCCGCACGAGGGACCCCGCACCAAGCCCACCCGCGGCACAAGCGCCCACCAGCAACGCGGCCACCGCCGAACGTTAGTTGCGCCGCGCCGCCGAACGTTCGTTGCGCCGCGTCGCCAACGACCCGCAGCGGCTCCGCCGTCGGCGCACGACGCGCC
>VAWP01000046.1:19944-54234 GCA_005888295.1 Actinomycetota bacterium
GGCGGCCACGGCCACGACGACGTCGCGGAACCAGCCGTCGAGGAGTCCCGCGCCGTGCGGCCGAGCGGCAGCGAGTCCGCCGGCGGCGTTGCGCGTCCCCGAGCTGGGCGTGGTGGCCGTCGGCGCCGGGACCTGCGTCGAGACGGCGGGCAGGTGGTCGGCTCGCGACTCCTTGGCGACCGGCGTGGCGAAGCCGAGGTCGAGGAGCGCGGTCGCCGAGCGGTAGATGTCGGGAGACTGGAGAACGACGGCGACCATCGTGCGCCCGTCACGCGTCGCCGCCGCCATGAAGGTGTTCCCGGCCGCCTTGGTGTGGCCGGTCTTGATGCCGATGGCTCCCGGGTACAGCTCCAGCCCACGGTCGACGTTGCGGATCACGTGGACCACCCCGTCGGGTGCGGTGAACCGGTATTCCGGCAGATCGACGATCTGGCGGATGTCGGGCATCGCCAACGCCGTCCGGGCGATGATGGCCAGGTCGTAGGCGGAGATGAGGTTCCCTCCCTGGACGGAGAACTCATCGTCGAGCCCGGCGGGGTCACGGAGGACCGGGTGGTCGACCAGGTGGAGGTCGGCGCCCGTGCGCTGCATCTCGGCCCCGAACGCCTCGCGAGTGCCGCTGACCCGCTCGGCCAGCGCCAGCGCGGCGTCGTTGGCCGACAGCATGAGCATGGCGTGGAGGATGTCGGTGAACGCCCACACCTGCCCCACCTTGAGACCCAGATTGACCGACTCGGTGCCCTGGGCGACAGGGCTGACGGGGACCACGCTGTTCAAGGGCAGGTGCTGAACGGCGACGATGGCCGTCAACACCTTGCTGATGCTGGCCGGCCGCATCACGACGTGATCGTTGGCGGCATCGACGACGTTGCCGGTGTCGGCGTCCACGACGACCCACGCGGAGGGACCTGCCGGAGGCGGCAATCCGGGCGTGCCCGGAGGGGGCGTGGCCGGCGGCGGCGACGCAGGCGGGGGCACGGCCGCGACCGCCGACCGAGCCCCGGCAGGACCGGCCGTCAGGAGGGCGAGAACGAGCCCGAGCAGAACGAGGAGACGGTGGCGTCTGACCGCCACAGACAGGACCACCGGTCAAGACTAGGACCCCGGTCGAGGCCGCGTTGTGCGGGCGACGCGCCGACTACTTATTTCTTGGCCGGCTCGTAGTAGGGGTTGTCTCCACTGGCGTGGTCGGTCACGTCGACGACCGACGTCACCTCTGGGATGGCGTCGGTGATCGCCACCTCTATCCCCTGACTCAGCGTGACCTTGGCCAGCCCGCACCCCTGGCAGCCGCCGCTCAGCCGGAGGTAGGCGGTCGAGTCCTCGACGGCCACCAGGTCGGCCCGGCCTCCGTGGGCAGCGATGCTCGGGTTGATCTGGCTGTCGAGCACGGCGACCACCCGCTGGGCGACGTCCCCGCTCAGGTCCGCGGCGGGCCTGCCGCCCATGGCCGGGCTGCCCGTGGGGGGTGGGGTGTTGGGGTTGACGATCACCATGCCCGCACCGTCCCCGGCGCCGCTCACGTCGAGCGTGGCCCCGCGGATCTTGTCCACGCTCGCCTCGGGGATGACGACCGTCAGCTCGTCGTCGTGCTGCACCAGGTCGTCGGGTCCGGCGTCCGCCGCCGCCTCGAAGTACATGTCGTAGGTGTAGTTCGAGCCGGCGACTCCGCTGACCTCGAGCCAGAGGGCCAGCCGATCCCCATCGGTCTCCGACGCCCGGACATCGAGCACCATGCCGCGAGCCCGGTCGCTGACCTTCAGCACGGGCTGGAACTCAGGTGTCTGCTGCGAGCTCATATCCTCACCCCCGACGGTACCCTCGCCTGAGATGTCGTCGGTTCGTTCAGGCCGGGACCCCGGCCAGGGCACAGGAACATGATAGGTCCATGGCCCGCCTGCTCCTGATCCTTCCGACCGCCACCTACCGGGCCCCCGACTTTCTCGACGCCGCCGCCCAGGTGGGCGCCGAGGTGGTGGTGGCCTCGGAGCGCCCGCAGGTGCTGGCCGAGACGATGCAGGACCGGTTCCTCGAGATCGACCTGCGGCGCCCGGACACGGCCGCCGACGCCATCGTGGCCCTGTCCCGCCGGCGCCGGATCGACGGCATCGTCGCCGTTGACGACCGATGGCGACCAGGGACAAGGTGGCCATGCGGGACGACCTGGCGGCGGCCGCCGTGCGCCAGCCCCGCTACGCCAGCGTCGCTGTCGACGAGGACGTCGGCGAGGTGGCAGGCGCCGTGGGCTTTCCGTGCGTGATCAAGCCGCCGTCGCTGTCCGCCAGCCGCGGCGTCATCAGGGTCGACGACGCGGCCGGAGCGAAGCTGGCCGGCGACCGCGTGCGGGGGATCCTCGCCGAAGCCGGTGAAGATCCGAGCCGGCTCCTCGTGGAGGCCTACGTGCCCGGCCCCGAGGTGGCCCTCGAAGGCCTCCTCCGTGGCGGGGCCTTCGAGACCCTGGCCGTGTTCGACAAGCCCGACCCGCTCGAAGGGCCCTACTTCGAGGAGACCATCTTCGTCACGCCGTCGCGCCTGCCCGAGGCTGCTGTCGCCGCGGTGGAACGCACCGCGGCCGAGGCCTGCGCCGCCATCGGACTGGTCGAAGGCCCGGTCCACGCCGAGCTTCGCACCGATGGAACCGATGCCTGGCTCATCGAGGTGGCCGCCCGCTCCATCGGCGGCCTGTGCTCTCGGGCCCTGTCCTTCGGCGTCGGGGTCAGCCTCGAGCGGCTGATCGTCTCCCATGCCCTCGGCACACCGATCGAGGGGCTGGCACGGGAGCGCCAGGCGGCGGGGGTGATGATGCTCCCGATCCCCGCCGAGGGCCGTCTGGCGGCCGTCGGCGGCCAGGACCAGGCGCGACAGGTGCCGGGTGTCACCGGCCTGGACGTCTCCATCGCGCCGGGCCGGCGGGTGCGTCCACTCCCGGAGGGGGACCGGTACCTCGGCTTTCTGTTCGCCAAGGCGGAGACGCCCGAGGAGGTCGAGGCGACCCTCCGCCAGGCTCACGGGATGCTCGAGGTGCGGGTCGTCGAAGACGAGGAGGGTGACGGTTAGCGTGGGCGGCGTGCGGGTGCTGCTCGTGTCGACGTACGAGCTGGGTCACCAGCCGCTCCACGTCGCCTCCCCTGCCGCAGCGCTGGCGCGGGCTGGTCACGAGCCCCGCTGTCTGGACCTCTCCGTGCAGCGATGGGACGAGCTCGGCCCCGAGGCCGTGGACTGGGCCGAGGCGGTGGCGTTCTCCGTCCCCATGCACACGGCCATGCGCCTGGCCGCCGCTGCCGCCCGTGCGGTGCGACGACGCCGCCCCGAGCTGCCACTGTGCTTCTACGGCCTGTACGCGCCAATGGCCGACGACCCGAGCGTCGCCAGCCTCGCCGACCGCGCCATCGCCGGGGAGTACGAGCCCGCCCTCGTGGACTGGATCACCCAGCTGGCGGGTGATGGCGGGCCGATCGGCGCGCCGTTGGCCAACGGCGGCGACAAGGTCAGCCTCGAGCTGGGGCGGGGCCGGTTCTCTCCGCCCGCCCGCGACCTACTCCCTCCCCTCGACCAGTACGCCCGCCTCGCCGTCGGGGGTGAGGAGCGCACGGTCGGCTACGTGGAGGCCAGCCACGGGTGTGCCCACCGCTGTCGACACTGCCCAGTACCCGTCGTCTACGACGGCCGCACCCGGCTCGTCGGCGAGGACGTGGTCGTGGCCGACGTCGCCCGCCTGGTGGCCGGTGGCGCCCGCCACATCACCTTCGGGGACCCCGACTTCCTCAACGGACCCCACCATTCGCTCAGGGTCGTGCGTGCGGTCCACGAGCGCTTCCCGCAGCTGACCTTCGACTGCACTACGAAGGTGGAGCACGTTCTCGCCCACCGCGGGGTCTGGAGGGAGATGGCGGCGGCTGGGTGTCTGTTCGTGGTGTCGGCGTTCGAGTGCCTGAACGACGACATCCTCGCCCGGCTGGACAAGGGCCACACCGCTGTCCAGGCCGCCGAGGCGGTGCAGATCCTGCGGGCCCACGGGATCGAGACGCGCCCGTCCTGGCTGCCCTTCACCCCGTGGACGTCGCTGCAGGACGTGGCCGACATCGTGGACTTCGTCGCCCGCCACGATCTCGTCCCCAACGTCGACCCCGTCCAGTACAGCATCAGGCTGCTCGTGCCCCTGGGCTCGCTCCTGCTCGGCGACGACCAGCCGTCCCTCGGACCCTACGACCCTGAGCTGCTGAGCTATGCGTGGCTGTCGCCTGACGCCCGGGTGGACGCCCTGCAGGCCCGGCTGGCCTCGATCGCCGAGGAGGCCGCGGCGACCGGCGAGACCGCTGGCACCACCTATCTGCGAATCCGACGGGCCACCGCCGAGGCGATGGGTGCCGCCGCCGACGACGATGCCGCGCCGGTGCTGGTCGCCGCGGGAGCCGGAGAAGGGCGGCCTCGCCTCACCGAGCCCTGGTTCTGCTGCGCCGAGCCGACGGCCGGGCAGTTCGGACCGCTGGGCCAGATGCCCGACTGACGGACCGGAGGGGTTTCCTCGTCGACCGCGGCGCGCTCGTGTCGTTGTCCTGTTCCACATTGGGTCGAAAGTGGCGAGCACGTCGACGAGGCGGAGAAATCGGCGCGCATCCCGCCGACGGGCGAACGTCACGACTACCGTGGCCTTGATGTCGCGGTCGAGACGCAAGGACCAGTACCCCGACGGCCTGCACGAGTGGGTGAGCTTCGAGGACCCCGACGAGGACCGGACGTGGGTCTTCGACGTCACCTTCCTGCTCAGCTCGTGGACCTGCATCTTCGGACGGGGGTGCCAGGGCGTGCTCACGGAGGCCGCCCCCGAGCTCGGCCAGGGGTGCTGCTCGTACGGCGCACACTTCACTGACGACGAGGACGCGGCGCGCGTCGAGCGGGCGGCGGCCACGCTCGGACCTGACCAGTGGCAGCTCGGCCACCGCGCTCGGGGTGGTCCTCTCAAGCGCACAAAGTCGGGCGACCTGGCCACGAGGATCGTCGACGGGGCCTGCGTCTTCTTGAACCGTCCGGGGTTCCCGGGGGGCGCCGGCTGCGCGCTCCACCTCGCCGCCCTGGAGCAGCACCGGTCTCCGATGGACCTGAAGCCCAACGTGTGCTGGCAGCTGCCGCTGCGACTCGAGGACGACACCGGCGACGACGGTCACGTGACCACGACCGTCGGGCAGTGGGAGCGCCGGCACTGGGGCGCCGGCGGGGCCGAGTTCCACTGGTGGTGCACCGAGGCCCCGGAGGCCTTCGTCAGCGCCGAGCCGGTGTTCCGCACCCTGCGCGACGAGCTCATCGCCCTGGTCGGGCGGGACCCCTACGATCGGGTGAGCCGCTACCTCACCGACCGCTACTTCAACGGCAGCGCCTACCCGGCTGTGCCGGTGCCCCACCCCGCCGTTCGCCGCCGCTGAGCATCGGCCGAGCCGGCCGCGGCACGCGGACCGGCGGAGTCAAGCTTCCTCGTCGAGCTCCTCGGCCTCGGCCAGGCACCAGGACGCGTGCCCCTTCCCGGCCTCGGCGCCGCACTCCGGGCACTGCTCTGCGGCGCCGTCCGCGTCACGCACCGTGGTTTGACCCTGCTGTCCGAGCTTCAACGTGCGTGCCTCTTCGAAGCGCCGGTGACGTCCCTTCTTCACGAGCCGCTCCCAGGTGTCGACAGGTGCTGTGGCGACAGTGTACCCCGCCGCCGCCGCGACCAAGCTCCTCCGGAACCGACCACGAAACTGGCTAGGGTCTGCCGCGATGCCCGAAGAGCTTGATGTTCAAGCCATGATAGAGCGTTTCCGGCAGCGTGCCGCGGCAGTGCGAAACCGTGGTCTGCCCCCCGTCGAAGGAGCGGAGCGCCGGCGGTTCGCCGAGCAGGCCCAGCGTGACTTCATGGACTTCGCCATGATCGGGGACGCGCAGGGCAAGCTGGAGGACGGGATCCTCACGCTCCGTATCGACCTGCGCCCGCCGGCGGATGGGGGGGCCGAGGGCGGAGCGGGCGAGACCGGAGGCTAGGCCACCGTCCCCGGGTACCTCGTCCGGGGGACAGAGCGGTCATCGAGGTCGGCGCGGACGAGCACCGCGGGCGCTACGGCCGGACGATCTCGTCGACGATCCCATAGCCGAGGCCGGTCTCGGCCGTGAGGTGCCGCCCGAGCCGCAGGTCCGCCTCGACGTGCTCGAAGGGCTGGCCGATCGCCTCCGCCAGGCGTCGGACGAAGTCCCCCACGCGGGTCTCCAGCTCGGTGGCCCGCCGGTGCAGATCGGTCGCCGGGCCCGCGAGGTCGGCCGTCGGCTCGCGGAGGTGGATCCGTCCCAGGGTCCCGATGCGACGGTGGCTGCAGACAGCGAGCACGCCCGCCATGGTCCCGCCCACCGTGCTGGCGACCGTCGCGGTGACGTGCACACCGAGCACGTCGATGGTGTCGATGAGGGCGAAGGCGACGTCGAGCGAGTCGGAATCGGCATTCAGCCGCAGCTCGACCGGATCGTCGCCGAGGGCGTCCAGGGTCATCATCGTGGCCGCCGCGTCGCTCGCCCGCTGATGGTCGATCCTGCCGCTGAGCAGGATGATCCTCCGGTCGAGCAGCGCCCGCTCGGCCGACGGCCGAGGGTACCCGGACGGGAAGCTCCCCGTCATCGCACGTCGTCCCCGCGGGCGGGAGGACCCAGCCGGGTCGCCAGCCCGGCTTCCGGGTCCTCGGGCCCACCCAGTCGCCAGTCGATGACCTGGTCGACGGCGGCGGCGTAGCGCTCGAGGCTCGAGAGGCGCACGTCGCCCTGGCCCGACTCGAGCCGCGCCACGGCCGACTGGGACGTGCCCATGCGGGCCGCCACCTCGGTCTGGGAGAGGCCGACCGCCACGCGCCGGGCGACCAAGGCTTCGGCCAACGCCTGTCGGCGCCGGGCCACGTCGCCGAAGCCGGGCAGGTAGCGATCGTGCCTGCGCTCACCCATCGGTCGAGAACCGGCCGCCCGGCCACGGGGACACGACCGGACGACGTCCACTCATGTCAACGATGATAACTCGTTGGTGATATCGCATGTATGGTATAGACGCCGGCGGCCAGGCGCTGGCACACGACGGAAGCGAGGTGCCATGGCGTCCTATCACTCCCTCATCCCTACGGTGCTCGACAGTGGGCCGCGCGGCGACCGGGCCTTCGACATCTACTCGCTGCTCCTGCGCGAACGGATCGTCTTCCTCGGTCAGGAGGTCGACGATCAGATCGCCAACCTCCTCATCGCCGAGATTCTGTACCTCGACGCCGAGAACCCGGACAAGGACATCTACCTGTACATCAACTCGCCCGGCGGCATCGCCTACTCGGGGATGGCCATCTACGACGTCATGCAGCACGTCCACTGCGACGTGGCCACCATCTGCGTCGGCATGGGCATGTCGGCGGCGGCCATGATCCTCGCAGGCGGAGCGGCGGGGAAGCGCTCGGCCCTGCCGAACTCCAAGATCATGATCCACCAGGGCTCTGCCGGAGCCAGAGGTGCGCCGCGCGACATGGAGATACAGCTCCAGGAGGCGCTGGCGACCACCCGGCGCATGGCCCAGATCCTCGCCCACCACACCCGTCAGCCGATCGAGCGGGTCGAACGCGACATCGACCGCGACTTCTACATGACGGCGGAGGAAGCTCTCGCCTACGGCATCGTCGACGACATCATCGCCCCCCGCCGGGGCGTGGCCGCGCTGGCGGCCGCCGCCGCGTCGTGACCGCGTCGCGGGCCCGGTGCGACGTCTGCGGGGACATCGTGGGCTCCAGCCACCCGTGGGACGTGCGGACGTGCTCGTGCGGGCGGCTCACGGTGAGCGGCGGCCCGAAGCACCGCCGGGTCCAGTGGAGCGCCGAGCCGGGGGCGGGGTGGACCGACCTCGGCGACGAGCCCGAGGATGAGCCCGACGACGAGCTCGCGAACGACGAGCTCGGAGACGACGGTGTCGCGGACGAGGACGTTGGCGACGACCGCGCTGCCGATGACGGCGGGAGCCGGCTCGGCGCCCGCCGATAGGGCTCGTCAGCCGGTGCCGGCTCGAGCTGGCTGACGCCCCGGTGTCGCGGCGGCGGCCTCGACGTCGCGCCCGTCGATCGTCTCTCGTTCGAGGAGCAGGTCGACCACCCGGTCGAGCGCAGCGCGGTGCTCGGTCAGCAGCCGGGTCGCCCGCTGCTCGGCCTCGCGCAGGAGCCGGGCCACCTCCTCGTCGATCAGCTGTTGGGTGCCCTCGGCGTACGGCCGGCCTCGACCGTCGGCGCCGAGGTAGTTGGGAGTCGAAGAAGAGAACCCGACCGGGCCCAGCCGATCGCTCATGCCGAAGTCCCGGATCATCCGGGTCGCCAGCTCGGTGGCGCCGGCGAGGTCGTTGCTCGCCCCACTCGAGGCCTCACCCAGCACGAGGAGCTCGCCAGCCCGGCCACCGAGGCGGACGGCCAGCGAATCGAGCAGGTAGCTCTCGGGATAGAGGTGGCGCTCGTCGATGGGGAGCTGCTCGGTGACCCCGAGGGCCATGCCCGACGGAAGGATCGTGACCTTGGCGACGGGGTCGGCATGGGGGGACAACACGGCCACCAGGGCGTGCCCGCCCTCGTGCACGGCGACGGAGCGCTTCTCGTCGGGGAGCAGAGCGTTGGACGCGTCGCGGCGGCCGAGCAGGATTCGATCACGGGCCTCGGAGAAGTCGGCGCCGGCGACCACCTCCCGGTCCGCCCGCACGGCGACGATGGCGGCCTCGTTGACCAGATTGGCGAGGTCCGCACCGGAGAACCCGGGTGTCAGCCCGGCGACCACGCCGAGGTCGACATCGGGCGCCAGCCTCCGCCCCTTGGTATGGACGGCCAGGATCTTGGCCCGCTCGGATCGGTTGGGAAGGGGGATCTCGACGGTCCGGTCGAAGCGGCCCGGGCGCAGCAGGGCGGGGTCGAGGGTCTCGGGGCGGTTGGTGGCGGCCATGACGACCACCCCGGTGGCCGGGTCGAACCCGTCCATCTCGGCGAGGAGCTGGTTCAGGGTCTGCTCCCGCTCGTCGTTGGACGCGAACAGCGCCGCGCCACGCTTGCCGCCGATGGCGTCGATCTCGTCGATGAAGATGATCGACGGCGCTCGCTTGCGAGCGGTGGCGAACAGGTCCCGGACCCGGGACGCCCCCACGCCCACGAACAGCTCGACAAAGCTCGAGCCGGTGATGGCGAAGAACGGCACCTCGGCCTCGCCCGCCACCGCCCGGGCCAGCAGTGTCTTGCCCGTGCCCGGAGGGCCGACCATGAGCACCCCCCGGGGCCCGATGGCGCCGGCCCGGGAGTAGCGCTCGGGGTGGGAGAGGAAGTCGACGACCTCGCTCACCTCCTGCTTGACCCCTTCGTAGCCGGCCACGTCGGCGAACCGGGTCGGAGGTCGCTCCTCGTCGTAGAGCTTGGCGCGCGAGCTGCCGATCCCCATGATCCCGCCCGCCGCCCGGGCCGAGCGCCGGCCCAACAGCAGGAACAGGCCGAGGAACAGGACGAAGGGCAGGAAGGACAGGATCGTGGGCAGCACCGAGCTGCTGGGGCCCACACCCGTGATGGCCACGCCGTGGGCCTGGAGGATGGGCGCCAGCTGGTTGTTGCCGAGGGCCAGCGGTATCTGGGAGCTGTAGTGCTGGCCGGCACTCCCCTTCAACTGGCCGGTGACCTTGCCGTTGGGGTCGATGGTGGCCGTGGACACCTGGTTGGCGTTGACCTTGTCGACGAAGGACGAGTAGTTGAGGTTGGTGACCGGTGGGGCGCTGCCCATCGCCGGTATGAACAGCAGGCCGACGGTGGCGACGATGCCGACCACCAGGAACCAGACCCGCCAGCGAGGAGGCGGTGGTGGCACCGGCCGCTTCGGCGGGTCCGACGGCGGACCGGGCTTCGGTGGGTTGGAGTGATGCTGGATCACGAGCGTCCCCCCCTACGCACTAGGGAACCTCCAACCTAGTTCGCCCTCGCCGCGAGGGGCCCCGCAGCGGCGGCTACCGTGCCAGGCCGTGCTCCACGACCGCGTCCACGACCAGCCCTGGTGGAAGTCCGCTGTCGTGTACCAGATCTATCCGCGCTCGTTCCAGGACTCCGACGGTGACGGCGTCGGCGACCTCGAGGGCATCCGTCGTCGCCTCGACCATCTGGCGTGGTTGGGCGTCGATGCCGTCTGGCTGTCGCCCTTCTTTCGCTCGCCGATGGCCGACTTCGGTTACGACGTCGCTGACCATTGTGACGTGGACCCGCTGTTCGGGACGCTGGCGGACTTCGACAACCTGGTTGCCCGGGCGCACGATCTCGGTATCCGGGTCCTGATCGACTGGGTCCCCAACCACACCAGCGACCGTCACCCTTGGTTCGTCGAGTCCCGGTCGTCGAGGTCGTCCTCCCGGCGTGACTGGTACGTGTGGCGGGACGGACGACCCGATCGGCCTCCGAACAACTGGCAGGCCGCGTTCTCCGACGGGCCCACGTGGAGCTGGGACGAGCCGACCGGGCAGTGGTACCTCCACCTCTTCCTTCGCGAGCAGCCCGACCTCAACTGGGCGAACCCGAAGGTCGTCGAGGCCATGCAGCGGGTGCTGCGGTTCTGGCTCGATCGGGGGGTCGACGGCTTCCGGGCCGACGCCGTGCACGCCATCGGCAAGGACCCCGCCCTGCCCGACGCCCCCGAGAAGTGGACGGGCATGCCGTGGTCGGCCCTCAACGACCACCAGAGCACGCACGACATCCTCCGCGGGCTGCGTCGGCTGATCGACTCCTACCCAGGCGATCGGGTGATGGTCGGTGAGGTCTTTCTGCTGTCGACGGCGGCGGTGGCCCGCTACTACGGCCGGGACGACGAGCTGCACCTCGCCTTCAACTTTCCGCCGCTCTTCGCCCCCTGGGAGGCGGGTGCCTGGCGCCACCGGATCGATCGCGTCGTCGAGGAGCTCGATCCCCGGGGAGCGTGGCCCACGTGGGTGCTGTCCAACCACGACAATCCTCGCCACCGCACGCGCTACGGCTCGGAGGATCGCGCCCGCGCCGCCGCCGTCCTGCTGCTCACCCTGCGGGGCACCCCCTTCATCTACATGGGCGAGGAGCTCGGCCTCGAGAACGCGGAGATCCCCGCCGAGGGGCGCCTCGATCCCGGAGGACGAGACGGCTCCCGGGCCCCGATGCCCTGGGACGGGTCGCCCGACCACGGGTGGCCGCCGGGCGACGGGCGCCGACGAGCCGCCCCCTGGTTGCCGTGGCCCCCACAGGCCGGGGTCCGCAACGTCGCCGCCCTGCAGCGCGACCCGGCGTCCATCCTCAACCTCTACCGCCGGCTCCTGGCCGCCCGCCGGCGGTCGCCGGCGCTGTCGATCGGGTCCTGGTCGCCGCTCGCCAGCCCGCCGGACGTGCTCGCCTACGAGCGGGCGGCGGGAGACGACCGGCGCCTCGTGATCATCAACTTCGGCGACCGCGACGCGCCCGTTCCCGCGCCCGGGGGACCCTGGCGGGCGGACGCCGGCATCGTCCCCGGGCCGGGCGCCGTGGTCCTTTCCGACGCGCCGTGCTGACGTCACCAACTGCTCAGCCGGCGATCCGCCGATGCGAGCGCGCCTCGAGCACCAGCTCCCCGTGGCCGCCCACCGCAAGCGCACCCTCTCCAGCCAACAGCTGGCGGAGGGGCTCCCCGACCAGCGTCCGGCGCCACCCGTTGGCCAAGCGGGACTCGGCGCTGTCGCGGAGCAGGGCGTGCAGATCCGCCCGCGTGGCGAGCAGCGGCCCGTCGATCCGGAGCTCGGTCGCACGCTGGGCGAGCCAGGCGCCCGCCAGGGTGGCGACCGGACGCAGCCGGCGCTCGATCTGATCGCTCGGGGGCTGCCGGAGGGCGCCGTCGCCGAGCTCGAGGCCGGCGCGAACGGCATCGAGCAACCCGGCCTCGGCCGCGACCTTGGCCCGGCGACCGTCGAGCCCCCGCACCCCGGCCAGCTCGTCCACCGTGGTGGGCGGTCGCTGGGCGATGGCCACGACGGCCAGATCAGGGAGCACGAAGCGGGCGGGCCGATCCGTCGCGGCGGCGCGGCGCTCGCGCCACGCGCCCACCGTCTGGGCGACGGCACACGCCGGCTGGGGCGGGAGAGCATGATCTGGCACTCCCCCTCCGCCCAACCGAGGCGGCCCAGGCGATCGAGCTCGGCGACCAGCGCTCGATGCAGGTCGAGCAAGTGTGCGGCGTCGGAGGCCGCGTACTGGCGCTGCTCGGCGCTGAGGGGGCGTCGGGTCCAATCGGTGAGGCGGTCGCCTTTGGCCAGGCGCTGGCCGAGCAGGTGCTCGACCAGGGTCGTCAGCGACGGGGCCGAGAGGCCGAGAAAGCCGGCGGCCAGCTGTGTGTCGAAGAGCCGCCGGGGCTTGGCCCCGCACGCCAGCTCGAGTACCTCGAGATCCTGCTCGGCCGCATGGGCCACACCGAGGCCGGGTCCCTCGAGCACCCGTCGCAGCCCGGTGAGGTCGACGCGGTACGGATCGACGAGGGCCACTCCTCCTGGCCACACCAGCTGGACGAGGGCCAGATGCGGAAAGTACGACCGCTCGCGATGGAACTCGGTGTCGAAGCCGTACACCGGCGCGGTCTCGATCTCCGCGAGCAGCTCGTCCATGGCGGGCTGGGCGTCGACCCAGCTCGGGCCGGCCAGACCGCTCAGCCCTTCACGAGCCCGGCGTCGCCACCGGTGAGCTCGGTGAACCAGCTCGACTCGAAGCCCCGTGCATCGTCGAGTCGATGTGGCGTCATCGGTCTCGACGCTACCGTACGGCGAGCCCGCGCTCGCAGACCCTCACCCGCGAGAGCCTCTCAGCCGCCGTAGCTCATGCGGGTGTCCTCCATGCGCAGCGGCAGCGCGTCCTCGTCCCCCTGGAACCCCGCCTGCACCACCTCGCCCACGAAGAGGACGTGATCTCCCACCGGCAGTCGCTGGCGCATCTCGCAGTCCACGTAGGCGAGGGCCTGGTCGAGGATCGGCGCGCCCGTTGCCGCCTCGTGGACGGCGAAGCCGTTGAGCGTGCCCGATGCTTCGTCGTACTCGACGGGCTTCACGAACTTGCGGACGATGGCGCGATCCTCGCGGTCGACGACCGAGAGGCTGAAGGTGCCGCCGTCGGCGATGAGCGTGGCGGTGAGGGCCTCCTGCTCGACACTAACGGCCACCAGCTTGGGATCGAACGAGACCTGGGTGACCCAGTTGGCGGTCATGAGGTTCCGCCGGCCCCCGGCGCTGCTGCCGATCACGTACAGCCCGCTGGGCATGGTCCACAGCACGCGCCGGCGAACCTTGTCGTACTCCTCGGGATCCGCGCCCGGTGGGAAGGGGCCGACCAGCCCGCTCGTCGCTCCAGCCATGGTGCCGAACATAGCGCCGCACCGGGAGCGCCCTGTTACCCCGCTGGAACCCCGGTCGGGCAGGGGCCTTCCTGGCGTCCGGCGGAGGCTTGACGGTCAACCCTCCGGACGAGAAGAATGCATGCAACACACATGTATCTCGAGGAAGGGCGGCGATCGTGTCCACACATCTCGAAGGCGTCTTCGAAGTCACCTCGTGGTCGGAGGACCAGGCGGGCGGGCTCGAGGGCGCCGCCAAGGTGACGACGGCAGGGATCGGTCAGCGGTTCACGGGTGGCATCGAAGCGGAGACCAAGTGGGACATGGTGATGGCCTATCGCGACGACGGCACCGCCGACTTCGTCGGCTACCAGCGACTCCAGGGCCGTATCGGCGACAAGGCCGGAACGTTCGTGCTCAAGGGCCTCGGCGAGTTCGACGGCAAAGAGGCGAGGACGCACCTCGAGGTGGTGCCAGGCACCTCGACCGGCGAGCTGAAGGGTCTGCGCGGCACCGGTGTCGCGGTCGCTCCGATGGGCTCCACCGGGACGTTCAGCCTCGACTACGACCTGTGACGTGACCGCGGCTCCGGCCGACCAGACCGCCAACCTGCTCGGGGCCCTGGCCCTCGCCGTCACCGACCGGGTGGCGGAGGCGGTGACAGATCGATCGGGGTGCTCGGAGAGCGCGGCGGCGGCACTGTCGGCCCTCGACCAGTTCCTCGACCGACCCTCGGTCGATCGGCTCTCGCAGGTGCTCGGGCTCAGTCAGTCGGGCACGGTCCGTCTCGTCGACCGCCTCGAACAAGACGGCCTGGTGCGGCGCGGGCCGGGCGTCGACGGCGGCACCACCGCGGTGCCCCTGACGGCGGCCGGCCGTCGTGTCGCGCGGGGGCTCGAGGCGGCCCGTCTCCAGGTGCTCGACAGCGTCCTGGGCCCGCTCACCGAGGACGAGCGGCACACGCTGGCGACGCTCGTGGGCCGCATGCTGGTCGGCATGATGCGAGAGCCGGGCGCGACCCGATGGACGTGCCGCATGTGCGACCTCGCCGCCTGCGGACGTCCCGCAGGCCACTGTCCCCTCGAGCGGGAGGCGCGCGCCCGCTACGGGTGAGCAGTGAGCACCGGCGACACACCGAGCGCGCTGACCGCCGAGCGACGGGTGGTGTGAGAGCTCGCGGACTCAGGAGTGCACGAGCGCGGCGGCGCGGGCTCCGGCCGACGCGAGCGCCTGCCGGGCTGTGTCCGCCTCGCGCACGATCGCAGCCAGTCCCGCCGCCCGGTTGGCGCCGAGACCCTTGTCCAGGTAGTGGTTGGCCAGCTGATACGCCGTCTGGTACGCCGTGTCCAGCTGGTTGGTCAAGCTCTGATCGGGGCTGGGGAGCTGGGCGTGGGCGATGGTCGCGTCATCCTGGAGCTGGACACTGACCGCCTGCAGGCCTCCCAGATCCCCGGCGGTGGCGCTCTTCGTCACCTGGTCGAGCTCGGAACCGATCTTGGCGCTGGACGCGGTGAGCCCCACCCCGTGCGACCACCCCTGGACCCGCTGTGCCGGCGTGCCCGAGACGTCGGGCCCCGACGAGCAGGCGGCCATCGTCATCGAGGCGACGACGACAGCGGCCGACACGTACCACCGCTGATGCTTCATGCCTCCTCGGGGCCGGCTGGCGCGAAGCCGCGGCGCAGCGTGTTCTCGGTGCTGGCAACGGGGTCGAGGAACTGCAACAGGTAGTCCGGGCCGCCCGCCTTCGAGCCCACTCCCGACAAGCCGTAGCCACCGAAGGGCTGACGCCCGACCACCGCGCCCGTGGTCCCCCGGTTGACGTACACGTTCCCGGCCCGCAGCTCGCTCGAGGCCAGCGCGATGTGGGCCGGAGAACGCGAGAAGACACCCGCAGTGAGCGCGTAGTCGGTGTCGTTGGCCAGCTCGACCGCATCGGCGAACGACGCGGCGCGCTGCACGGCCAGCACGGGACCGAAGATCTCCTCCCTCGCCAGTGCTGCGTCCGGCGCAACGTCGGCCACCACCAGGGGCCCGGCGAAATAGCCCGACTCGGGCACGTCGTCGCGGTGCAGCACGACTCGTCCTTGGGTATGGGCCGCCTCCGAGCAGGCTCGCACCCGCGACTGCGCGTCGGCGTCGATGAGGGGCCCGACCTCGGTGGCCATGTGCCGCGGATGGCCGATCGACAGCTCGAGGGCGGCGCCTCGGACCCGCCTGACCAGCTCGTCGAAGACGGGATCGAGCACGATCAGGCGCGAGGCGGCGGAGCACTTCTGTCCGGCATAGGAGAACGCCGACTGCACGACAGCGGGGACGGCCTGGTCGAGATCGGCGTCCGCGTCGATGACGATGGCGTTCTTGCCCCCCATCTCGGCGACGACCCGCTTGAGCTGACGCTGGCCGGGGCGGTGCTGGGCTGCGCTGGCGTTCACCGCCAGCCCCACGGCCTTCGAGCCGGTGAAGACGACGAAGCTCACGCCGGGATGGGACACGAGGTGCGCCCCGACCAGCTCGCCCAGCCCGGGCAGGAAACCCACCACCCCCCGCGGCAGTCCCGCCGCGGTCAGGCCTTCGATCAGCATCGAAGCCACGGCCGGTGCCTGCTCGGCCGGCTTGAGGATCACCGAGTTGCCAGCCACCAACGCTCCGGTCACCATGCCGGTGGGGATGGCCAGGGGAAAGTTCCAGGGGGCTATGACCACGCCCACGCCCCTCGCCCGGTAGGTGAGCCGGTTCGTCTCTCCGGGCGGCGACTCGACGGTGGCCCCCTGATCCAGGCGCAGCATCTCCCTGCCGTAGTACTCGCAGAAGTCGATGGCCTCGCACACGTCGGCGTCGGCCTCGGCCCACGGCTTTCCCGCCTCGAAGATCTCGAGGGTGGCCAGGTCGGTACGGCGGGCGCGCATCCATTCGGCCAGACGGAAGAGGACCGCCGCCCGCTCACGCGCCGACGTCCTCCTCCATCGCTCGAGCGCCCGGTCCGCGACCTCGACGGCACGATCGGCCTCTTCGGGGCCGCACGATGCCGAGGTCGCAACAACGCAGTCGGGTTCGGCCGGGTCGACGGAGGCGATGGTCGCGGTCGTGTGCACCTTCTCCCCGCCGATCACCGCCGGCACGTCGAGACCCCGACCTCGTTCGCCGACGGTCGTCTGCGTGTGCTCCACAGCAGCGGCGAAGGCGGCGCGGACACCGGCGCGCCGCCACTCGGCCACGGGTTCGTGGTGGTAGCGGCCCGGTTCGTCGGGGTCGGTGGCGGGGCGACTGGCCGGGAGCGTCGGTCCAGGAAGGTCGCCTGCCCGCGGCGGAGCCAGCAGATCATCGAGGTCTCGTTGCTGCGCGTACTGACGACGCACGAAGCTCTCGTTGGACGTGTTCTCCAGCAACCGCCGCACGAGGTAGGACATGCCCGGCACCAGCTCACCCATCGGGGCGTACACCCGCAGCCGCAGCCCGAGACGCCCGATGGCGGCATGCACGGGCTCGGCCATCCCATAGAGCATCTGGAGCTCGTAGCCAGTGTCGGGGATGCCAAGGCTGCGTGCATAGGCGATGGAGTAGGCGAGCGAGCGGAGATTGTGCGAGCCGAAGGCGGCCCTGACCTTGCCGTGGTGATCGTGCAGCAGCCGTGCGCAACGCTCGTAGTTGGCGTCGGTCTGGGCCTTGTCCTCGAACACCGGGACCGACCACCCCTCGGCTCCAGCCTGCACGGTCTCGGCGTCCCAGTAGGCCCCCTTCACCAGACGCACCCCGATCGGCCGGGCGCCGACGACCGTCGCCATCCGCCCGGCGGACCAGGCGACGAAGTCGGTCAGGTCGGCGGCGGCGTCCTTGAGGTAGGCCTGCACCACCACGCCCGCATCCAGGCGGGCCAGGTCCGGCTCGTCGAGCATGGTCCGGAACAGCTCGAAGGCCAGCTCCTTGCTGTCGTAGTCCTCGGTGTCCAGCCAGACGAACGCACCCCGGTCGACGGCGAGCTTGAGCAGGGGGCGCAGACGGTCGGCTGCCTGGGCGATCGCTTCGGTCCCGGTGAGGGGCCCGAACCGCGGTGCCAGGGCGGACGGTTTGATGCTGACGCTGACGCGTGGCAAGGGTCCCACGTCGTCGCGTTCCAGGTGGTCGTCGGGCGCCCAGCCGGCGCTGGCGTCCAGCAGCACGCGAAGCACCTCGTCCACGCGCGCCGCGTACCGGTCCGCTTCGGCTCCGGTGAGTGTCTTCTCACCCAACAGATCGACGGTGGAGGCCGTGCCGGCGCGCCACAGACGCCCGAGTCGATCCGCCACCTCGGCCGGTGTCGTCCCGACGATGAACTGCTGGGCCATGCGGGCGATGTTGCGGCGGGCCACGGCTGCCGACAGCCGCTCTCCGCGGGGAAGATGCTCGGCCACACCCACACCGAGGTCGAGCAACCGCGGTGCATCGGCGCCGGCGAAGTACTCGTGGAGATGGCGGAGGGCGTCTGCGTCGCCGGTCGTGGCGGGGAACACGTCGACCAGACGGAACAGCTGGGTCTTGAACGACGGGTTGGCCATGGCCCAGGCCAGCATCCGCTCGCTCCACCACGACAGCCGGTAGACCCGGGCCCGCTCGCCCGAGCCGAGCTCGGCGATGCGCCGAGCGAGGTCGGTGACTTCCGCCTCGAGCGGTGGCGGCACGCCGCCCACGGTACCGTCCGAGGGCCCGCCGCCGGCAGCGCGGTCGCAGTCGCCGTCAGGTCCTCGAGGGCGCCGGCACCGCGGGTCAGCGCTCAGACGTGCTCTCGCGCCAGCCCGGGTCGAGCTGGTGGAGGAAGTGCCGGCACCGCTCGGCCTCGTCGGTCTCGCCGATGGCCCCAGCGACACGGGCCAGGCCCGCCAGGCAGCGGAGGAACCCGCGGTTCGCCTCGTGGCTGGAACGCACGTAGCCCGAGCCCCGCCAGCCGGCGCCCCGCAGCGCGTCGAGCCCGCGGTGGTACCCGACGCGAAAGTAGGCATAGGCCTCGGTGTCGTCCCGGGCCAGATCGCCGAGAGACGCCCACGCGTCGAGGTACCGGGGGAAGGCGGCAGCGACCTCGGCCACCGCGGCCCGCCGCTGATCGCGCCCGACCTCGAGCGCGGCCTGGAGCCGCTCTCGGGCGGCAGCCGGAGCCAGGGCGAGCTGCGTCTCGGGCGGACCGCCCGAGAGGGAGATGGGGGACTCGTCGGCCATGGCGCATCGTCGCACACGTCGCCCGTAGGCTCGCCCGGCGATGACGCCGCCGCCCGGCGACCGGCTCCCCGGTTGCACGTTCTGTGACATCGTCGCCCACGACGTCGCCACCGATCTGGTGCTCGACGAGAGCTCGATGGTGGCCTTCCTCGACCGGCGACCGGTGTTCCCGGGCCACGTGCTGGTCGTGCCCCGGCTCCATTTCGAGACGCTGGTCGACCTGCCGCTCCGACTGGTCGAGCCGCTCTTCGCCACGACCAGGCGAGTCGCCGGCGCCGTGGCCCGAGCCATGGAGGCCGACGGCAGCCTCGTGCTCATGAACAACCGCGTGAGCCAGAGCGTGCCCCATCTCCACATCCACGTGGTGCCCCGGCGGTTCAAGGACGGGCTCAGGGGTTTCCTCTGGCCCCGGCAGCGCTACGAGGACGACGAGGCCGAGGCCCGGGTGGCGGCGGCCGTCCGCGCCGCCCTGGCGACCGAGGCGATCAGCGACGCGCCCCAGCAGGGAGGATGAGGCCGGCCCGGGAGGCCGGCCCAACGAGCGAGGCCGGCCCGGGAGGCCGGCCCAACAAGGGAGCCGGGCTGCTACCCGAAGCGCACCAGGTGCTGGTCCCGTCTTCCTCGGCGCAGCAGCAGGTAGCGGTCGCGCAACAGGTCCGCCGGGCCGAGCTGGCGGCCCCGGTCGAGCTCGCGGTGGTTGTTCACGTACGCGCCGCCCTGCTCGATGGTCGTGCGGGCGGCCGAGCGGGACGGGGCCAGTCCCGTCTCGACCATGGCCTCGACGAGTGAGAGGCCGCCGTCCGCCAGACGGTCCCTCGACCAGGTGCTGGACGGTGCGTCGGCGAGCACGTCCACGAGCGTCCGCTCGTCGAGCCCGGCGATCTCCTCGGAGAACAAGGCCGCCGCCGCCCGCTCGGCCTTGGCCGCGGCCTCGGCCCCGTGGACCAGGCGGGTCACCTCCCGGGCGAGGGTCCGCTGGGACTCGCGAGCCTCGGGACGGGTGGCCACGGCCGTGTCGAGCTCCTCGAGCCGCTCGTGGTCGAGCCAGGTGTAGTAGCGCAGGTAGGTGCCCACCACGCTGTCCTCGGTGCGAAGGAAGAACTGGAAGAGCTGGTAGGCGCTGGTCCGCCGTTCGTCCAGCCACACGTTGCCGGACGCGGTCTTGCCGAACTTGGTCCCGTCGGGTCGCACCAGGAGCGGCCAGGTGAGGCCCCAGGCCTCCTCGCCGCGCAGGCGGCGGATGAGGTCGATGCCCATGGTGATGTTGCCCCACTGGTCGCTGCCTCCCAGCTGCAACCGGCACCCGTAATCGTCGGAGAGGCGGAGGAAGTCGTAGGCCTGGAGCAGCATGTAGCTGAACTCGGTGAACGACATACCCTGCTCAGGGGTGGCCAGCCGGGCCCGCACCGTCTCCTTGGCGATCATCTGGCCCACACCGAAGTGCTTCCCGACGTCTCGGAGGAACTCGAGGAGCCGCAGCTCGCCGAGCCACTCGGAGTTGTCGACCAGGACGGCCTGGGCGGCGCCAGCGGCAGGTGTGAAGTCCAGGAACCGGCCGAGCTGGGCACGGATCCCGGTCATGTTGGCCTCGAGCGTGTCGGCGCTCAGGAGCTGGCGTTCCTCGCTCTTGCCGCTCGGGTCGCCGATCATCCCCGTGCCGCCGCCCGCCAGGGCGATCGGCCGGTGCCCGGCCTGCTGGAGGCGACGCAGGTAGAAGACGCCGATGAGGTGCCCGACGTGGAGGCTGTCGGCGGAGGGATCGAACCCGGCGTAGGCCGTCACGGTCTCCCCGTCGAGCGTGTCGGCCAGCCCCGCGTCGCTCACCTGCTGGACGAGACCACGAAACCGGAGGTCGGCAAGGAGCCCGCGCACCGAGGCCAGCCTGCCACGCGGCCCCCCACCGGGACACAACGATTCCGGAGCTCGACGGTGTCACGACGAGGACCCGAGGGCGAAACGATCCCGATGGCGCGACCCTGGAGCATGGGTGCTCGGCTCTCCCGCCAGGCGATCATCGATGCGGCGCGCGACCTGCTGGCGGCCGAGGGGATCGATGCGGTATCCCTGCGCCGGGTCGCCGGCGCCCTCGGAGTGACGGCCCCCGCCCTCTACGCCCACGTCACCGACAAGCGTGACCTCCTCCAGGGCGTGGCCGACCAGGAGGGCCGGCGGGTGATCGAGCGCATCCGGTCCATCCCGGCGACGGACCCCCTGACCCTCATCCGGGCCCGCAGCCTGGCCTACGTGGACTACGCGAAGGAGAACCCGGCGCTGTTCAAGGCCATCTTCATGGTTCGGCCCGAGCTGACGGCCGAGCCCCAGGACGCCCAGGCCGTGGTCACGATGGCGACCGAGGCCTTTCAGGTCGGCGCCGCTCCGGTCTTCGAGCTGGCCCGAGCGGGGCTGCTCGGCAGGGTCGACCCCCACCTGGCCGCCCTGGCCATCTGGACCGCCACCCATGGTGTCGCCACCGTGATCCTCGCCGGGCCCGAGTTCGATCCCGAGCTGGAGCGGTCACTGGTCGAGACGGTGATCGACGCCGTCATCGCCGGGCTCACGGGTCGGCGGCCACAGGCCGGCCCGGGAGGCCGGCCCAAGGAAGGAGGCTCGGGCGATCACGCGCCCGAGGCCGGCCCCTAGGCTCGAGCGCATGAACCGTCTGGCCGCCGAGACGAGCCCCTACCTCCGCCAGCACCGGGACAACCCCGTCGACTGGTACCCGTGGGGCGACGAGGCCTTCGCCCGGGCGCTCGTCGAGGACCGGCCGGTCATGCTCTCCGTCGGGTACTCCTCGTGTCACTGGTGCCACGTGATGGCTCACGAGTCGTTCGAGGACGAGGGCACGGCCGCCCTGTTGAACGAGCGTTTCGTGAGCGTGAAGGTCGACCGGGAGGAGCGGCCCGACGTCGACGCCGTGTACATGGAAGCCGTGCAGGCGATCACCGGACGGGGCGGGTGGCCAATGACGGTCTTCCTCACCCCCGACCGACGACCCTTCTACGGGGGCACCTACTTCCCCAAGGGTGACCGGGGCGGGATGCCCAGCTTCACGACGGTCCTGCAGGCCATCGACGCGGCCTGGCGCGAGCGGCGCGACGAGGTCATCGGCCAGGCCGAGGAGCTGGTCGGCGCGGTCGTGGCCAGGGTGCAGATCCCCTCCACCGAAGCGATGGCCGGCCGACCGGTGGCGGATTCCGCCGAGCTCCTGCAGGGCGGCTTCGCCGCGCTGCAGGCGGCGTACGACCCCGCCTGGGGAGGGTTCGGATCGGCCCCCAAGTTCCCCCAGCCCTCGATGCTCGAGCTGGCGCTGCGGGCCCACGACCGGACGGGAGGCGACGCCGCGCTCACCATGGTGTCGACCACGCTCGACGCCATGGCCTCGGGCGGCATCTACGACCACCTCGGCGGTGGGTTCGCCCGGTACTCGGTCGACGGCCGCTGGATGGTCCCGCATTTCGAGAAGATGCTCTACGACCAGGCCGGCTTGGCCCGCATCTACCTCCACGGCTGGCAGGTGACCGGGTCGCCCCAGTGGCGGCAGGTGCTCGAGGAGACGGTGGCGTACGTGCTGCGCGACCTCCGCGCACCCGGGGGCGGCCTGTTCTCGGCCGAGGACGCCGACTCCGAGGGTGTCGAGGGTCGCTTCTACGTCTGGAGCCTGGACGAGGTGACAGAGGTCCTCGGCCCCGAGCTGGCACCATCAGCCATCGACTGGTACGGCATCACGGCGGAGGGGAACTTCGAGGGCTCGAACATCCTGCACCGACCCCAGCGGGGCGATCTGTTGCGGCCCCCGGCGATCGAGCGAGCCCGACGCCTCCTCTTCGAGCATCGAGCCCGGCGCGTCCGGCCCGGGCTCGACGACAAGGTGCTGACCGAATGGAACGCCATGTTCTGCTCGACGCTGGCCGAGGCGGCAGCGGCGACCGGTCGGTCCGACTGGCGCGACGAGGCCGTGTCGGTCGCCGAGTTCCTGTTGCGATCCCTGCGCCGAAGCGACGGGCGGTGGCTGCGCTCGTGGCAGGGCGGCAAGGCGGGCCACCTGGCGGTGGCCGCCGACTACGCCTGGCTGGTCGACGCGTTCACCCGGCTGTCGGAGCTCACGGGCCAGGCCCGGTGGATCGAGACGGCACGAGACACGGCCAAGGCCATGCTCATGCTGTTCTGGGACGTGACCCAGGGCGGGCTGTTCACCACGGGGGAGGACGCCGAGCGGCTCATCGTCCGGTCGAAGGAGCTGTTCGACGGGGCCACGCCGTCCGCCAGCTCGGTCGGGGCCACGGCTCTCGCCCGACTGGGGGCGCTGACCGGCGAGCAGGGCTACACCGACTGCGCCATGGCCATCCTTGCAACGCTGGGAGAGGTCATGGCCGCCCAGCCCACCGCCTTCACCCACGCCCTCGGCGCCGTGGACCTGCTGGCCGACGGAGTGACCGAGATCGCGGTCACCGGTGACCGGCCAGACCTGGTCGAGGCAGCGCACCGCCGCTACCTGCCCCGTGCCGTCCTGGCCTGGGGGGAGCCGTACCCGTCGCCACTGTGGGACGGTCGGGGCGACGGCATGGCCTACGTCTGTCGCGACTACGCGTGCCTGGCGCCCACGTCGAGGGTCGAGGACCTGGAGGCCCAGCTCACCACCCGCTGACCCGTCCATCCGACAAGACACGCGCACGGGAAGGCATGATGGGGGCCGTGAGTCGTACCGGTCTCTCCTCGCCCCGACTCGACCTCGCCGGCGCGGAGCTCCGGCTCCTGGTACTGGCCGAGCGCCCGGACGAGTACCTGGCGGTCGACATCGACTCAGGGGCGTTCGTACGGGCCCACGGTGCCACTGACGCCGGCAGCGGCCCGCGCCACATCCTCGACGTGATCAAGGTCGAGCTGGCGACCAGCGAACACGCCACCGACCTGTCGCAGCCCGAAGCGGTCACGATGGCCGGGCCGGCCCGGCCGGCCCGGCGCGTCAGGCGCGGGCGGGTGAAGCGCTACCTACGGGCCCTCGTGGCACCGGACGGTGAGCCGCTGCTCGGCTTCCCCGCCTCGGCCACGCCCTACTGGACCCTGAACGGCACCCGTCCCTCGCTCGCCCTCGTCACCCCGAGCGACGGTCTCACGGTCACCAAGCGCGAGACCGACGGCACCCTGTGGGCCCGGTTCAACTGGGCAGGCAACCAGTACCACATGCCCGTCGACGACGCCCGCTTGTCAAGGGCGCTGGCGGACAGCGACCGGACTCGCCTCAGCGGGCGGGCGCTCGCCCGTGCCCTCGGCCACCGCCCGCACTACCTGCTGGTGGCGCTCGCCCCGCCGCGCAACGGCCACTGCTACAAGACGCTGGCGGCCGTGCTCCCTCGCCAGTAGGCGGCCGTCGCCCTCAGGCGGCCAGATCCGACAGCGCCCGGCGGAAGCGGTCGGTGGCTATCGTGCGCGCCGTCGCCTCGTAGGCGTCGCGGGCTGTCCGGTCGAGGCCGGCGCCTCGCATGAGGTTGACGCCGTGGGCCCGCACCTCGGCCGCCGACGGGCGCAGGAGCAGGACCTGGGCGCCTCGGCGCCGCGCTGCCCCTGCCTCCTGGGCCAGGGCCCGGGCGGGCCTCCTGCGGGCCAGCTGGATCAACGGCCCCGGTGGTCCTGCGGGATCGTACGCAAGTGGCGCCACGCCGATGATCAGGTCGCAGCCGGCGCGCCCGGCCAGGTCGAGGTTGGTCGTCGAGTGGGCGCCACCGTCGACGAGCACGTGGTCACCGACGCGCACGGGAGGGAAGATCCCCGGGATGGCGCACGAGGCCTCAACGGCGCGGGGCAGGTCGATGCGAACCTCGTCCTCGCGACCGAGGACGACCCTCCGACCGCTGTGGATGTCGACGGCGCACAGCCACAGTGGCGCGGCCGGCCAGGCTGCCGGCAGCTCGGCGTCGAGGCGCTCGCTTCCCTCGGCCATGGCGAACAGCCCACCCGGGAAGACCCGCCGGAGCACACCCGGCACCTCCGGGGTCGGGACCCGAAGCACCGAACGGCTCAGGACGTACGCCGATCCGAGACCGCGCTGCACGAACTCGACGGGTGAGGCGAAGTTGGGGGCGAGTATTCCCCTCCATCCGTCCCGCTGCTCGGTCCCGCTGTCCACCGCCTCGTTCCAGAAGTCAGCCGTCGACCAACCGCTGCGGAGGTAGGCGGCGATGGCCGCTCCGGCGCTGGTCCCGACGACCAGGTCAGCCGATGCCAGCCGCACCCCGCCCTCCTCCTCGAGGGCGCGGAGCACGCCGGCGTGGTACGCGAGGCCGACCACCCCACCGGCGCCCAAGACCACCCCGAGCTTCACGATCCCCCCCGGTGGTGGACTACGACGAGGCGGGCCGGCTCACCGGCCCAACCGACCCTCGGCCAGGTCCTCCGCCATGGCCCATCCGAAGGCGACGAGGCAGTCGAAGCGCTTCTGGGTCAACGGCTTGAAGAAGGCGGCGACGTCGGCGGGGCCCGACTTGAGGCTGCGGTACTCGAGCACCCCAGCGGGCGATCCCGTACCACCCAGCACGAAGGACCGGTCGTTCAGGCGACCGTCGGCCCCGAAACGCTTCGCCAGTCGACGGCCCCACGCCCGCTCCTCCCCCGTCGGTCGGTGCTGTGGCCGGGGAACGACGTCGGAGAGTCCCTTGAAGGCGTCGAAGGCGCCGGGATCAGCCATGCGCGTACCGACGAGCACGTCCTCGTCGGGAAACGCGAGCAGGGCCCGGCGGTACTGGTCGTTCATCAGCGCCCGAACGACCTGCTCCCGCTTGGACGTCGGCTTCACCGAGGCGAGACCCACGAGCAGCGAGGGAGTCCCGCCGATGCGCTCGAGCGTGCAGAAGGAGAACCCGGCGAGCCGTCCGCCCTCGCGGGCCTGGGTGACGAGCACCCACTCGTCGCGCTGCTTGGAGAGGAACCCGACGTCGAAGCCCGCCGAGCCGTCGGTGCAGATGTCGGCCATGTCGGCCAACTCGGCGTCGCTCAGCGCCGTGCAGTCCTTGGTGTCGACCTCGATGGACATGACCTCTTGAGTACTCCCGTTCGACCTGGTACTTGGCTTGTCCCCCTCCAGATTACGGGATGGCGCCGGGATCTGTCCCATGCGGGGCCCGCCGATCGGGGGCTCGCGGCCGGCGGGTGGCCCGGCGCAACGCCGCTCAGCTGACGACGGCGTTGGGGCCGAGGAGGACCCGCACCTCGGCGACCACGCCGGACCGAGCATCCACGTTGAGCTCGTCCGGTAGGCGAAGCACCTTGGCGCCGACGTGCAGGTACACCGGCGACGGGCCCGGGTGGTCGACGAGCAGCTGCTTGAGGTCCTGCAGCAACGGATCGGTGAGACTGGCCAGCGGGAGGCAGATCCGCAATGGCGGTCCGTCGTCGGCGACGAGCTGGGGGCGGGTGAGGCCCATGCACACCAGCTTGGGCTGGTCATCGCGGGTGTCGATCCGGCCCCGGACACAGACCGCCACGTCTTCCTCGAGCAGGGCCCCGAACTGGCGCATGGCGCTCGGGAAGACGAAGGTCTCGATCGAGGCCTCGAGGTCCTCGAGGACGAAGGTGGCCATCTGGTCGCCACTCTTGGTGTACTTGCGCACCAGGTTGGTGACGACGCCCCCGATCACCCGAACCTCGGCGTCGCGGTTGCCGTTGGCCGCGACCGGTGCCATCTCCCGAAGCTCGGTGATCGTACAGTCGGCGTGCTTGGCCAGGGCCGTCTCCATGCCCATGAGCGGATGATCGCTCACGTACAGACCGAGCATCTCCTTCTCGAACGACAGACGCTGCGCCTTGTCGAACTCGACGTCGGGGATCGGCACCCTCGAGTCGTCGAAGCCGATCGTCGTCCCGGTCTCGCCGCTCGTCCCGTTGCCGTTCCCACCGGTCCCGCCTCCGTCGAGCGCCGCGAACAGGCTCATGATGCCCAGCTCGGCCTCTCGACGCCGAGCGAGGGTGCGGTCGACCACCTGCTCGAAGACGAGGCACAAGCCCTTGCGCGGGTGACCCATCGAGTCGAACGCGCCCGCCTTGATGAGCGACTCCACGGTCCGCTTGTTGAGCACTGCTGGGTCCACGCGGTCGCAGAAGTCGTAGAAGTCACGGAACGGGCCGCCGCGCTCGCGCTCGGCCACGACCTGGGCGACGAGACCCTCGCCGACGTTGCGGATGGCCGAGAGGCCGAACGGGATGGCTCCCGAGCCGTGCTCGGACGTCGTCTGGGCGGTGAAGTCCGACGCAGACACGTTGACATCTGGTACCAGCACCTGGATGTGACGGGCCCGGCACTCGCCGAGGTACACGGCGGTGCGGTCCTTGTCGTCCTTCACGCTCGTGAGGAGGGCGGCCATGTACTCCACGGGATAGTTGGCCTTGAGCCAGGCCGTCTGGTAGGCCACCAGCCCGTAGCCGTAGGAATGGCTCTTGTTGAAGGCGTAGTCGGCGAACGGCTCGATGAGGTCGAACAGCGACGTGCCGAGAGCGGCGCCGTAGCCCGTCCGCTCGCAGCCCGCCACGAACTGCTCCCGCTCAGCGGCGATGAGCGATCGGATCTTCTTGCCGCAGGCCTTCCGGAGCCGGTCGGCCTCGGCCAGGCTGTAGCCGGCGAAGCGCTGGGCCACGCGCATCATCGACTCCTGGTAGATCATGAGCCCGTAGGTGTCCGCCAGGATGTCCTCGAGGTCGGGGTGGGGGTAGGTGATCGGTTTGCGGCCGCACTTTCGGTCGGCATAGTCGTTGTGCATGTTCGCGGCCATGGGACCCGGCCGGTAGAGGGCCACCAGCGCGGCGACGTCCTCGAAACGGCTGGGAGCGAGGGAGCGCATGAGCGCGCGCATGGGCGCGCCCTCCAGCTGGAAGACCCCCACCGACCGTCCTTCACGGAGCATGGCGAAGGTCGCCTCGTCGTCGGGTGGGAGGGCGTCGATGTCCGGACGTGCGCCCCGTGAGCGCTCGATCAGGTCCAGCGCCCGCTCGATGACGCTCAGGTTGCGCAGGCCGAGGAAGTCCATCTTGAGCAGGCCCAGCTCCTCGACGCCGTGCATCTCGTACTGCGTGACGATGGGCGCGTCCTCGGCGGGTGTCGAGGGATCTGGCTTTCGCTGGATCGGGAGGTGCTCGGTGAGAGGGTCGCGCGTGATGACCACGGCGGCGGCGTGGATACCCGCCTGGCGCCGCAATCCCTCCAAGCCCTTGGCCACGTCGATCACCTGCCGGGCCTCGGGATCGCTCTCGTACATCTCCCGGAGACCGGTCGCCATCTTGAAGCCGTCCTCCTGGCCCTCGCGACGCTCGAGGCAGGCACCCAGAGGGGTGTCGCGGCCCATCACGAGGGGCGGCATGGCCTTGGCGATGCGGTCCCCCACCGCGTAGGGATAGCCGAGCACCCGGGCGGCGTCGCGCACTGCGGCCCGAGCCTTGATGGTCGAGAACGTCACGATCTGGGCGACGCGGTCCCACCCGTAGCGCTCGGCTGCGTAGCGGATCATCTCCCCTCGACCCCGCTCGTCGAAGTCCATGTCGATGTCGGGCATCTCCCGGCGGCCGGGGTTGAGGAAGCGCTCGAAGAGCAGGTCGTGGTGGATGGGATCCAGATCGACGATCCGCAGGCAGTAGGCGACACAGCAGCCGGCGGCCGAACCCCGGCCGGGCCCGACGCGGATGCCGGAGGTCCGGGCGTGGCGGATGAGGTCCCACACGACGAGGAAGTAGGCCGAGAAACCCATCTCGGCGATGACACCGAGCTCGTAGTCGAGCCGCTCGACCACCGCCGTCGGAACGGGCCGGCCGTAGCGCTCCTCGGCTCCCACCATGGTCAGGTGGCGGAGGTAGGCCGCGGCTGCCGCCTCGCCGCCGCCGGCCGCGAACTCCTCCGGCACGGGGAACTCGGGCAGCTTGGGCTTGCCGAACTCGATGTCGACCGCGGCGCGCTCGGCCACCCAGAGCGTGTTGTTGCACGCGTCGGGCCAGTCGCGGAACAACGTCCGCATCTCCGACGCCGACTTGAGGTAGTGCTCCTCTCCCTCGAACCTGAACCGCTTGGGATCGTCTCGTAGGGCGCCGGTCTGGACGCACAGGAGCGCGTCGTGTGCCATGGCGTCGGTCCGATGGGTGTAGTGGCTGTCGTTGGTGGCGAGCAGCGGCGCCCCCAGCTGACGGGCGATGTCGATGAGGCTGGCGTTGGTCTTGCGCTGCAGCTCGAGGCCGTGGTCCTGGAGCTCGACGAAGAGATGCTCCCGGCCGAATATGTCCTGGAGCCGCCCGGTCAGCTCGGTGGCCCCGGCGAGATCGCCCCGCTGCAGGGTCTGGAGAACGAGCCCGCCGAGGCAACCCGTGGTGGCGATGACGCCCTCGTGGTGGCGCTCGAGCAGCTCCCAGTCGAGCCGGGGCTGGTAGTAGTAGCCCTCCAGGTAGGCCGCGCTCGAGAGCTGCATGAGGTTGCGGTAGCCAACGGTGGACTCGGCGAGGAGCGTGAGGTGGTAGTAGAGCTTCTCCCCTCCCTCGACGTCGCCGCCGGTGTCGTCGACCCTGCCGCGCCGCACCGGTCGCTCGTGGCGGCTGGCGGCGGCCATGTAGGCCTCGATCCCGACGATGGGCACGACGCCCTGCGCCTGACACTCCTTGTAGAAGTCCAAAACGCCGTACATGTTGCCGTGGTCCGTGATGGCGAGGGCCGGCTGCCCGTCGGCCGCCGCCGCCGCCACCAGGTCCTTGACCCGGGCGGCCCCGTCGAGCATGGAGAACTCGGTGTGCACGTGAAGGTGGGCGAACGAGTCGCCTCCAGCTCCGCCCGCCACGCGCCGTCCTCCTCTCCTCGAGCCCCGTCGTCCACAGCCTGTGGACGAGTTACACCGCTGTCATTCACCCTACCGCACCGCCACCGGCCTCGCCGCCCGCTGGAGGCACCTCCTTGTCCGCCCGGGCTGGTCGACCCGCGCTCAGGCATCGTGCGGTGTTCCACATTTCGTCGATAGCGCTGGCGCTTCGGCGGGATCAGCACCTCGTTTCGACCACAGGTGGAACCTCAGGAGCTTCCCCGCTCGCCCCTATCGCTGGCGGCGATCAGAGATACGTGCCGGGGCGGGGGCTCTGGGCGTCCTCGCCGCTCGGTAGCTGGCGCCGCCGCATCTCCTCGAGTTGCGAGCGGGCGTTCATCTGCTGCGCGAAGAGGGTCGCCTGGATGCCCTGGAACAGTCCCTCGAGCCAGCCGACGAGCTGGGCCTGGGCGACCCTCAGCTCGCCCTCGCTCGGCGTTCCCCCATCGAACGGAGACGAGATCCGGTCGAGCTCGGCGGCCAAGTCGGGCGAGAGCCCGTCGCTCAGCTCGTGTATCGACGTGTCGTAGATCTCGCGCAGCCGGGTCCGGCTCTTCTCGTCCAGCGGGGCCTGGCGGACCTCCTCGAGCAGCTGGCGGATCATGGACCCGATGCGCATCACTCTGGCCGGCTGGGCGACCGTCTCGGTGGGCTCGACGGAGCCGCCCCCGGCGGGCGCCTCGTCGGCCTCGGCGCTCGGGCGGGTGCCGACCGCGCCCGGAGGGACAACGACCACGTTCGGAGGAGCTTCGGGTCTGTCAGGAGCCATCTTCGATCCTTAGTCCGGATCAGGCCCGGCGCGCCAGCAGCGGTACCACCATCTCGGCCGAAGTCAGCGAACCGTGCCTGCTGACGAGGCTGACCTCACCCGTGTCGGCGGGATCGAGAAACGCCACCGGCGCGTGCGCGACCAGGGCGACGTCGCCGAGGCGGTGCTCGACCTCGGGCACGGGCTTCCCCCCGAGCCATCCCTCGGCCAGGACCTGCTCCCTCGTGCGCACCCAGGCAACGTGGCCGTAGGCGGACGACGCTCGCTCAGCCAGGCGGTCCGCAGTCCCGGGGCGGGCGTGAAGCCAGCGGAAGCGGCCCTCGCCCGACAGGAACGTGACGTCGGCCATGATCTCGGGGGACAGGGTGATCGTGTCGTCGCCGACGTCCACCTGCCCGTGGTCGGACGTGACGAGCAGGGCGGCACCGGCCGGCAGGGCGTCGAGCACGCCGGCGACGAGGTGGTCGGCGGCCGCCACCTCCGCTTCGTAGTGGGCGTCCAGCCCCCACTCGTGGGCCACCTTGTCGATGCCGTCGTAGTAGGCGTACACGAGTGGCTCGCCCTCGGTCAGCAACCGAGCCACCTCGACCGGCAGGGTCGAGGGCATGCGCCAGCCCCGGATCGGGGAACCGGCGAGGTGGGCGGCGGTGAAACCGGTGCTGACGAACTCCGCCCTCGTCACGGCGGGCACCCGCCTCCCGGCGAAGGCCGGCGAAGGCTGGAAGACGGCCGGCCGCACCTTGGTCCGGACGTCGCCCGCCTCGGTCCTCCACCGCAGGACGTTCATCACCTCCTGCTCCCCCACGTGCACCCGGTAGCCGACGACACCGTGCTCTGCGGGGGTGAGGCCGGTCGTGATCGAGGTGAGGGCCGTCGCCGTCGTCGTCGGAACCACCGACGTGATCGGCCCTCCCGTCAGGGTCCGCACGGTCGGAGCCAGCTGGGGTCGTTCGAGCAGCTGCTCCCAGCCGAACCCGTCCAGGACCAGCAGGACGACCTGCGTCGCGTCCCGCACCGGCTCGGGAAGCCAGTCCGGGGGCTCGCCGCTCCGCCGTTCGAGCAGCGCGCCCACGAGGCCGGTCAGGCAGGGACCTCCGTAGACGGGGAGCACGGGGCTGGGGGCAGCCGAGGCCGGTGACCGCGCGCCGCCCGGGGACGCGGCGTCGTCCCGCAGTGCCGGGGTCGGGGTCGGCTCGGCCTCCACTACAGCGACCTTACGCCTGGGGGCCCTACCATGGAATACGTGAAGGTGTCGACGAGGGGCGACTACGCCAGCCGGGCGCTGCTGTCCCTGGCGCTGCACGCGGCCGACGACGGACCGACGTCGGTACGCGACCTGGCCGAGCGCACCGGCCTACCCCAGCCGTACCTCGAGCAGATTCTCCTGGCTCTGAAGGGCGCCGGCCTCGTGCGCTCCAAGCGGGGCGTGGGCGGTGGCTACGTCCTGGCCCGGCCGGCGGACGAGATCACCCTGGGCCAGATCGTGAGCGCCGTCGACGGCCCGATCGTGGCCGGTGACTTCGGCGCGCCACACCAGAACGGTGCCTGCGACCACGAGGGCCAGTGCGTGCTGCTGGCGGTGTGGTCGGAGGTGGGCAAGCACATGCGGTCCCACCTCGACTCCTTCACGCTCGCCGACATGGTCTCACGGTCTCGCGGGTGGACCGCGCCCCTGGCCCCGCTCACCTAGCCGACCGGGAAGGCTCCTCGTTCCACAACCGGATGACGGAGGTCTCCCGCTCGTAGCCGAGGACGCTGATCGTCGCCGGGTCGAGAGCCAGGCGGCTCCCCTCCGCCGGCGCCAGGCCCACCCAGCGGGCCGCCAGCACCCGCAGGATGTGACCATGGGCGAAGAGGATGACGTCACCGGTGGCGTCGCGGAGGGTGGTGATGACACGGTCGGCCCGCCGGCCCACGTCGTCAGGCCGCTCGCCACCTGGGCACCCGTCGCGCCAGAGGAGCCAGCCCGGTCGCTCGGCGCGGATGTCATCGGTCGTGCGACCCTCGTAGTCGCCGTAGTCCCACTCGAGCAGGTCGTCGCACGGCTCGCCGTCGCCCATGCCGGCCAGCCGGCACGTCTCCGTGGCGCGGGTCAGGGGACTGGTCAGCACGCGCCAGAACCGCCTCCCCGCGAGCTCGGCCCCCGCCTGCTCGGCCTGACGCCGTCCCCCGTCGGTCAGTGGGACATCCGTGCGTCCGGTGTGACGCCCTGAGCGGCTCCAGTCTGTCTCGCCGTGACGGACGAGGGTGGCGATCAGGTCGCCCTCCGCGCGTCGAGGGGGTGGCCGGTCGGTGACACCGGGCTACCGGCGTCGGCGTCGCGCCGCTCGGTCGGGCGCTCCGATCGGGACGGGCGCTGACGGTGGTGGATGGCCCAGGGATGGTGCTTGCCGTGGCGCCGACCCCGGCGTTGCTGCAGCGCCAGGTAGGCCCACGACAACCAGCCGAGGGGGACGACACCCCAGAAGCTCACGATGCGGTAGAGGAGCACGATGGCCACCGCCTCGCTGGCGCTCTGCCCGTAGGCGATCAAGGCGAAGGTGAGGCTCCCCTCGACGATCCCGATGCCGCCGGGAGTGATCGGGAGACTGGCCGAGATCTGGGCCAGGGCGTAGGCGACGAGCACGCCCCGCCAGTGGACATGGGCCCCGAGGGCGAGCGTGCAGGCGATCAGCGTTGCGCAGTTGCAGAGCCAGTTGGCCATGGCCAGGGCGAAGGCCACCAGCCAGCCGCGCAGGCCGGGACGGACGCGCCGGACCCGCGACCAGAACAACTGCAGGACCGCTGCGACCCGTCCGCTCCGGGGAACGAGGCGCTCGGTCCACGCCACCAGGGCGCGGCAGCGCTGTCGAGCCCACGAGGAGTAGCGCACCGCCAGGCCCACGGCCCCGGCGAGCACCGGGATGGCCGCCAGCGCGACCGCCAGCCACCGCAGGCTGGCCACGGGGCCCTGGCTGCCGGCCACCCAGACACCGGTGGCGAGGATGCAGAAGATGGCGAAGCTCGACAGGGCGCCGGCGACGAGTATCACCCACTCGGCCAGCACCCGGTCGGCACCGCGGCGCCGGAGCTGCTCGAAGGCGAAGGCGGCGGCCCAGACGGCGCCGCCCGGCAGCGTGACGGCCAGCGAGTTGCCGGCCAGGGTGATCTCGAAGAGCGCCCCGAAGCCGAGCCGCACGCCGCCCGCGTGCAGCAGCCACCGCTGGAGACGGGCGAAGACGACCAGCGACGCCAGCTCGAAGGCGATGGCGACGACCAGCCAGCCCCACTCGATATGGGTCAGCAAGGCTGCGCCCCGACCCAGCTGCTTCGTCTGGGTGCTGGCGGCGACGGCGGCCGCGATCAGGATGACGACGGCGAGGACCCCACGGACCCACCTGATCCAGGACCGCCGCCGTCCCGGCCGAGGAGGCTCGCCTGGTGACGGCTCGGCGGACGTCTCGGGCCGATGGGGCCTCATGGTTGGCCATGCGCCCCGCGCGACGCGGCCCTCCTGTGCCACCGACGTCACGGAGCCTGCCTGTGGAGACCCCTCGACGAGCCGGTCCCCAAGGCAAGGCGCCGTTGACCGCCCACGGCCAAAGGGTATCCGTTCGCACCTCGCAGCCCACCCGATATCCACGCTGGCGGAACCGGCCCGACGAGCCCCTCGAGGGCCGCGCGGTCACCCGTCTGCCGCTCGTCGAAACAGTGTAATCTTGTAAGATCATGGCACCCAAGGCACAGTCACAGCGAGCAGAGACCGAGCACATCCGGCGGTGGATCGTGCAGCACGTACCGCGGGGATGGTTCGCCGAGCCACCCACCGTCAACGTGGACGACGACGAGATCCTCGTCGTCGGGAGCCTGGGCGAGCCCGCGATCGAGCGTGGGGCCACCGATGCGACGAAGGCGGCGGCGAGGGTCGCCCGCATCCGCCAGTTTCGGGAAGAGACGCGTGAAGGGCGGATGCGAACCGCCGAGGAGGCCGAGCACGCATTCGGCCGCAAGGTGTCGTGGGGAGCGCGTTGCGGCGAGTCTCACGAGCTCTTCACGACCATGAGCGTCCCTGTGATGACCCGGCTGCGCATGGGCGAGCGGGCGGTGCTCGACATCCTCGTCGCAGCGGGCGTGGCCCGCAGTCGCAGCGACGCGCTGGCCTGGTGCGTCCGCCTGGTGGGC
>VAWP01000046.1:54289-61548 GCA_005888295.1 Actinomycetota bacterium
TGCGACCCAAGGACGTCATCCTCAGCATCGACGACACCGGAGGTACGCGAGGAGGAACCTCTCGACGCCTACTCCAGAGTCGTGTCCTCGGTGGCTGCCACGCTGTTGCCATCCGTCGCCAGCCTTCGCGTCGGCCGCCCCGGTCGGCGGGGAGCCCGCGAAGCGCCCGAGGGTGCCGGCACCGGGGTCGCCATCACACCCGACGGCTTCATGCTGACGTCGGCCCATGTCGTCGGCGGGAGCCGCACGGGGACGGCCAGCTTCACCGACGGCCGCGAGCTCGAGCTCGAGATCGTGGGCACGGACCGGCTCTCCGACCTGGCCGTGGTCCGCGCTCGAGGCTCCGGTCTCAGTCCGGCGGTGTTGGGTGACGCCGACACGCTTCGGGTCGGCCAGCTGGTCGTCGCCATCGGAAACCCGCTCGGGCTGGCCGGCTCGGTGACCGCCGGCGTCGTCAGCGGGCTGGGGCGGTCCCTGCCGACCAGGGCAGGCAGCGCCACCCGGATCGTCGAGAACGTGATCCAGACCGACGCCGCCCTCAACCCGGGCAACTCGGGGGGCGCCCTCGCCGACGGCCGCTCGGAGGTCGTCGGGATCAACACCGCCGTGGCCGGCATGGGGCTGGGCCTGGCCGTGCCGGTCAATGCCCCGGGCCTACATCGGGATCGCCGGAGCCTTTCGGGCCCTGCCGCCCCGCCAGAGTTCGGTCCTCGGGCGGGACGCCGGCGTCGGCGTGGCCGAGGTCGTCGAGGCGAGCCCCGCCGCCCGGGCCGGCCTGCGACCCAAGGACGTCATCCTCAGCATCGACGACACCGACGTCGAGACGGCGGGCGACCTGCAGAAGCTGATGATCGGCGACGCCATCGGCAAGGCCGTCGTACTTCGCATCCTTCGCGACGATCGGGTCCTCGAGGTCACGGTGACACCGGTCGAGCTCGTCGAGTAGACCGGTACCCGTGGACGACAAGGAGATCCTCGGGCACATCGGCGGCTTGGTCGGCGAAGAGCACACCCTGCTCGAGGCGGCGGGTGCGGACGGCCTGGACGAGGCCCAGGAGCGCCGTCTCGCCAGCCTGGAGGCGAGCCTGGACCAGTGCTGGGACCTGCTGCGCCAGCGGCGGGCCCGGCGGCACGCGGGTCTCGACCCGGACGCGGCCGAGGCGCGCGACACCGACACCGTCGAGCACTACCGGCAGTGAGCACCGCCGGCCCGGGAGGCCGGCGCCTGTGAGCACCGCCGGCCCGGGAGGTCGGCGCCAGTGAGCACCGCCGGCCCGGGAGGTCGGCTTCGCCAAGAAGGCGCCGGCGCCTGGCCCTAGCCCGACGGCCGCCCGGGCGCCGTCGCCCGGAGCCGGCGGGCGTCGCCCGCCGCGTCCCAGAGCCGAAGGCCTCCGAGGATCCCGCCGGTGTTGCCGACCAGCACCGCCTTCTCCCCCAGGTCGACCTTGAGGTGCTTGGCGTTGCCCCCTCCGACGTAGAGCCGGTCGAAGAGCATGAGTGCATCCAGGGTCTCGGCCGCCACGGCCACCCGCCGGCTCCAGCGCTTGTTGCCGATCCTGACTCGGGCCGCCTCTCCCACCTGCTCCTCGTAGGTCTCGCCCTTGCGGAAGGGATGGTGGGCGAGCTCCAGGTGGGGGGCCAGCTCGCCGTCCAGGAAGAAGCTGCTGCCCATCCCGGTGCCCAACGTGATCACGAGCTCGAGACCCTCTCCCTCCACCACGCCCAGGCCCTGGAGATCGGCGTCGTTGACCACGCGGGTCGGCTTGCCGGTGCGCTCCTCGATGACGGCCGACAGATCGAAGCCGTGCCACGCCTGCACCAGCTCGTCCAGCACGGGCGTGCCGGCCCCGCCCCTGGTGGAGAGGTTGGGGGCGGTGACGACCCGACCCTGGCGCACCATGCCGGGGAAGCCCACCGACACCCTGTCGAAGGGCGGGAGGCTCTCGGAGAGCCCACACAGGGATTCCACGAGCGCGCCCGGCGGGCAGGGGTGGGGCGTCTTCACCCGCAGGCGGTCGACCATCATGGCGCCCGTCGGATCGAGCACCGAGGCCTTGACCCCCGTCCCCCCGATGTCGACGGCCAGGGTGGTGGGACGAGGCGACCCGCCTGGTGTGACCGATCCGGCTGCCTTGCTGAGCCCGCCTCCCGGGCGGGCTGTGCCGCTGGGCTGGCCTCCCGGGCCGGCTGCCTTGCTGAGCCCGCCTCCCGGGCGGGCTGTGCCGCTGGGCCGGCCTCCCGGGCCGGCTGTGCCGCTGGGCTGGCCTCTCGGGGATTCGCCGCTCCCGGTCGGCGAATCGAGCTCGGAAACCATGAGCGCGATCCAACCGTAATGGGTAAGACTGGGCAAGTGGTCCGGGTGGGCCGCCGCCTCGGGCGAGGGGCACGGACCGCAGGCACTCACCACACCGACAGCGGAGGCGGATGCGGCCGGGCGGCGGCCGCCACATCGACGGGGCGGGGCGCAGAGACGGCATCCACCCCCGGCTCCGGCGGAATTGCCGGGGCGATCGGGGTGTTTGGGTCTTTGGGGATCAGTTCGAGAGGAGTGAAGATCATCGCTAGAGCACGGGATACCGCCACCAAGGACGCGGCGAGAAGGACATCTGCGCCGCTGGGCGATGCCGTTGGGCTCTTCCTCGACGACCTGGCCAGATATCCCCTGCTCACGGCCGAGCAGCAGGTGGAGCTGGCTCAGCGAATCGAAGCCGGTGACGACGAGGCCAGGCAGCGCATGATCACGGCCAACCTGCGGCTGGTCGTGCACTGGGCGCGCCTGTACCAGGACCGGGGCGTGGATCTTGGCGACCTCGTCCAGGAGGGCACCTTCGGCCTGATGCGGGCGGTCGACAAGTTCGATTGGCGGCGGGGATTCCGGTTCTCCACCTACGCCACGTGGTGGATCCGTCAGGCCCTCCAGCGGGCCGTGCACAACACGGGGCAGTCGATCCGCCTGCCCATGGATGCGGCCGAGCGGTCCCGTCGGGTCGACACCGCCCGCCGCGAGCTGGCCGTCGAGCTGGGACGTGAGCCCGACGACGAGGAGCTGGCCGAGGCGGCCGGCGTCACGCGCAGCCAGCTGTCGGATCTGCGTCAGGCGGCGCGGGTCGTGGCCAGCCTGGACCAGACGGTCGGGCCGGACTCGGAGACCAGCCTGGGCGAGCTGGTGGCTCCCGCCGGCGAGGCCTTCGAGGAGGAGGTGGACGCTGCCATCGGGCGAGATCAGCTCCGGCGAGCCGTCGAAAGCTTGAGTCCCCTCGAGCGTGACGTGCTGTGGCTGCGCTTCGGGCTCGACACGGGCCAGCCCGCGTCCCTCGAGAACACGGCCCGACGCCTGGGCATCGGCGTGCGTCGGGCACGACAGGTCGAAGGCGACGCCCTCCGTCGCCTGGCCACGTTCCCCGAGCTCGAGTCCCTCCTGCTCGCCGCCTGACCGACGGCCGGTGGCGGGGCTGGGCGGTCACGAGAGGCTGGCGAGCACCGCCTGCAGATCGGGTGGCAGCGGGGACGAGAAGCTGAGTCGCTCTCCGGTGCGGGGGTGGTCGAAGCGCAGCCGGTCGGCATGCAGGAACGGTCGCCCGAGCGCCAGGCGGGGCGTGGCGCCGCCGTAGCGGGGATCGCCCGCCACGGGGTGACCGATGGCGGCCATGTGCACCCGGATCTGGTGGGTGCGGCCGGTCTCCAGCCCGCAGTCCACCAGGCTCAGCGCCTGTGGGTGCTGGTAGCGCCGCTGGACCACGTACACGGTGCGTGCCGGTCGGCCCCCGCGGGACACGGCCATTCGAGTCGGGTCGCGGTCCGACCGGCCCGTCGGGGCCTCGACCTCTCCGGCGTCGGCCTCGACCGACCCCAGGACCAGGGCAAGGTACCGACGCTCGACTCCCCTGGGCCGGGCGCTCAGCTGGGCCACCAGCGACTGGTGGGCAGCCGGTGTCCGGGCCACCACCATGAGGCCCGACGTGCCCTTGTCGAGGCGCTGGACGATGCCGGGACGGTCCGGGTGGCCCGCTCCAGCTTCGGCCAGATCGGGAAAACGTCCGACCAGGCCGTGCACGAGCGTGCCGGCGCGGTTGCCGGCACCTGGATGGACGACCAGGCCGGCGGGTTTGTCGACCACCACGATGTCGTCGTCGGCGTGGACGATCGCCACGTCGACCGTGGGATCGGGCTCGACCCCGGGCGGAGGACCTGGAGGCGGCAGGTCCACCTCGAGATCCTCCCCGCCGGCCACCCGACGGCTGCGGGTCGACACCCGGGTGCCCGACAGCCGTACCCGGCCGGCTCGCACCAGCTCGGCCACCTGGGCCCGGGTCAAGCCGCCCAGAAGAGCCACAGCCCGGTCGACCCGCTCGCCCGACAGGGCCGGTGGGATGGAGGCCTTCACGGCGCCCGCCGGCGGAACCCGACTGCGATCAGCAGGAAGGCACCGACCACGATGCACGAGTCGGCCACGTTGAACGTCGGCCAATAACGCAGGTCGATGAAGTCGATCACGGCGCCGCCGTTGGACCGAACCAGCCGGTCGACCAGGTTCCCGACTGCTCCACCCAGGATGAGGCCCACGGCGATCGCCGTCGACGCGGTCGAGGCGGTCCGCCCGACCACGACGACGACCGCGATGAGGGCCACACCGACGATCACCAGCTCGGGTGTGAGACCTCGAGCCAGGCTGAAGGCCGCTCCCGAGTTGAACGTGAGGGCGAGGCGCAGCGGACCAACCAGGTGCACTGGAGCGTCGCGGAGGAAGTGCACGGCCAGAGACTTGGTCAACTGGTCCACGGCGACGACGAGAGCTGCCGTCCCCCCGATGATCAGCTGGAGGTGTGGGCGAGACCAGTCCCGGCTCAGCGCCTCGACAACCCCCCGCTCTTGCAGGTGACGCACAGCCGGGCCTGTGGCAGAGCCTTGAGCCGGGCCCTCGGGATCGGCTGGCCGCAGCCCTCGCACAGGCCGTAGGTGCCGGCCTCGATCTTGGCCAGCGCGTGGTCGATGTCCTCGACGGCCGCCCTCGCCTGGGCGGAAAGGGCCAGGTCCCGCTCGCGGTCGACGGTGACGGTCCCGCCCTCGCCGGACTCCTCGTCGAACTGCACGTCGCCGGGCTCCATCTCCTGGGCCAGGGAGTCGGCTTCGGCCTTGAGCGCCTCGGCCTGCTCGAGATAGGTAGCCCGCTCGGCCAGCAGCAGGCCCTCCTGTTCCAGCAGGAACTTGTCCGTGACCTTCCGCCGCGCCTTCGGGGCCTTCGTCGCACCGCCAGTGGGCGTGGCAGCGCCCGCCCGACGAGCCAGTGTCTTGGCGGTGCCCCCCCGTTCCCGTTCTGCAACCCTCCTGGCGGCGGCCTTGGGCGCGGGCGCTCGCCCGGTCCGGGCCTTGGTCGGGACCCGGGTGCTCGCCCCGGCCTTGGTCCGGACGCCGCTGCCGGCGCGCCGCGTCGCCACCCGGTCGCTGCCGCGTTTGGCAGTGGCCGACGTCGCACCGCCCCGCTGGGCCCTGCCCGGTGCCCCCGCTGCCCGTCCCCGTTCCGACCGGGTCCCGGATGCGTCGGCCTTCCGGCCGGTCCGACCTCCCGTGGCGACCGTCGCTCCTCGCGCCTGCGGGCTTCGCCCGCCGGACCGACCTGTCTTCGCCGCCGGGGCGGCGGCGCGGGACTTGGCGGCCCGGGCGGCCTGGGCCGAAGATCGACCAGCTGTAGCGGATCCCTTGCGGGCACCCGGTTGCCGGGCCGGGTTTGCTGAACGTGATGCTCGAGGCATGAGCTCGGTCCTGAGAAGTCGCCGAGGGCGTCGGATCGTACCCGACAGGCCCGGCAACAGCAACGACTCCTGCCCCGACCAGCCACTGGATGCCCGTGAAACCCGCCGGGAACGCAGACGTGTCCCGCCTACTGTGGGTCCATGGCCGGCGAGCCCGAACCGATGCCGTATCCCCAGGTCGAGCAGCAGCCCGAGCTTCCGGCGCTCGAGGAGCAGATCCTGGACTTCTGGGCGGCCGACGGCACGTTCGCGGCGTCGGTGGGGGCGAGAGAAGCCGGTCCCAACGAGTACGTGTTCTACGACGGTCCACCGTTCGCCAACGGTCTCCCCCACTACGGCCACCTGCTGACCGGCTTCGTCAAGGACGCCGTCCCCCGGTACCGGACCATGCGGGGGCGCCGGGTCGAACGGCGCTTCGGCTGGGACTGTCACGGGCTGCCCGCCGAGATGGTGGCCGAGAAGGAGCTGGGCGTGTCCGGTCGCGCCGGCGTGACGGCGATGGGGGTCGAGCGGTTCAACGACCACTGCCGCTCCCTGGTCCTGCGCACCGCCGACGAGTGGGAGCGGTACGTCACCCGTCAGGCTCGCTGGGTCGACTTCGGCAACGACTACAAGACGATGGATCTCCCGTACATGGAGAGCGTCCTGTGGGCCTTTCGGCGCTTGTGGGACAAGGGGCTGATCTACGAGGGCTACCGCGTCCTCCCCTACTGCTGGGAGTGCGAGACGCCCCTGTCGAACTTCGAGACCCGACAGGACGACGCCTACCGCCCCCGGGAGGACCCCGCCGTCACGGTGGCCTTCGAGCTCGACGGCGAGCCGTTGCGGGTCCTGGTGTGGACGACGACGCCGTGGACCCTCCCGTCCAACCTCGCCTTGGCGGTGGGGCCGGACATCGACTACGCCGTCCTCGACCGCGACGGGAAGCGCTACGTCGTGGGCGAGGCGAGAGCCGATGCCTACGAGGATGTCCTGGGGGAGGCGGTGCGGGTCGCCACGCTCAAGGGCAGCGACCTGGTGGGCCGGACCTATCGTCCCCTGTTCGACTTCTTCGCCGACACGCCGGGGGCGTTCCGCATCCTTCCCGGAGACTTCGTGTCGACCGAGGAGGGCACCGGCATCGTCCACACCGCGCCTGGCTTCGGCGAGGACGACCAGCGCCTCGGTGAGGCCAACGGCATCCCCGTGGTCGCTCCCGTGGACGACCGGGGCCGGTTCACCACCGACGTCCCCCCCTACGCCGGCTTGCAGGTGCTCGACGCCAACGAGGCGATCATCGAGGACCTCGCCGCCTCGGACGCGTTGATCGCCCGAGAAAGCTACGTCCACAGCTACCCGCACTGCTGGAGAACGGACACGCCCCTGATCTACCGGGCCGTGAGCTCGTGGTTCGTGCAGGTGACGGCCTTTCGCGACCGGATGGTCGAGCTCAACCAGCGCATCCACTGGACGCCGGCCCACGTGCGCGACGGGGCCTTCGGCAAATGGCTGGAAGGCGCCAGGGACTGG
>VAWP01000038.1 GCA_005888295.1 Actinomycetota bacterium
CTGACGCCGCTGCGCTCCATGAGGGCGGCGTCGTCGGCTCCGGACGTGGCCAGCCCGCCGAACCGGCGCAGCGACGGCATCCCGTCGAGCCGGTCGCCGAGGGCGCGGGTCTCGTCGACGAGCTGGGCCAGCTCGGGCACCCCGGTGCGCTCGGGGTCGAGGAGGGCGATGCGGTCGATGACCCGGCGGCACTCGCCGACCAGGGCGTGCTTGAGGGCCCGGTGCTCGGTCTCGACCGGATCACCAGCGGTGTAGGCGACCCGGGGGTCGGGGGGCAGGCTCATAACCCGGGGACCCTACCGGGATGCGCCGGCGACGGCTGGGTGGGGCCGCTCACCCCATCCGCCGGGCCCGGGCTGCGGTGCTGCCGCCGTCCACGGGAAGCGTGACGCCGCTGATCACCTCGGCCTCGCGGCTGGCCAGAAAGAGCGCGGCGTAGGCGACGTCGGTCGCCGTGGCCAGGCGGGTCAGGTGCATCTCCTCCAGTCGCTGGCGGCGCTCGTCGGTCAGGTCGGCGTCCCGCACCTCGTGCAGGATGTAGCCGGGCTGCACCGTGTTGCATCGGATGCCCTGGCGGGCGAAGTCGACGGTGATCGATCGTGTGAGCGCGTTCAGGCCCCCCTTGCTGGCGGCGTAGGCGGCCAGCCGGGGTGTGGCCAGCTCGGCCGCCCGCGACGAGATGTTCACGATCGAGCCGTGACCCGCGGTGAGCATCTGCGGGATGGCCAGGCGGCACAGGGTGGCGACGGCGACGAGGTTCACCCGCAGGATCGACTCCAACGCCCATGGGCTCACGTCGGCGACAGGTCCGTCGCCCGCGTCGCGGCCGCCCGTCACCGCGTTGTTGACCAGGACGGTGAGCGGACCGAAGCGCAGCCCCGCAGCCTCGACGAGCGCCTCGCACTGCTCCTCGTCGCCCAGATCGGCGGGCACGAACAACGCCTCGCCTCCCGCCGCCGTGATCGAGTCGACGATCTCGCCGCCCCGCTGCTCGTTCCGACCGGTGACCACGACCCGAGCACCCTCCTCGGCGAAGAGCCGGGCGATCTCCCGCCCGAGTCCCCGCGTCGAGCCCGTGACGAGCGCCACTTCGTCGTGGAGACGGCCGGCCACGGGCGGCCTCAGGAGGGCTGGGCGGCGTCGAGGTACGCCGGCCGCTCGCCGCCACCGTGGGCGACCACGTTGCTGCCGCTGACGTAGCCGGCCAGCGGCGAGGCGAGGAACAGACACACGCCGGCGACGTCGTCGGGCTCACCCATCCGGCCGAGGGGCACCGTTGCCGCCACCGCGGCCACGCCGGCCTCGTCGCCGTAGTAGAGGTGGGCCTGCTCGGTCCGGATGAGCCCGGCGGTCACGCAGTTGACCCGCACCTTCGGGGCCCATTCGACGGCGAGCGTCTGGGTGAGGTTGAGCAGGCCGGCCTTGGCGGCGCCGTAGGCGGCCGCGCCCGGGGACGGGCGCAACCCGCTCACGCTGGCGATGTTGACGATTGCCCCGCCCGCGGGCTGCTCCTGCATCACGGCGTTGGCCCGCTGGGAGAAGTTGAGGGGAGCGACCAGGTTCAGCGCGATGATGGCGGCCGAGAAGCGAGGCGAGGCGGTGGCGGCCGGCGCCGTCGGAGCGCCGCCGGCGTTGTTGACGAGGACGTCGAGCCGGCCGAACCGGTCCGTGGTGTGCGACACGACCCGGTCGATGTGATCGACCTCGCGCACGTCGGCCTCGACGAAGACCGCCTCGCGTCCGCCTGACGACAACGGCTCCTCGGGTCGATGGCGACAGCACACCACCACGTCCGCCCCTGCCTCGAGGAACCTCGTCGTGATGCCGCGGCCGATCCCCCGGCAGCCGCCGGTCACGATCACGACCTGGCCGGACAGGTCGAGCAGATCGCCCATCGCCCGGTCCCGGTGAGCTACCAGAGCTCGTCGACGTAGGTGTCGGTACCCACGACCGTGGGGATGAACGGCGCGGCCAGGGCGGCATGCGCCAGCCCGCTGCCCGACAGGGCCTTGCCCAGCTCGACGAAGTGGTCCCAGGACTCCCTCGGGTCGGCGTCGACGAAGTAGAGGTGCATCGACCGGCGGTCGGCGCCCTCGTCGCGCGGTACGAACGAGGGAGCGTCGCCCCTGAGCGGCACCGGCGACCACGAGGAGACCGACGCCACCGGCGAGCCAGGTAGCCACGACGGCAGCAGCTCGTCCTGGCACCACTGGTCGACCTGCTCCTTGCCGACCCCAGGCTCGCGCTCGACGCTCACCGCCACGAGCCCCCCGAAGGCGTGATCGAGGGAGAGCTCCAGGGGAACAGGGTCCTCGTCCCGGTAGCGGCGCCAGTCGTGGGTGTAGAGCGCGGTGTGGA
>VAWP01000039.1 GCA_005888295.1 Actinomycetota bacterium
GACAGCGGCAACGGCGGCTTCTGCATCGCCGTGCAGGACCGCTCGACCGCCAATGCCGATGCCGCCAACGGCATCAACAACGCCTACGAGCACCGGTGGCAGACACTCGTCGGCAATTACCTGCTGTGCCCCGGAGCCCAGCCCGCGGCCGGCCGCGCCGGCGCTCCAGGCGCGTCGCCCCTGCCGCCCGCGGCCCTTGCCGGGTCGTTCTGGGCCCTGCACGGCGCCGACCTGCTCGGGCGCCCAAGACCCAGCATCGCGCCGGGCTACGCCCTGGCCGGCAAGCTCGGCTACCTCGAGACCCACGCGGCCACGGCGCGGCGGTTCTCGAACCCGACCCCGCTCGGTCCGCTCACCATCGCGGCGACCGGGACATTCCTCGTCGACTGGGGGGACGGCAGCGGCCAGCAAGGTCCGTACGACACGCCCGGCGCCCCCTGGCCCGACGGGCAGATCACCCACGCCTGGGACGACGTCGGCCGCTACAACGTCAGCGTCGTCGAGGTGTGGACCGCCACCTGGTCCCTAGCCGACGCCCACGGCAGTCTCGCCGCGCTGCGCACCGACGGCGCCATCCGGGGCTTCGAGGTCCGCCAGCTGGAGTCGGTGCGCAACCGCTGACGGCCCCGTCCCGCCGCCGAGCCACCGGGGCCTGTCGTCCGCGTTCCAGATTGCGTCGAAATGGAGGGCCGAGCGCCCGGAGGCCGGCTGGCTAGTCCCCCCGAGACCGACCGCCGCAGCCCCGTCTCAGCCGAGGGGTGACACGGACTCGCGCCACGCCTTCGCCATCCGGCTGATGGTGCCGCCGACCCCAAAGGCCGTCCCCAGGATCACCAGGCCCGACAGCATCGTGAGGAGGAACGTGAGCCAGCCCTGAGATGGCGTGTTGGACGACGCCGGCCGGTACTGCAGGGGCGTCGAGCCCGAACTGCTGCCGGACGCGCCCTGGGCCGACTGGTTCCCCCCCGCCGGAGCGCTGGGCGAGCTTGGGGCGCCAGCACCCGGGTACGCGCCGGTCGCGCCTGGGCTGCTGCCACCCGAGGCCAGGCTGCTCGAGTCGATAGTGGGCGACGCACCTCCGGCTCCAGCCCCTCCCGACGTGTCGGTGCTCGGTGTGCCAGGGCTACCGGGCGAGCCGGCATCGACCGTTCCCCCGCCCGGGGCGACCGGGGTGCCACCGGACGACGCCAAGTCGGCAGCTCCACCGCCCTCCGACGGGCTGGCACCGACGGTGAGGTCGGCCGTTCCGAGTATGAACGACTGTCCAACGTTGAGGGACCCGAGCGGGCCGGGCAACGGGTTGCCGATGGTCAGGGTCGGGCCCGAGCAGGAGGTCTCGATCGAATGGTCGGCGGGGGCGATCACGGCCTTGGGGGCAGCCGTCATCGAGATCTTCTGACCAGTGGCTTGGCCCAGCTGGGCCAAGAGGGGATCGACCTTGGACAGATCCAGCTGGCCGCCCGGACCCGCCGTGACCGTCTGGCCCATCGCCGTGATACTGCCCACCGTGCAGGCGGCCGTCCCGGCGACGATTCCCTCGGCGTTGGCCTTGCCGGTAGCCGCTGCCTTGAAGCTGGAGATCTCGAGGGTCTGGCCGCCCGGCAGGGCGAAGGCGATGTCGTGACCAGCCGCCGAGGCATCCTCGACGATCGATGCGTCCTTGAGAGCCTGATGGCTGGTGCTCGTGAAGACCCCGCTCGGACCGCTACCCCCGCCGGGACCCGTGGCGCTGACGAACGAGCTGCCCGTCGGGACGCTCGGGTCGATCACCGAGACGGCCTCGTCCGGTGAGGCGACGGTGCAGGGCACGGCGACGTGGCTGGTCGGGCTGACGCACTTCTGGATGCTCTGCTGGTTCTGCGGGACGGGGTACGAGGCGAAGGCGTAGCCCGGGAAGTTGTTGGGGTCGGAGAGCGGCGTCGGATCGGTAGAGGCCGCGAACAGCACGGCTCCGCCCAGGAATCCCGGGTCGAAGATCTCCGAGTACTCGGCGGCGTTGATCGGCAGGGCTGGCTGTCCCTTGTTGAAACTTGCTGGCGAAGATCGTCGGGTTGGTGTTCGTGACCGGGGCGGGGGTGTCAGCGGCTACCCGTGTTGCTCCGCCAATGCCGAACGGGGTCGTCAGACCGGCGGCGGCCACGGCGACGACCAGGCGACTGACGGCCGATCGAGCTCGGGCCCCCCGTCCACGGCTCCCCATGCCCCGGCTCCCCATTGCCATCCTCTCCCTCACGCCGTACCCCAGCGCCCCCCGGTCGCCCGCCCGCCGCCAGCGTGCGCGACGGGCTCAAAATCTCTTCGAGGTTGGTGAGCATAGACCCTTCTCAGGGGAGGTACTAGTACCTCCGGCCTAGAACTGACTGAGTGGTCTAGAGTGACCACGGTCACGCCGACGGCGACCCGGCTGGAGGGCCGCCGTCCAGCCAGATAGGAGCACCTGCGCTGGAGGTCTGGGGACAAGCCTGGCGAGTCGAGGGGGGCGTTCGCACGTGTACTACGTGAACTTCGTCTTCATCGGGATCGTGGTGGGCAGCGTCTATGCCCTCTTCGGTCTGGGCCTGACGGTCGTCTACAAGGCGACCCGGGTGCCCAACTTCGCCCAGGGCGCGATCGGGACCACCGTCGCCTTCGTCTTCTACAAGTTGTGGGCAGGCAGCGGCATCCGCCTGGCCCTCCGGGAGCACAGCGGGTTCTACTTCCAGATCCCGTTCCTCGGCGGCCACAGCTGGGCTCGCTTCTCGTTCCAGCCACCGGCCCTACCCGCCTGGGCCGCCTTCGTGGTTGCCATGCTGGTAGCGGCGGCGCTCGGGTTGATCGTGTCCCGGATCATGCGACCATTCTCCCGGGCCACGACGGTGTCGCTCATGATCGTCTCGTTCGGCATCTTCACCGTTCTGCTGGGGCTCGCCTACAACACCTTCAGCGGCTACCAGACCCAGGTTCACTCGCTGATCCCGATCGACAAGACCACCACCCACACGTTCCACGGGTTCTTCTTCAACAACGAGCAGCTGATGATCATCGCGGTGACGCTCGCCTTGACCGTGGCCGTCGCCGCCTTCTTCCGGCGAACGCACCTCGGCGTCGCCATCCGGGCCGTGGCCGACGACCGCCAGGTCAGCCAGCTGCTCGGGATCAAGGCCGACACGGTGAGCAACGTGTCCTGGGTCCTCGGCTCGATGCTGGCCGGCATCGCCGGGATCCTCATCACTCCTCTCATCGGTCTCGATCTCCTGACGCTGTCCAACCTGATCGTGCTCGGCTTCGTCGCCAGTCTGTTCGGGGGATTCCGTAGCCTGATCGGGACGCTGGGTGGTGGGCTGGTGCTCGGCGTCATCGAGCAGCTCGTGATCGCGTCCCCGATCGGCAAGCTCTCGGGTCTACCCCCGCTCCAGGACGCGGTGGCGTTCGTCGTCATCGTGGCCCTGCTGATGCTGCGACCGAAGTGGATCTTCTCGGGGATCCGGGTGGACGAGGAGTCCGGCGTGGGCGGCGCCGCCGTGACCTTCGGCGGCCAAGCACCGGCCGAGGACCGATTCCGGGCCTGGCTGCGCAAGGGTCCCGCCCTGTGGCTGATCCTCCAGGACTGGAAGACGGCCCGCTGGGTGCTCGGCCTGGGCGGCATGGCAGCCGTCATGGTCATCCCCATCTTCACCACGGGCTACTGGTCCACGGTCCTGGCCACCGGGATCATCTTCACCCTGGTCGGGCTCTCCCTCGTCATCCTCACCGGCTGGGCCGGCCAGGTCTCGCTTGCCCAGTACGCGTTCGTGGGAGTGGGCGCCTACACCGCCGCCATCCTGTCCGGGACCGCCCACCTGCCGTTCTGGCTGGTGGTCCCCCTGACGGTCCTCATCTCGGTCCCGTTCTCGCTGCTCATCGGGATCCCGTCGCTGCGACTGCGGGGGTTCTTCCTGGCCCTCGTCACCTTGGCGTTCGCCGTAGCCGTGGACACCGACCTGTTCCTGGCCAACGCTGTCGAGACCCACAACAGTGTGCAGTGGATCACCCACGGCGGCACTACTCATCGGCCTTTCTCCTACACCTCAGAGGTGTTCTACATGGGGCTGGCGGTGGCGCTGGCGTGCTTCTTCGTCGCCTACAACCTCCGCCGCAGCCGGACGGCCCGTGCCTTTCTCGCTCTACGCGATTCGGAGCCCACTGCCATCGTCTTCGGTATCAACCCGACGGCCTACAAGTTGTTGGCCTTCTGCATCGGTGGCGGCGTGGCGGCTGCGGCCGGCGCCGTGTTTGCCTACCTGTACGTGAACATGGACCCCACCAGCTTCCTCTTCATCTACGGGGTCGCGTTCATCGGTTACGGGATCCTCACCGGCATCGCCGAGCTGCTCGGCGCTGTGTTGGTCGGCTTCCTGTTCGCCGTGCTGCCGCAGATCCTCGCCACCCCGGTGAACGGCGTGAACCAAACCATTCCGATTCTCACCGGGGCGCTCCTCGTCATCACCATCTACAGCTACCCGAGCGGCCAGGCTGGGTTCCTCAAACGTCTCGTCCGCCCCGACGACGAGACCGAGCAGATCCTCACCGCGACCGAGTTCTCGCCGGCCGTCGGCGGAGCGCCGACCGCGCTGAGCGGCAACGGTGGGGGCGAGGCCCACGCTGCCGGCGCCGACGGATCTCCTGGTCAGAGAGAACGAGGCAGATGAGGAGTCGCTGTGGTCCGAGGCGGCCCAACAGGCCAAGCTCATCGATCCCGATCGCGTTCGCCGACGCGCTCCAGCGCCCGACGACGACAACCCCAGGGCGGGCGTCAGGAAGCGCCCGCTGCGCGCCCGCCCGCCCAGCACCTCGGCCGACGCCGGCTCGAGGCCACTGGGGGCGTCACGGCGATCGCGTCCGGGCGGGCCACGTTCCGCCGGAGAGGAAGGTAAGCCGTGAGCCGGTTGCCCTCGCTCTCGAAGGTCGGAGGACTGGGGTGGAGGCGCAGGCGGGGCGCAGCACCGGCCCGCGAGTACCCGGTGGCGGAACCGGTCGCGGAAGACGGTGATGCCTTCGACGAGATCGATGCTGTCGATGATCTCGAACATCATGCCGGGGAGTTCGTCCCCCGCGCCCGGCAGACGTTCGACACCCGCGAGCTCGCACCGCAGAGCGACTACGGCGCCGAGGTGCTCGACGTCCGGGACGTGACCCTACGCTTCGGTGGGCTCGTCGCTCTCGATCAGATATCGATGGCGGTGTACGAGCGCGAGATCGTCGGCCTCATCGGGCCCAACGGAGCAGGCAAGACGACCCTGTTCGAGTGCATCTCGGGCTTCCACCGTCCGGACCGGGGCCACGTGTACTACCGCGTCCCGGAAGGGTCAGAGGGTGCCCAGCCGGGGCAGGTCCTGGACCTCCTCGAGGAGGCACCCCACCGCCGAGCGTGGCTGGGCATCGGACGTACGTTCCAGAACTGTCGAATGTTCCAGAACCTCAGCGTGTTCGACGCTCTCCGGATCGCCCAGCACCGGTGGATGACGACCGGTCCGGTATCGGCTGGATTGGGAACCAAGCGGTCTGCGGCGGACGAGGAGCAGGTGAGCGAGGCGACGTCTGAGCTCTGTCAGATGATGGGACTACGCCCCTACCAGAACAAGTTCTGCGCAGAGCTCAGCTACGGCACCCTCCGGCTGGTCGAGCTGGCGGCGATCATGGCGCTCAAACCCAAGTTTCTCCTGCTCGACGAGCCCAGCTCCGGGATCAGCCAGAAGGAGACCGAGCAACTGCTTCCCCTCCTCCAGGAGGTGCGGGAGGTGACGGACTCCACGATCCTCATCATCGAGCACGACATGCCCCTGATCATGGGGCTCTCGGACCGCATCTACGCCATGGCGGCGGGCGCTGTCATCTCCTCGGGGACCCCCGAGGAGGTGCAGGCCGACCCAGGCGTCATCGAGAGCTACCTGGGGACCTCCCGCTACGGAACGGTCGTAGGAAGCAATGCCTGAGACCGACCAGGCCCCGCTGCTCGAGCTGCACGGTGTCGACGCCGGCTACGGGGCGGTGCAGGTGCTACGGAGCGTCGACCTGGTGGTGCAGCCAGGCGAGGTGGTCGCCCTCCTCGGGACCAACGGGGCCGGCAAGTCGACCATTCTCAAGGTCGTGTCCGGGTTGATGCACCCGTGGGCCGGCACGGTCAGCTTCGGCGGCGAAGACATCTCGCGCTGGCAACCGGAGCAGACCGTCCGGGCGGGCATCACCCAGGTGCCGGGCGGTCGGGGCTTGCTGCCCAACCTCACGGTGCTCGAGAACCTGCAGATGGGGGCGCACAGCATCCGGCGCGACCGGGCGCGGACGAAGCGCTCCATCGCGCGGGTGTGCGACGTCTTCCCGCGCCTCGGCGAACGCCGCAAGCAGCTTGCCGGAACCCTCTCGGGGGGGGAAGCCCAGATGCTCGCCCTGGGCCGGGCGTTCGTGCTCGAGCCCAAGCTGATGATGATCGACGAGCTGTCCCTGGGCCTGGCCCCGACCATCGTCCAGGGACTGGTCGACGTTCTACACGACATGAACGAGGCCGGGATGGCCCTCCTCCTGGTGGAGCAGCACGCCAACCTGGCCCTGTCCGTCACCGACCACGCCTACTTCCTCGAGAAGGGCCAGATCCGCTTCGACGGCCGCAGCCAGGAGCTGTTGGAGAGGGACGACCTCCTCCGCTCGGTGTTCCTGGCCGGGGCGACGGTGGGGGCCTGAGCGCGATGGCAGCACACGTCACACAACACATCGTCACGAGGGCCAGGCATCGACGCCCCCCACGGCGGCCGCCGATCGTTGGCCAACGACAACCGAAGTTTCGCCGATCCGCGCATCGCGGGGCCGGGTTGTGTACGGAGGTGTGAAGTGAGCACGCCGATGAAGGGAACGAACGACCTGAGCGAGGGCCTCCGGCTCATCATGCGGGGAGGCGGCCCCAAGCTCGTCGCGGCTGGGCTGTCGCTGGCGCTCATCGTGGGGCTGGCCTTCGTGTCGACCGTCGAGGCCAACAACCGGGCCCATCACAGCAACCTGTCGGCCAACGGATCCTCGGGCTCTGGCGACAACTCGGGGGTCAGCGGCGGCAGCGGGTCTGGATCGAACGGCACCGCTGCCGGGGCGACCGGTACCAACGCGGCCGCTGGCGGGGCGAGCGGTTCCGGTGGAGCAGGCGGCACCGGGGCCAAGTCCGGCGGCGGAGCCACAGGTGCCAACACGACCGGCGGGAACTGTCCGGGCAACAACCCCGACATCGGGGTCACCTGCAACCAGATCCTGGTCGGCGGCATAACCGTGCTCTCGGGCCCCCTCGGCATCTACGGGGAACAGGGCCTCCAGGCGGCGCAGGCCTGGCTCAGCTACTACAACG
>VAWP01000040.1 GCA_005888295.1 Actinomycetota bacterium
TTCGACCCAGGAGAACTGGCGGTGCTGTTCGTGGTCCCGCAGGTGCCATTGGAGGTGCCACTGGCTGCCGTGGCTGAGTTGCCACAGACGGTCACTGGGGCGGACACCGGCGCCGTGGTGCCGTTGCCCGATACCGGCCCGCTGTTGTCGCCTGAGCTGCTCGAGCCGGTACTGCCCGACCCCGAACTTCCGGAGCCGCCCGAGCCTGTGGAATTCCCGCACGTGCCGCTGGAGCTGCCGCTGGCCGCCGTGGCCGAGTTGCCACAGACCGTCAGCGGGGCGGACACCGGAGCCGTGGTGCCGTTGCCGGACACTGGCCCGCTTTGGTTGCCGCTGGAGCTCGACCCGGTGTTGCTCGCAGGGGCGGAACCTCTAGTGGCGGCGTTGTCCCCGCACGTGCCGCTCGACGTACCACTGCCAGCTGTCGCGGCATTGCCACATACGGTCAACGGGGCATCGACTCGAACGTTTGTTCCGTTGCCGGACCCGCCTCCGCTGTTGTTACCGCTGCCGCTTGACCCGGTGTTACTCGAGCTCGAGGTGGTCGAACCCGACCCGTTCCCGCAGGTGCCGCTCCCCTTGCCACTCAGCACGGTGGCGGAGTTGCCGCACACGGTCACAGGAGCGTTCGCGGAGACGGACGTACCGTTGCCCGAGAGCGATCCACTGTTGTTCCCGCTCCCCGAGGAGGTGGAGCTACTCGATCCAGAGCCCTGCGACCCACCGCTGCCGATCGACACAGGTTGGTTAACGCAGGTTCCACTCGAGTTGCCACTGGCGACAGTTACGGCATTGCCGCAGACCGTGATCGGTGCGGTTGCCGACACTGAGGTGCCGTTGCCCGAGAAGGGCCCGCTCCCGCTCCCACTGCCGCTGGATCCGGTCGACGCCGATGCTGCAGTGGCGCCGAGGAATACGAGCCCCCCGATGACACCGGCCGCTCCGAGCCCCCGTAAGAGCCATTGCCTCATTGATAACTGCACTTGTCACTCCTTCTTTGAGAGATACAGCTGCGCGTCCTCCGAAGTGGGGGTCGCGCGAGGTCGCAGAAGGAGCGACTAGGCGGGAGAGACTTCGGGCCTCGGGGCGGGACGCCCCACGGACCAAAGAGCGAGAAGCCCGATGACGACAGTCAGAAAGCCGAGAGCGAGGAACCCGGGCGGCAGGAACGCCGACAGACCCGAGGACCCGTGCCCAGCACCATCAGGCGCCGGTGTGGGGGCCGTTGGTGCTCCGGACGGCCAAGGTGACGCCGGCAACCCGGTTCCGCCGTTCGACTGTGGAGGCAGCTCACGGCCAAGAGAAGGGCCGAGCGCCGCGGCGTTCGGCGAAGAATTGAGAGTGGGAATGCTCGATGCAGTCGAGGATGAGGAGGAGCTGTCCATGCCGCCGAGTACCGGACTGCCTGGACCCCCGAACGGCTGTATTGCTCTGGTGGGACCAGGGCCCTGAACGCTGCCACCCCACAGACCGCTCGCCGCTCCGAGCCCGACCACCGAACGGGTCGAGACCGGTAGGGATCGCAGCATCGGTGAGGCCTGCTGGACCACTGGGCTGGCGATCTTGCTCACCGGGGTCGTCGCCGTGGTGACAGCTCCGGTGACCGGCTGGGCCATGGTGCCGAGTGTCTTGCTTGCGGGAGTGGTCGCCGTGGTGACAGCTCCGGTGACCGGCTGGGCCATGGTGCCGAGTGTCTTGCTTGCGGGAGTGGTCGCAACGGTCGGAGTGCTCCCGACGACTCCACTCAGCGGTGCTGTCGCCCCCCCCACGGCCGATGACACCGGGCTGGTCCCGGTGGACAGCGTCGCGGCCTGGGCGCGGTGGCTGCCTAGCAAGACCAACACGGCGGCTACCGCCGCAGCGCCAGCCAAAAAGAACCCAGCCCTTACCCCCAGGGCGACCCAGCGCTTCATGTGAAGCCATGACGCCGCGTCAGCCGCGGCCGCTAGTTCCTGCTTTTCCGCCGGTGCCACTAGGTACTAACGACTGATGCCGCCAAATCCCCCAAACCGCAAATCGACTACTACTCGCCAGAGTAACTCTCGCAAGGGCGATTGCAAGCCAAATTCGACGATTAGTGACAATCGGGCGTAGAACCGCCGATTCCTCGCCGTCTATGTCGCTACCGCCGGCGCTCGATCACCTCGAGGTCGGCGTCGACCATCATCCCCACGAGGCCGCCGAAGTCGACGTCGGGGACCCAGCCCAGGACGGCCTTGGCCCTGGACGCGTCACCCACGAGGAGATCGACCTCGGCGGGGCGCAGGAAGCGCTCGTCGACCACGACGTGGCGGCGCCAGTCGAGCCCAGCGTGACCGAAGGCCGCCTCGCACAGGTCCCTGACGGAGTGGGTCTCGCCGCTCGCCACCACGTAGTCCCCCGGCTCGTCCTGCTGGAGCATCAGCCACATGGCCCGTACGTAGTCGGGGGCGTAGCCCCAGTCGCGACGGGGCTCCAGGTCGCCCAGGGCCAGGGTCTGGTCGAGCCCGGCCTTGATGCGGGCCACGCCGTGGCTCACCTTGCGGGTCACGAACTCGAGCCCCCGCCGCGGGCTCT
>VAWP01000047.1:0-20952 GCA_005888295.1 Actinomycetota bacterium
CAAGTTCTTCGGGATGAAGATCAACAAGTACATGCAGGACCACGACATCGCTCCCGCGACGCTCGCCAAGGTGGCCGCCAAGAACTACCGGAACGGCGCCCTCAACCCGAACGCCTTTCGACGCAAGCCCCTCTCGGAGGAGGAGATCCTCGGGTCCCCCCTGTTGAACTACCCCCTGACGCAGTACATGTTCTGCAGCCCCGACGAGGGGGCCGCTGCCGTGGTCCTGTGCCGGGCGGAAGATGCCGGCCGCTACACGGACACCCCGATCTACCTCCGCGCCACGACGGTTCGCACGCGACGGCTGGGCGCCTTCGAGGTCCACAGCCCGTGGCTCCCCGTCGACGAGACAGCTGGCCCGACCGTCGACGCATCCCGCGCCGCCTACGAGGCGGCGGGGATCGGCCCCGAGGACGTCGACGTCATCCAGCTGCAGGACACCGACGCCGGCGCCGAGGTGATCCACCTGGCCGAGAACGGCTTCTGCGCCGACGGCGACCAGGAGGCGCTGGCGGCGGAGGGGGCGCTCGAGATCGGTGGCTCGCTCCCGGTGAACACCGACGGCGGGTTGATCGCCAACGGCGAGCCCATTGGTGCCTCGGGCCTGCGTCAGGTCCACGAAGTGGTGCAGCAGCTCCGCGGCCGGGCCGGCGACCGGCAGGTGCCAGGCAACCCGCGGGTCGGCTACACGCAGCTCTACGGAGCACCCGGCACCGCGGGGGTGTCGATCCTCTCGCGCTGACGTGAGTATTGCATTCTCATTTTGGTAGAACTAAGTTCTGACCGCCGTGGACACTCGTGACACGCCCGAACAGGCCGAGCTGCGGCGTGCCGCCCGCCAACTGGCGCGAGAGCTCGGTCCGGCGACGGTGGCCGATCTCGATGACGGCGCACGGGCCAAGCGCCTCACCGGCGCCGTCCACGACGCCGGATGGCTCGAGCTGCGCCAGGACGGTGGAGGCGGGCCGGTCGCCAGCGGTGTCGAGTCAGCGATCGTCGCCGACGCGCTCGGCGGAGCAGTGGCCGACGTGGCGTTCACGGGGCCGGCGCTGGCCGCCGATCTGTCCCGGCGGGCCGGTTGCGGCGCCACCGACAGCGCCGTGGTCGGCTTTGCGCCGAACCTCATCGATCCGGCGGTCGTGCCCGGTCGGGTGGCGGCCACTCCGATCTACGCCGTCGACGCGGCCGAGCATGTCGACGTCGCGTCCGTCCTCGTCCCCACCGGTCCCGACTACCGCCTGGCCCAGGTGCAGCTCGACGGACCGGCCGAGGGCGCCGATCTCACCCGGGTCATTCGGCGGATCCCCGCCGGGGCATCGCTGGCCGATGTCCACGACCAGCGTCGCCTGCTCACCCACGACGACGTGGCCCACTGGTCCGCTCTGGGCTTGGCCCTCACGAGCGCCGACCTCGTCGGGCTCATGCGAGGGGTGCTCGACATCACGGTTCCCTACGCGTCGGAGCGGCGGCAGTTCGGTGTGCCAATCGGCTCGTTCCAAGCCGTCCAGCACCTCCTCGCCGAGGCACGGTGCCTGATGGAGGGGTCGCTGAGTGCCGCTCTGTACGCCTCGTGGGCGGTGGACGAGCTGGCGCCTGACGAAGCCTGCGCCGCCGGGCGGGTGGCCAAGGCGTACTGCGCACGGGCGGCCCGCACGGTCTGCGAGACGGCGGTCCAGGTGCACGGCGGCATCGGGAACACGTGGGAGTGCATGGTCCACGTGTACCTGCGTCGCGCCGTGCTCTCGTCGCAGTGGTTCGGTGACGACGGCGAGCAGCTGCTCCAGATACAGCGGACGCGCCTCGGCGTCGACACGCCGGCGGCTCCCTCCTCGGGCCGGCCTCCCGGGCCGGCGGCTCCCTCCTCGGGCCGGCCTCCCGGGCCGGCCTCGGGCTGACCGATGGACTACCGTGACTCGCCCGCCGAGGCGGAGTTCCGGGCGCGATTGCGGACATGGCTGGCCGACCACGATCCGGGCCTGCCGACCTCGTCCACCGACGACGACTACTGGGCTCAGCAGGCGGAGTGGCACACCGCCCTCTACGACGCCGGCTTCTTCGGACTGAGCTGGCCCGGCCGGTATGGCGGTCACGACCTCCCACCCGTCTTCGATGTCATCCTCGACCAGGAGCTGGCCGCCGCCGGCGCGCCGCCGCGCCCGAGCCTCGGCTACCTCGTCCAGGGGATCACAACCCACGGCAGCGATGACATCAAGGACCGCTTTCTGCCCGGGCTCATCAGCGGGCGCGAGCGCTGGTGCCAGGGCTTCAGCGAGCCCGATGCCGGATCCGACCTGGCCTCCCTGCGTACGACGGCTTCCCACGACGGCGACGACTACGTCATCAACGGGCACAAGATCTGGACGAGCTACTCCGACGTGGCCGACTGGTGCTTCCTCCTCGCCCGGACCGATCCCGACGTGCCGAAGCACAAGGGCATCTCCGCTTTCGCCGTGCCGATGCACCAGCCGGGTATCGAGCAACGACCACTGCGCATGATCAACGGGATCACGACCGAGTTCGGGCAGGTGCTGTTCGACGGGGCACGGGTCGCGTCCGAGAACATGATCGGCGCCCCTGGCGAAGGCTGGCGTGTCGCCATGACGATCGTCAGCCACGAGCGGGAGCCCGGCGAGCTCGGGTTCGTCGCCCGGTACGCCAAGACGGTCGACGACGTCGAGAAGGAGGTGCGCGCCGATCCGACTACCTTCCGGCCGGACCAGCTCGACGAGGTGGCATGGGCCTTCGTGCAGGCGGAGATGCTGCGCCTCCATGTCTGCCGCCGGCTCTCCGAGCGCCTCGACGGCATCCAGCACGGCCCTGGGGGCTCCGTCGACAAGCTTCTGATGACATGGGTCGAGCAGACGGTGGGTGCAGCGGCGTTGGCCGTGTCCGGACCGCGGGCTGCGCTCGACACCGAAGACGTGCCCCTGAAGGTCTACCTCTACAGCCGGGCGCAGAGCGTCATGGGAGGGACCTCGCAGGTCCAGAAGAACATCGTGGCGTCCCGTGTCCTCGGCCTGCCGGCACCATGAGCGCCACGCCCATGCGAAAGGGAGCCTCGATGGAGTACGACCTGCCCGACGCCGTCCGAGTCGAGGCCGACGGTCCGGTGCGGACCGTGCACCTCGCCCGTCCCGAGCAGCTCAACGCCGTCAACGACGAGCTACACCTGGGACTGATGCGCGTCTTCCCACAGCTCACCGCCGATCGCGATGCGCGGGTCGCCGTCATCACCGGTGAGGGTCAGGCGTTCTCGGCCGGTGGCGACTTCGACCTGCTCGACCGTATGGCAAGAGACCGGGCTGTCCGCGACCGCGAGATCACCGTGGGCCGGGAGCTCGTGCTCAACATGATCAGATGCCGCCTGCCCGTGGTGGCCGCCGTCAACGGTCCGGCCGTGGGCCTGGGCTGCAGCGTCATCGCGCTCTCCGACGTCGTGTACATGGCCGAGTCGGCCTACCTCTCCGACCCGCACGTCGTCGTGGGGCTCGTGGCTGCCGATGGTGGTCCGCTGACCTGGCCGCTGCACACGAGCCTGCTGCTGGCCAAGGAGTACGCCTTCACCGGGGACCGGATCACGGCACGGCGAGCCGCCGAGATCGGCCTGGCCAATCACGTGTGCCCGGATGGCGAAGTCCTCTCCGCCGCACTCGCCGCCGCCCACCGGATCGCCATTCTCCCCCGCCAGGCCGTGGAGGCGACCAAGCGGGTGCTCAACCTGCACCTCGAGCGGGCGGTCCTGGCCACCATCGACTTTGCCATGGCATCGGAGACCCAGTCGTTCGACACGCCCGAGCTCCGCGCCAACATCGACCGGTTCCTCAGCCGGGCGTCGTCCGCCCAGGGGCGCTGAGGCCCGAGGAGACACGATGCGCATCGGTTTGATGATCGGCCCAGAGCGAGGGCGTTACTCCACCAAGGTCGAGCGGCTCCGAGCCGATGGGCAGTGGGCCGAGGAGGCAGGTCTGGCGACCGTCTGGATCCCCCAGATCCCCGACGACTTCGACGCCCTCACGGCTGCCGCGATCGTCGGCGCCGGGACGACGCGCATCGAGGTCGGGACGGCAGTGGTGCCGGTCCAGCCTCGCCACCCGGTCGTCCTGGCACAGCAGGCGCTGTCGGTCCAAGCCGTCTGCGAGGGTCGCCTCTCGCTCGGGCTCGGCGTGTCGCACCACTGGATCATCGACGAGATGCTCGGGCTCCCCTACCGGCGACCGGCGGCGACCATGCGCTCGTACCTCGACGTCCTCGACCAGGCGCTCCGCGGTCCCGGCCCGTTGGACGTCGAGAACGAGCTGTTCCGGGTGCACAACCCCCTCGACATCACCGATCTCGCTCCCACACCGGTCCTCCTGGCCGCCCTCGGACCGGCCATGCTCCGGCTCGCCGGCGAGCGCACGGGCGGGACCATCCTGTGGATGGCCGACGAGCGGGCGATCAGGTCGCACGTCGTTCCCCACCTCACGGGCGCTGCAGCTGCGGCGGGCCGACCCGCTCCCCGCATCGTCGCCGGTGTCCCGGTCTGTCTCTGCCGCGACCAGGAGGTCGACGCCGCTGTCGCCCGCGCCAACCGCATCCTGGCCGAGGCCGAGGTCTCGCCGAACTACCAGCGGCTGCTCGACGTCGGCGATGCCCGCGACGTCGGCGACATCCTCGCCGCGGGATCGGAGGCGACCGTGGAGAAGCGCCTGCGCGCCTTCGCCGATTCCGGTGCCACGGATCTGTCGGCGCGTGTCGTGCCCGTCGGCGAGAGCCGGGACGAACGGCTCGCGTCGGCTGGGCGCACCCGCGCCTTCCTCGCCTCGCTCGGCGGCTCATTCTGAGGAGCATCATGCCCGCACCAGTGATCGAGGACACGACGATCCCGGCGATGGCGGCGGCCGCAGCCAGTCGGTTCGGCGATCGGCTGGCCATCGCGGACGAAGACAACCGGCTCTCCTACGCCGCGCTCCTCGAGCAGGCCCGCACCTTCGGTGCCGCCCTGGTGGCCTCGGGTGTCCGGCCGGGCGATCGGGTGGCCATCTGGGCCTACAACAGCGCCGAGTGGGTGGTCGCCCTCCTCGGAATGTCGCAGGCGGGTGCCGTTCTCGTCCCCATCAACACCCGGTTCAAGGGCGTCGAGGCGGCAGGGCTCCTGCGCCGGAGCCGGGCGCGTCTTCTGGTCACCGTCACCGGGTTTCTCGACACCGATTACGTGGCCATGCTCGACGCCGCGGGTGTGGAGCTTCCCGACCTCGAGACCATCATCGTGGCTCGAGGCACGACGCCGGCGTCGGCCCTGCCGTGGGACGGCTTCCTGGCGAGAGCGACGGCTCGCACGCGTGCCGAGGTCGACCGCCGCGGTGCCGAGGTCGGCGTCCACGATCACTCCGACATTCTCTTCACGTCCGGCACCACAGGTGTACCCAAGGGCGTGGTCATGACCCACGGACGAACGGTAGGGGTGGCCACGGACTGGGTGCGGATGACCGGTCTCGACGCCGACGACCGCTACCTGATGGTGAACCCGTACTTCCACATGTTCGGGCTCAAGGCGGGCATCCTCGCCTGCATCGCCAGCGGGGCCGCCATGCTTCCGCAACCGGTCTTCGACGTCGACCGGGTCCTGGCCAGGGTTGCCCAGTGGGACGTCACCGTGCTGCCGGGACCGCCGACGCTCTACCAGGCCATCCTCGACCATCCCGACCGGCGGCGCCACGACCTGTCGAGCCTTCGGGTCGCGGTGACGGGAGCAGCCGACATCCCCGTCGAGCTCGTGCGCCGGGTTCGTGACGAGCTGCCGTTCTCGACGATCATCACGGGCTACGGGCTCACGGAGGCAGGCACCGTGAGCGCCACGTCCGCCGAGGACGACGCCGAGACGGTCGCCACCACCGTGGGACGGCCCCGACCCGGGTTCGAGGTACGCATCGTCGACGACCACGACCGCGACGTACCGGCGGGCCAAGCGGGCGAGGTGGTCGTCCGGGGCGGCACGGTGATGGCCGCCTATCTCGACGATCCGGACGCGACGACCGAGGCCCTCTCGGGCGGGCTCTGGTTGCGGACGGGCGACCTCGGCGTGATCGACGACCAGGGCTACCTTCGGATCGTCGGTCGGGCTAAGGACATGTTCATCGTCGGTGGCTTCAACGTCTACCCGGCCGAGGTCGAGAACGCCCTGCTGCACCATCCCGAGGTGAAGCAGGCAGCGGTGATCGGCGTGCCCGACGAGCGGCTGGGCGAGGTCGGCATGGCCTTCGTCGTGACGAGGTCCGGAGACCCGACGGCGGCTCCTGACATCCTCGCTTGGTCCCGTGGCCAGATGGCGAACTACAAGGTTCCCCGGACGATCGACGTCGTCGAGGAGCTGCCCGTGAACGCCACCGGCAAGGTGCTCAAGGACGTCCTGCGGGCGCAGGTCGGCGGAGGTCGGCACGTATCGGCGACGTGACGACCGTCGAAACCCGGTGCGACCTCGTCAGAGCGGCGGGATGGACGGCAGCCGCCGGGTCCGAAGGAGCCCCTCACCCAGCTCCCGGGTCAGGGAGCGAGCGTCGCCGAGGAGCCCATCGAGGACGAGGACGCGCCGGACGTAGCGGTGGAACGGGTGCTCCGTCGTGAAGCCGATGCCTGCGAGTACCTGCTGGCAGTGACGGGCGACGGCACGGGCGCTCCGTCCACCGATCGCCTTGGCCACCGCGGCGTCGAGTGGTGACCCGACATCCCACGCCGCCCCCAGTGCTGCATCCGCCTCCTCGATCGCCACCAGGCTCTCGGCCAGCTGGTGACGCACGGCCTGGAAAGCAGCGATCGGCCGCCCGAACTGGATCCGCTCGAGGGCGTGGTCCCGGGCGAGCTGGAGCATCGTCCTCGACGCGCCGACCAGCTCGTGGGCCAGCGCCAGCTGTCCCCTGGCCATCGCGCTCGTCCATGCCGTTGGTGCAGTCGTGGACCGCGTGGTGGCGCCCAGGCCTTCGCCCACAACGTGGACGATGCCGATCGTGGGATCGAGACCGCGCGCCGGACGCAGCTCGAGCGCCGCGGTATCGACGACCACGGTCACCTGCTCCTGCCCCACCTCGGCAGCGACGACGGCAGTGGCGTGACGCCCCAAGGCGGCGGTGCCCATCCCTCGCACATCCAGGCGCTCCGCCGTTACCCTCCCGGGCGGGCGACAACAGCCGAGCGGTGGCAGCACGACGCCCGCCGTCGACGCCGGATCAACCCCGAGGGCGGTCGCGAGCACCGTGTCGAGCGCCGACGACGTGGCGTTCGCCCTCCCCTGCAGCTCGAAGAGAGTCGACACCGCCGCACGCCGGTCTGCTCTGAGGGCGTCCCGCCAGCCGAGGTCGTCGAGCTCGGCATCGAGCGCCTCCGCCGTGTGCGCGACGGTCGCGTGCCGGAGGCTGTCGCGAAAGAGCTCCTGCTCCTGATCGTTCATCACCGGTCGGCCCCGAGGTCGAGCATTCGCCGGGCGACGATGTTGCGTTGGATCTCGGCGCTTCCTCCGTAGATGGTCGCTGCCCTCGAGTAGAGGAGCTCCGCCCGCCAGCGCTCGCTCGAGACGTCGTCACCAACGAGCACGTCTTGGGCGAGCCCGGCACCGACCAGATCGAACAGCCCCTGCTCGGCCGTCGCCAGGAGGATCTTGTCGACCGACGTCTCCGGTCCGAGCCGCTGGCCCGCCGCCAGCCGGTGCTGGGTGGCACGAGAGCGCGCTCTGAGGGCGTAGAGCTGTTGGAAAACCTCGCCGACCTCGGCGGGCGCCAGCGCTCCGGCCGCCGCTGCGGCAAGGAGCTGCTCCAAGCGCCGGTTCAGGAACGCTCCCCGGTGCCACAGCGCCGTGCTGCGCTCGAACGGGAGGATGTCCATGGCGACCGACCATCCCCGACCCACCTCACCCAGGGTGCGGTCGACGGGAACGGCCACGTCGTCGAAGAAGACCTCGGAGAACTCTGCGCCCCCGTGCATCGTCTCCAGTGGGCGAACGGTGATGCCCGGGCTCGCCATGTCGACGAAGATGGCGGTGATCCCTCGGTGGGCGGACTCGGGAGCGCCCGTCCGGGTGAGGAGCACGCAGCGGTCGGCATACTGGGCCAGGCTGGTCCACACCTTCTGGCCCGTGATCCGCCACTCGTCGTCTGTCAGCGTTGCCCGGCACGAGAGGGCAGCAAGGTTGCTCCCGGTACCGGGCTCGGAGAAGCCCTGGCACCAAGTCTCGTCGCCGCGCAAGAGCCGAGGGACCATCGCTGCCGCCAGCTCGGGCGGCGCGTAGTCGATCATGGTCGGCGCCAGCACTTCGGTGAGCGAGTAGATGCCGGACTCGACGAGGTCACGGGCGGTCAGCGCCTCGCCGAGGTAGGCGCGCAGCAGTGTCGACCCACCCAACCCGCCCACGCGCTCGGGCCATCCCCAGCGCATCCAACCGGCGTCGTAGGCGAGGCGCTTCACCTTGGCCAGCTGGGCCATCTGCTGGTCGAGCGTCCCCATACCCGGATGGTCGGGCGACAGCGCGGCCGCGTGCTCGTCGAGCCACCGGTCGACAGATGATCGGAACGCGTCGAGCTCCATCAGGGCAGCTCGACCTACTTGGCTGCGTCGTCGTGCCGGTGGACGCGGCCGCCCTTCATCACGAACCGCACGTTCTCGGTCACACCGATGTCCGTCAACGGGTCGCCCGGCACACCGACGACGTCGGCGAGAAGACCGGGCACCAGCCGGCCTCGGTCATCGACGTCGATGAGCTCGGCGGCGACGGTCGTCGCCGCACGGATCGCCTGGAGGGGGGGCATGCCGCGATCGACCAGGGCGACCAGCTCCTTGGCGTTCCGGCCGTGCGGGATCGCGGGCGCGTCGGTGCCGCAGGCGATGCGGGCACCCAGGGCCACGGCCTTCCGGATCGTCTCGCGGGCGCGGGGGAACACCTCGGCCGCCTTGGCCTGGAGCTCGGGCGCAGCGTGGGAGACATCCATACCGTCAGCGAGGTAGGTGGTCGGCACCAGGAACGTGCCACGGTCGATGAGCAGGTCGAGGGTCTCGTCGCTCATGAGCGACCCGTGCTCGATGCAGTCGATGCCCGCCTCGACGGCGGCGCGGATGCCCTCGTCACCATGGGCGTGGGCCGCCACCCTGAGGCCCCATCGATGGGCCTCGTCGGCGATCGCCGACAGCTCCTCGTCCGAGTACTGCTGGGCACCGGCGGCGCCGGTGTGCGACATGATCCCCCCCGACGCGCAGACCTTGATCAGCTGAGCCCCGTGCTTGATCTGATACCGGACCGCCTTGCGCACTTCGCTCACGCCGTTGGCAATCCCCTCCTCCACGGTGAGCTGCATGATGTGTGGTGCGAACGCCTGGAACATCGTCGGGTCGAGATGCCCACCGGTGGGCGTGATGGCGTGACCGGCGGCGATCACGCGGGGACCGTCGATCCACCCGAGGTCGATCGCCTTCCGGAGGGCGACGTCGAGGAGCAACCCCCCGGTCTGGACGAAGAGGCCGAGGTTCCGCACCGTCGTGAACCCGGCCCGTAGGGTACGGCGAGCGTTGGCGACGGCGCGCAGCGTTCGCACCGCGGGGTCGTCCTGGACCGGGTTCAGCGGACTGCGGTGGTCGGGGCCGCCGAGGAGCAGGTTGACCTCCATGTCCATCAGGCCGGGCAGCAGGGTGAGGTCACCGAGGTCGAGCACCACGGCCCCCTCGGGCACCGACGTCGGCGCCACGTCGACGATGCGGTCGCCGTCGATCAGCAGCTCCCCCGGTTCGAGGAGCTCGCCCTTGTCCATGTCCAGCAACCGGGCGCTCACGAGGTGGACGGGCGGCTTGGGACCAGGAGGGCCGGCCATGCTTCGCTCCTTCGACCGTTCGCAGAATCGTATAAGTTGACTCTACCCTAACGATAGCTACGTTCTCGCAAAAGGAGATCGAGCCGTCGCGGCGGTACCGGGTCGTCCGGTGGGCCACGGGCGACATCGGGGCACGCGCCCCTGCGAGCGGCGCGGCTGCCTACGACCGTGCGGGTTGGTTCTTCACGGCACGGCGCAGACGGTGCCACCGTCGACCGGGATGACGGTGCCGGTGATGTAGCTGGCCCGGTCCGAAGCGAGGAACGCCGCCAGCTCCGCGACCTCCTCAGGCTGGCCGGCCCGCTTCAGGGCCGAGCCGGCGACGAGCTGCGGGAACTTGGTGGCCGTACCGGGACCTCCTGTCATCTCGGTCTCGATGAACCCCGGGCAGACCGCGTTGGCACGTATCCCCTTGCTGCCGTACTCGACGGCTGCGGCCGTGGTGAGGGCGATCACACCGGCCTTGGCGGCCGAGTACGTGCTCGTCGGCATCGGCGAGGCGCGGAGGCCGCCGATCGAGGACCAGTTCACGATCGCCCCGCCGCCGGTGGGCACCATCGCCCTGACGCCGTGCTTCGTGCCGAGCATCACCCCCTTGAGGTCGACCGCCATGATCCGGTCGTACTCGTCGAGCGTGACCTCGGCCAGCCCCTGCGCCCCGGCGATGCCGGCGACGTTCAGCACCGCGTCGACACGGCCGAACGCCTCGATCGCCGTGGCGAACATGGCCGCCACCTGCGCCTCGTCCGTGACGTCGGCGCCGAAGGCCACGACGGCGTCGCCCAGCTCGTCCGCGGTCTCCTTCTCCCGACCGCTGACGTCGACGGCCAGGACCTTCGCGCCCTCGCGCACGAACACCCGTGTCGTCGCCCGCGCCATTCCCGATCCCGCCCCGGTGATGACCGCGACCTTCCCGTCGAGCTCACCCACGTCCGTCCTCCATCGTGTCGTCGATCGTCCGCGGCGCGTCGTGCTCACAGGGCACCGTCTTCATGCCGATCCTCCGGCATCGCGGATCAGCTCCGCGACGGCGGGAGGCGTGACGGGTAGGCGCGTGATCGTCACGCCCAGGGGAGCGAGCGCGTCGGCGACCGCGTTCACCACAGCAGCGGGCGCGCCGATGGCACCGCCCTCGCCGACGCCTTTGTACCCGCCGGGGCCCGGGCTGGGCGTCTCGACGTGGCCGTACTCGATGACCGGAACCTCGGTGGTCGTCGGGAGCAGATAGTCCATGAACGTCGAGGCGACGGGGTTGCCCTCTTGGTCATAGGCGAGATGCTCGAGTAGGGCGCCGCCGATGCCCTGCACGGTGCCCCCGGCGATCTGGCCCTCGACGACGGTGGGGTTGATCATGGGTCCGCAGTCCTCGCTGACGATATAGCGCAGCAGTGTCACGAGACCGGTGACGACGTCGACTTCGCAGGTGCACAGGTGGGTGGCGTTCGCCCAGACGATGGGGCTCTGCGCCCGGTAGCGGCCGCTGGCTTCGAGGCCAGGTGGGATCTCCGGGGGGAGCGTCCCCGACTCGAAGTAGGCGCTCCATGCGATCTCGGCCAGCGAGAGGCCGGCGCTCGGGGTGCCGCGGACGCTCGCCCGGCTGGCAGCGAGCTCGATGTCCTCCGGGGCAGCCTCGAGCCGGTGCGCGGCGATGGCGACGATGCGGTCGCGCAGGATCGGCGCGGTCGCCGCCACCGCGCCGGCGGTCATCGAACCGCTGCGGCTCCCGGCGGTGCCGGCGGCGAAGGGCGTGACCGCGGTGTCGCCCTGGATCGTGTGCACGTCGGCGATGTCGACACCGAGGGCGTCAGCGGTCAGCTGGACGACCGTCGTCTCGATGCTGTTCCCGGCGGAGCCGCCCGCCATGTAGATGTTCACCCTCCCGGAGGGTTCAATTCGTATGGTGGCGCCCTCGGTGCCGTAGAAGCCCATCCCGGTCGAGGTCGGCTCGCAGTAGGTGCTGGTGCCCACGCCGAGGTACCGGCCGGCGACCCGGGCCTCGGTCTGCTCTCGTCGGAAGGCGTCGAGGTCGAGGAGCCCGATGGCGTGCTCGAACGTCTCGAGTGGCGTCATGTGCGAGTAGGGCATGCCGTTCGGGTTCGAGAGCGGCAGCTCGTCGTGGCGGAGCAGGTTGCGGCGGCGGAGCTCGATCGGATCGACATCGATGCGGCGCGCCGCGATGTCCAGGAGCACCTCGCGGGCGACGGACTCGAACTGCCACGGCCCGCGGTAGGCCGTGCGCCCGGCCGTGTTCGAGAACATCGACGTGGTGGTGAACGTCGCCGCCGGCACCCGGTAGGGACCCGGGAAGAGCATCCCGACGGCCATCGCCGTGCCCACCGGCCACGGCGTCGGATAGGCGCCGACGTCCTGTACGTGGTCGATGCGCGCCGCGAGGATCCGGCCTTCGTCGTCGAACGCCATGGCCGCGTCGCCGTGCTCGTGGCGCGATTGGCCGGCGGCCAGGAGGTTCTCGCGGCGATCCTCGATCCACTTGAGCGCGCCATGCACCTTGCGCGCCGCCAGCAGGACACACATGTCCTCGCGCAGCGGCACGACCTTCTGGCCGAACCCCCCGCCGGTATCCCGGGCGACGACCCGGACGCTGTGCTCGGGGAGACCGAGCAGACGGGCCGCGAAGAGACGCCACTCGTGCGGGGCCTGTGTCGCAGCCCAGACGCTCAGCTCGCCGGTCGCCGGTGACCACTCGGCGACGATGCCACGCGCCTCGATCGGCACCGGCGCGTAAGCCTGCTGGTGGATGGTCTCGCGCACGACGTACGGCGCCTCGGCGAAGATCACTTCGACCTCGTCGGGCGGCGCGCCGGGGATCGCTCCCGCCACGTTTCCCGGGTACTCGTCGTGGACCCGCTCCTCGATGTCGCCGGCCGCGGCGTAGTCGACGACGGGGCGCAGCGGGTCGTAGTCGACCGCCACGATCTCGGCTGCGTCCTCGGCGACGTACCGGTCGGTGCCGACCACGAGCGCCACGGGGTCGCCGACGAACTTCGCCTCCCCATCCGCGAGTGGCGGCCTCGGCGTATCGGGAACGTTCCTGCCCATGGAGGTGTACCACTGCTCGCACACATCCGGGTTCAGGTCGGCGGCCGTGAACACGGCGCAGACGCCCGGCACGGCGAGCGCCCCTGACGTGTCGACCGACACGATGCGGGCTCGGGCGTAGGGGCTGCGCACGAAACAGGCGTGGAGCATCGCCGGGCGGTCGACATCGTCGACGAACGTCCCGTGACCCGTGAGCAGCCGGGCGTCCTCGACGCGGTGGACCCGCGTGCCGGCGTAGCGGCCCGCCCCGACGGCTGTGCTCATGGCGCGTCGGGTCCACGGTCGTGGCGGATGGCGTCCTCGATCGTCGGGCTCCGACGGGCGAGAGGGCGGTCCAACAGGGTCACGGCGTGAGCACCGGGAGCCTCTCCCAACCCCTGACGGTGGAGGTCGAGGCCAGCCTCGCGTTGTCGACGTCGACTTCCCACTCGGGGAACCTCCTGAGGACCTCATCGAGCGCGATGCGGCCCTCGAGCCGGGCGAGGGCAGCGCCGAGGCAATAGTGGATGCCGTAGCCGAAGGTGAGCTGTTGGCCGATGCTCCGGTGGATGTCGAACCGGTCACCGTCGGCGTAGTGACGGTCGTCGCGGTTGGCCGCTCCGATGAGGAACATCATGACGCTCCCCGCGGGCACGGTCCGGCCGTACAGGTCCACGCTGCGGGCAACGTAGCGCGCCGTGTGAGGGGCGGGGGGCTCGTAGCGGAGGATCTCCTCGATGGCGTTGGGGATGAGGGAGCGGTCCTCGACGAGCTGGCGCCTCTGGTCAGGGTGGTCGGCGAGCAGCTTGCCGGTCCAGCCGATCAGGCGCGTCGTTGTCTCGTTGCCTGCTCCGGCGACCACGTTGACGTACGTGAGGATCTCGTCGCGGGTGAGCCGGCGGGTCGTTCCCGTCTCGTCCTCGAACTCCGCGTTGAGGAGCTCTGTCATCAGATCGTCGGAGGGGTGCGCGACGCGCCAGTCGATATAGTCGGCGAAGACGTCGCCAGTGGCGAAGCTGCTGGTCTCCGAGTATCGCATCGGCTCGCCGGGCTTGGTGCGCAGGTCGGAGTCGACCCGGTCACGGACCTCCTCCTGGCCCTCCTCGGGGATGCCGAGCAGCATCCCGATCACCCACATCGGCATCTGGGCGCCGAGGTCGGCCACGAAGTCGAACCCATCGGCGTCGACCACCGGGTCGAGGCATCGCGCGCAGAATTCACGGACCTTGGGCTCGAGGGCGTTCATCTTTCTCGGCGTGAACACCCGTGAGAGCAACCCGCGGTGCACCGTGTGGAGCGGGGGGTCCTCGAAGATGAGCACGCCGGGTGGCATCTCGATATTGGCCTTGATCAGCTCGAGGATGCCGCCCCGCCCCGAGATGTACGTCTGCGGGTCCCTGAGGCCTCGCTCGACGTCCTCGAAACGACTGAGGGCGTAGAAGTCGTGCTTTTCGTTGTAGTAGAGCGGCGCCTCTTCGCGCAGCCGGCCGAATGCCGCATAGGGATCGGCGTTGATGTCCACGTCGTAGGGGTCGTAGTAGACGTCGCTCGTCTCGGTCATCGTCAGGGCCTCGGGGGCAGTCCGTCCCGGTAGCTCACCGGGAGGAGCTCGAGCAGCTGGCCGTCGGGGTCCCTGATGAAGGTGGCGACACCGATGTCGCTCTCCTCGATGATCTGGCCGCCGTACTCGACCGCCCTTGCCGCCGTGGCCTGCACGTCGTCGACCGAGATCGAAAGGTGGGTGAGACCGGGCTCGTTCATCGTGCGCGGCGTGAACGGAGCAGTTGCACCGGGCGCCGAGTAGTGCAGGAGCTCGAGGACGAACCCGTCGAGGGTCAGATAGGCGACCGTCGTCCCCAACGGCGGCGAGAGACAGCTCAGCTTGGCGGTCGGAGCGTCCGGTGGCGTGATCTGGTGCCAGTACCGGAAGCCGAGCACCTCCTGGTAGAACCGCTTGGAGCGCTCGAGGTCGGTGACCACCTGACCCGTATGGTTGTACGTACCCATCAGCGGTGCCGTGTGGCCATCTCGGGACGCATCCCTGGCTGCCGGCCGGTCGGGTCGACCTGCACACCGTCGAGGCGGATCGGGGTGCCGTTGACGAGGACATGGCGCACGCCAGACGGCTCCTCGGCGGTCAATCGCTCACCGTCAGCCGGGAAGTCGCGCACCCGCCGCACCGGTCCAGGACCGACCGTCTCAGGATCGAACACGCACACGTCGGCCCAGAAGCCCTCGCGCAGGTAGCCGCGGCGTTCGAAGCCGAACATGTCGGCAGGCTCGCCGGTGAGCTTGCGCACCGCCCTCTCCAGCGGCATGAGCCGGCGCTCTCGTACCCAGCTGCCGAGCAGATCGGTCGGCAAGGGCGCGTCGCACAGCTGGTCGACGTGGGCGCCCGCATCCGAGAGGCCAAGGGCCACCTGTTCGTGCGACAGAAGGTTGCCCACGGACGCAACGTCGTCGTTGGCGATGTAGGCGCGGAAGCGGGTCTGCAGGTCCTCGGCGAGGGCCAGCTCGCACATGACGTCGAGCGGGCTCAGACCGCGTTCACGCGCCAGCTCGTCGACGCGCCTCCCCTGGAGCTCGGGGAACCGCTCCGACTCGGACACCTCGAACGTCTCCCAGCGGGGCTTCATCGGCGTTTGCTCCAGGTCGGCGGCCGCCAGCGCCCTCCACTCGGAATCCCGGTAGGCGGCACGGCGCACCGCTCGACCCACTTTGAGGAGCTCGCCGAAGACGGTGCCGACGTTCAGGTTGTAGGCATCTTCCATCGTGAACTGCATCGTGAGCGGTCGTGGGGTGACCTGAGGCCAGACGTTCGCTCCACGGGCAAGGCCCTTCTCGTGCAGGTCGACCGTCTCGAGGTGCGCCCCGCCGGGTCGGGCGAACAGTGGGTAGGTGAACGGAAGCCCGACGCGGGGCTGCCACTCGTACACGTCGGCGTAGGCGCACTGCGGTCCGGGCGTGATGAGCACGACCCCCTTGGCCGCCCGACCGGCGGCTGCGAAGAGCGCCTCCACCTCGTCGGCCTCGGCGAAGCGGCTGGGAACGGGCTTCCCGTCGACGCCCCGGTGGGTGTAGGCGAAGCTCGTCGAGAATCCCGCCGCGCCGCTGTCGACGGCCTCGCCCAGGAGCGCGGCCATACGAGTGATCTCGTCGGCCGTCGCCGCCCGCTCGTAGGCGGCGTCGCCCATCACGTAGAGCCGCAGGGCGGTGTGCCCGACGTAGGCCGTGAAGTTCAGCACGGTCCCCCGTCGGCGGACGGCCTCGAGGTACTGGGGGAACGACTGGAACTCCCAGGCGATGCCGGCCGACAGCGTCCTCGCGTCCATGTCCTCGACACCCTCGAGCGTGCGCACGATCACGTCGTGGTGCTCGACCCGGCTGGGCGCGATCGTGAAACCGCAGTTCCCCGCGACCACAGTGGTGACGCCCTGATAGGACGACGGACGGAGAGCCGGGTCCCAGAACACCTGAGCGTCATAATGGGTGTGGATGTCGATGAAGCCGGACGACACCGCGCAGCCGGAGGCGTCCAGCTCGCGCTCGCCCCGGAGGTTCGGCCCGATCTCTGTGATCACACCGGACGAGACCGCCACATCGGCCCGGCGTCCGACGTTCCCGGTTCCGTCGAGCACCGTTCCGCCCCGGATGACGAGGTCAGCTGCCATAGGTGATGAACTCCAGGAGATTGCCGTCAGGGTCACGGACATAGAGGCTGCTTCCATGGGCGCGGCGGCCACCGTCTCTCGCCACCGGGCCCTCGATCACTTCCGCCCTGGCATCCCTGAGCAGCGTCTGCAACGACTCCTGCGATCCCTCCCACACGAAGCACAGGTCGCCGCAGGGCGGCTTGGCCGCCGGCGCCCGGAGGGTGAAGTGGTCCTGCTGCCACGTCACGGGACGGTGGAAGTTGATCATCTGGGCACCGGCGTAGACCGACACGACGGGTTCACGCTCGGTGACATCGAAGCCGAGGGCGCGGTAGAAGGCCACCATCGCCCCGGTGTCCTGCATGGGGAGGGACACGTGGTCGATACCGGCGATACGTCCCGAGGTCATTTGGCGAGGTCGTACAGCCGGGCGCAGTTGGTCGCGCTGATCTTGTGGCGATCCGGCTCGGGGAGAGCGCCGAGCGACTCCTCGACCGCCTGCCTCGAACGAGGGAACGTGCTGTCCGTGTGCGGATAGTCCGACGCCCACATGCACGAGTCGGCGCCGATCATCGGGACGACCTGCGGGGCGAGCTCCTCCTCCTCGAAGGTGGCCATCACCTGTCGGTGGAAGAGCTCGCTCGGCGAGGCGCTGGAGGCGTAGTCGAGCTTGTCCTTGAGGGCGCGCCACTCGAGGTCCATCCGGGTCAGGAAGTAGGGCAACCAGCCCAGGCCCGACTCGGCCAGGACCAGCTTCAGGCCCGGGTGCCGATCGAGCGCCCCCGAGAAGATCATCGTGGCCAGCGGCTCGTCGAGCTGCAGCGGAAGTATGGAGGCGAAGGCCGCCGACTGCCACTTGCCGATCTTGTAGCTGAGGTTGGACCAGCTGCCGGCGCGTATGTGGAAGCTCAACGGCAGGGCCGTGTGCTGGGCGGCCGCCCACAGCCGGTCCCAGCCTGGGCTGGAGATGTCGGCGTCGAAGACCGACAGGATGGCGCCACGGTGACCGATCGCCGCGCAGCGCTCGAGCTCTGCCGCCGCCGCCTCGGGCGAGTGGCTGGGAAGAAAGGCGAGCAGACAGAGGCGCTCGGGCTCGGCGGCGTTGAACTCCTCGACAGCCCAGTCGTTCCACGCCGCGTAGCACGCGCTCTGCAGCTCGGGGTCGCTGATCGGGAAACCGAGGGCGAGAGGGCCGTAGATCACCGAGGCACGGAGGCCGTCGCGGTCCATGTCCTCGAGCCGCAACTTGGGGTTGCCGGCGCGGAAGCCGTCGTCCTCGATGCCGGCACGCCCGATGGCGCTGAGGCTCTTGGCGACCACGCTGTTGGCGGGCCGTCCGCTGGCGCCCAGCACGCGGCCCTCGCAGACCCATACCGACTCCCGTTCCCGGCTGACGACCCGCGGCCCGCGCTCGCGCACGTCACGCGGCAGCCGCGACTGCCACAGGTCGGGCGGTACCGCCCGGAGGTCCAGGTGATCGTCGCACGAGTAGAGCGCCGGCGCCGGATCCATCGACCCGGCTCAGTGATCGTTGCTCCTGGCTGCTGCGGCCAGGATCGCCTTGAGCTGACTGGGCGGGGGGCCGGCGGTGGTCCCGCCGTCGACCGGGAGCACCACCCCCGTCACCTGGGCGGACCGGTCGCTGGCGAGGTACAGAACGGCGTTGGCAACGTCCTCGGGGCGCCCCTGGCGCTGCAGGGGCTGGGTCATCTGCATGACCGGCTCCATGTCGTAGTTCGAGATCGCCGTGGCGATATGGGCAGGCGCGATGCAGTTGACGCGTACCCCGTGCTGGGCGAGGTCGATGGCGATCGACTTGCTGAAATGGATCACCGCGGCCTTCGAGGCACGGTAGGTGGTCACGCCTGGTCCGGCGTTGATACCCGCGATCGACGCATTGTTGATGATCGAACCGCCGCCATGGTCTGCCATGTACCGAGCCGCACGCTGGCTCCCCACCATGACGCCGAGGAGGTTCACGTTCATGACCTGGGTGAAGTCCGAGAGGTCGTCGTGGAGAAAGCGGGTCATGCTGCTTCCGATCCCGGCGTTGTTGAACATCACGCCCACGCCGCCGAAGCGTTCGACGGTGAAGTCGACGAGGTCCTGGACCTGCGCCGCCTCGGCGACGTCGGTCCGCTTGAACGCGGCCGCCGAGCCGAGGGTGGCGGCCAGGGAACCGCCCCGATCGGCATCGATGTCGGCGATGACGACGCAGGCTCCTTCCTGCACGAAGAGCTCAGCGGTCGCCCTGCCGATCCCGCTCGCGCCGCCGCTGACGATGGCGACCCTTCCAGCGAGCTCGCGGCCCATCGCGAGAGTAGTACCCCGTTTCGACGTCAATGTCAAAAAACGGAGTTGCTACTTCTGGTCCCGCCGCTCCCTCAGCTGCAGGGCGTTTGCGAACAACATCGCCAGGGTCCTGGTCGCATCGTCCAGGTCGCAGTCGATCTGGCCCTGGGCCAGCCACATCTCGGTGAACCGCTCGACCATTGAACCCAGCGCGGCGGCCGCGATCCTTGCATCGAGCCGTCGATCGGCGAGGCCCCGCCGCTGCAAGCGCCGGATCGACGCCTCGATGTCCTCGCGGTGGATCCGGGCGCGGGAGGCGCGGACGGCGCCGACATGCTCGTCGTAGCGCGCCACCTGCTCGATGACGCCCATGATCTGGGCTTCGTCCTGGTAGCTCTCGAGGTGGCCGTGGAGGGCACCGAAGAGCCGCTCGCGGGGGCTCGTGCTCGAGCCAGGGGCGAAGATGATGTTCTCCATCGGCTCGCTCAGCCGGTCGTCCAGCGTCTCCGCGATCTCGCGGAAGATCTGCTCCTTCGAATCGAAGTAGTGGTAGAAGGCGCCGTGCGACAACCCAGCCCGCTCGGCGATGTCGGAGATGCGCGCCTCGAGGAAGCCGTCTTCCCGGAAGATGTCCTTGGCCGCGTCGAGCAGCCGAGCTCTGGTCTGCACGCCCTTGCGGGAGCGAGGGCCGTTCTGGGCCTCGCCCTTGCCCGCGGCAGCTACGGTCGACACTGAGCTCCTTCCTCCCGCGGCTCGGCGACCGCGGACAGTCGAAGTTTACGCTGGCGCTTCGTTCTGGGGGCCTTTCGGTGCCAGAGGGCGCCAGCCGCTTGTCCCGTTGTCCCACCGCTCGGGACACGCTGTCACTTGCGAACGGTCCTCACGGGATGGCACGAAATATAGTGAGCCACCCGCCGACAGTGAGGGGAGACCAGCAGGGCCGTCGTGACTCGATCATCGCGGGCGCGGCGGAGCCCGTTAGGTCGGTGTGAGCTCGAGGTGGAGGTTCGTCAGGCCCCGGAACAGGTAGGTCGGCAGGTACTCGTACCGGCGGGTCCCCACCGGCCCGTGCGCTGCCTCCGAGATCTGGATGTCGGCGGTGCAGTCGAGGAGGCGGTTGACGGTCACCCGACCCTCGGCCCGCGCGAGGGGCGCGCCGGCGCACAAGTGGACACCGTGCCCGAACCCCACGTGCTGACGGGCGTTGGCGCGGTCGATCTCGAACTCGTTCGGGTCGGGGAACATCCGCGGGTCGCGGTTGGCGGCGCCGGGCAGGACGAGGACGCTGCTCCCGGGAGGAATCTCGACGCCACCAATCGTCGCTGAGCGCCGGGCGAGCCGGAACTGGCCGCGCAGGGGGCTCTCGAGGCGAAGTGTCTCCTCGATGAAGTTGGGGATCCGGTCCCGATCCTCGCGGAGTTGCCGCTGCAGGTCGGGCCGCTCACCGATCATCTTGAGGGCGAAGGAGAGGAGCCGGACGGTCGTCTCCTGCCCAGCGGCGAAGAGGTTGGCGGCGATGAGAGCGACATCCTTCACCTCGGGCGTCGATCCGTCCGGGAACGTCGCGGTGGCGAGACCCGTCATGATGTCGGTCCTCGGGTGGCGACGGCGGTCCTCGATGTACGTCGCGAACTGGTCGTAGAGGAACTCCAACGGCTTGTGGGACATCTCGCCGCCCACCAGGTTGCCGAGCCTGGACCGGAACGCGCCGAAGTCCGACTCTGGCACGCCCTCCAGGTCGGCGATGACGAGCAAGGTGAAGGGACCTGCGTACTCGCTGATGAACTCGCACTCGCCTTTGGCGTAGAACTCGCCGATCTGACGGTCGGCGAGTCGCCACATGAACTCCTCGTTCTCGTTCAGTCGCTTCGGCGTGATCAGCCGCATCAACAGGGCGCGGTGAGCGGTGTGCTTCGGCGGGTCGAAGGAGGGCAGCTGGTCGCTGAACGGCAGCTGGTCGCGGTAGGTCTCGATGATCTCGCTGATGTCGTCGCCTTCGAGGGGAACCGGGAACTTGACGAAGGGACCGCTCACCGTGTTGCACGACGAGAAGGTACCGGGGTCGTGGTAGACGGCGATGGCTTCCTCGAAGCCGGTCACCATGAAGACCCCGTAGTGCGGCTCCCGCCATACGGGGCTCT
>VAWP01000047.1:20994-31863 GCA_005888295.1 Actinomycetota bacterium
CGCCCATGGCACCGCTCCCTTGCCGTAGCCCGGCACAAATTGTGACGTCGACGTCAAAATCGCTAGCATATCTTCTCGTGAAGCCCACCGCTGAGGACCTGTTCGGTCCCGCCGGGACGCCGCGGGTCGTGGTGGTCGGGGCCGGGTTCGGCGGAATAGCGGCCGGCGTGAACCTGAAGCGAGCCGGCATCTCCACCTTCACGATCTACGAGTCCTCGCTCGGCGTCGGCGGCACGTGGTGGGACAACACCTACCCCGGCGCCGAGGTCGATGTCGGATCGCACCTCTACTGCTTTTCGTTCAAACCCCACCACTGGACGCGCACGCATGCGAGGCAGCCGGAGCTGCAGAAGTACCTCGAAGAGACGGTTGACGAGTTCGGCCTTCGGCCACATCTGCGCATGGGCGTCACGGCCGAGTCGGCCACCTGGGACGACGGCCGCCACGTCTGGGGTGTGCGTCTCGACGACGGAAGCGTCGATGAGTGCAACGCGCTCATCAGCGCCGTGGGCTTCCTCAACGTGCCCCGTTACCCGAACTGGCCCGGGTTGGGGGACTTCCAGGGCCCGGCGTTTCACACGGCACGGTGGGAGGACCAGCACGACCTGACCGGAAGGGTCGTCGCCGTCGTCGGCACCGGGTCGTCGGCCACCCAGGTGGTGCCCGCGATCCAGCCGATCGTCGAGCACGTGTACGTGTTCCAGCGGGAGCCCGGATGGGTGATGCCGAAAGGCGAACGCGACTTCACGGACGCGGAGCGGGCCGCCCTCGGGGCGCCGTGGCGGAGGAGACGGGAGCGCTGGCGCCAGCGGTGGCTGCTCGAGAAGCACCTCTGGGGCGGGCGCCTCAACCGTCCCGGGACCAGGGCGAACCAGACTCGCGAGGAGGTCTGCCGGCGGTACATCGACCGGGTCTTCACCGACCGCCCCGACCTGCGCGACGCCGTCACCCCCACGTACCCGTACCCCGGAAAGCGTCCGGTCCTCGCCACGACCTTCTACCCGGCGCTCAAGAAGGACAACGTGGACCTGGTGCCCCGGCCCGTGGCCGGCGTGACACCCACCGGCGTCGTCGACGCCGACGGGGTGGAGCGGCGCGTCGACGTCATCGTCATGGCGACCGGCTTCCAGGCCGCCAACTACCTGGCCCGCCTGCCCGTCGTCGGCCGGGACGGCAGGACGCTGCAGCAGTACTGGGCGGGCGAGCCGCATGCCTACCTCGGCATCACCGTGCCCGGTTTCCCCAACTTCTTCATGCTCTACGGGCCGGGCGCGAATGGCGGCGAGATCGTGATCATGCTCGAGAGCCAGGCGGAGTACGCGGTGCGGGCCGTCCGGCGCATGATCCGCAAGCGGGTGACGGCCATCGAGGTGAAGCGCAGCTTCGAGGCGGCGTGGAACCGCTGGCTCGATTCGAGGATCGAGGGGACCTCCTGGACCATGACCAACAACTACTTCCAGTCACCGACCGGGAAGGTCGTGACCCAGTGGCCCTATGGCAACCTGCCCTATCGCGTGCTCACCAAAGCGCTGGGCGGGATCTCGGAGACCACCGGACGGCGACGTCACTGATCGACGGAGGCAGAGATGGCGACGACAGCCAGGAACTACCAGCTGTACATCGGCGGCGCGTGGGTGGACCCATCGTCCGACGACGAGCTGGACGTGGTCAACCCGGCCACCGAGGACACGATCGGGCGCGTGCCACAGGCATCCGTTGCCGACGTCGACCGAGCCGTCACGGGCGCCCGGCGCGCCTTCGAGGAGGGACCTTGGCCCCGGCTTTCTCCCCGCCAGCGCTCCGACGCCCTGTTGCGGCTCGTGCAGGTGGTCGCCGACCGCCGTGGCGAGCTCGTCGACCTGATCATCGAAGAGACGGGCGCGGCTCGTCCGATCGCCGAAGCCCTCCAGTTCGAGACCGGGTTCCGGTACGCCCAGTGGTTCGCCGAACGCACTGCGAGCTTCGCCTATCTCGACCCCCTCCCCCCGCAGGCGAGCGCCCGAGGGTTGGGACAGGGTGTCATCCTCAAGGAGCCGGTCGGCGTCGTGGCGGCCATCACACCGTTCAACTTCCCGTTGTACCTCAACCTGTCGAAGGTGGTGCCGGCGTTGGCGATGGGGAACACCGTCGTGCTCAAGCCGTCGCCCTACACCCCGCTGGAGGCGTTCGTGCTGGGTGAGATCGCCGATGCCGCCGAGCTGCCACCCGGCGTGCTCAACGTCGTAACGGGGGACGTGGCCGCCGGCGAGCATCTCACCAGCCACCCCGGTGTCGACATGATCAGCTTCACCGGGTCCGACTTCGTCGGGAAGAAGATCATGAGCCAGGCGGCCGAGGGCCTGAAGAGGATCCTGCTCGAGTTGGGCGGCAAGTCCCCGAACGTCGTCTTCGCCGGCTCCAACATCGAGCGGTTCGCGCAGGCGGCCGCGGCCACGTTCACCATCCACGCCGGCCAGGGCTGCGCGCTCCCCACCCGGATCCTGGCCGATCGCCCGGTGTACGACGAGGTGGTGGCGGGGATGAGCGCCGCTCTGGCCAAGGTGAGGGTCGGCGATCCCAGCGACCGCAAGACCATGATGGGCCCCCTCATCCGGGAGACACAGCGGGAGCGGGTCGAGCGCTACGTCGCTGCCGGGACGGCCGAGGGGGCGCGCCTGGCGTACGGCGGCGGCCGGCCCGCTGCTCTCACACGAGGGTTCTTCTTCGAGCCGACGCTGTTCGCCGACGTGACGAGCGGGATGAAGGTGGCCCAGGAGGAGATCTTCGGGCCCGTGGGCGTGGTGGTCCCCTTCGACGGCGAGGACGAGGCGATCAAGACCGCCAACGACAGCCGCTACGGCCTCGCTGCGTCCATCTGGCACCCCGATCCCGTGCGCGCCTACGAGATCGCCAAGCAGGTGCAGGCGGGCACGGTCACCATCAACGGGGGAGGGGGCGGGCCCAACATGTGGGGTCCGTTCGGCGGCTACAAGCACTCGGGCATCGGGCGCGAGTACGGCGACTACGGCCTGCTCGAGTACACCCAGCTGAAGACCGTGTCCTGGCCCGCCGGCCGGCCCTGACCGCGCCGTGTCGTCCGCCGACGAGACCTTCCGCCACGAGCTGCGCACCTGGCTGGCCGAGCACCCGCCTCCCGGGATCGCCGTGGCCACCTCGCCCGAGGAGGCCGAGGCACTCCGGCGATGGCAGCGCACCGTGCACGCCGGGGGGTGGGTCGGTATCCACTGGCCGGTCGAGTACGGGGGACGCGGCGCCCCGCTCGCCCAGGTGGCGATCTACAACGAGGAGCTCGCCCGGGCCCGGGTACCCGACATCCCCGGGCGGGCGGGAGTGACCCTCGTGGGGCCGACGCTCATGGCTCACGGCACCGAGGAGCAGCGGATGCGCTGGATGCCGAGGATCCTCGCTGGCGACGACATCTGGTGCCAGCTGTTCAGCGAGCCCGGCGCCGGGAGCGACCTCGCCGGACTCGCCACCCGGGCGGCGCGTCGCGGCGACATCTACGTCGTCACGGGGCAGAAGGTCTGGTCGTCGCACGCCCAGTTCGCTGACTGGGGCATCGCCCTGGTGCGGACCGACCCGTCGTCGCACCGGAGCAAGGGGCTCTCGATGCTGGCCATCCCCATGACGGCGAGCGGCGTCGACGCCCGACCGCTCCGGCAGATGACCGGCGAGAGCGAGTTCAACGAGGTCTTCCTCGACCAGGTCGAGGTGCCCGTCGAGAACCTCATCGGTCCGGAGGGCCAGGGCTGGCGGGTCGCGAACACGACGCTCGGCAACGAGCGTGGCGGGGGCTTCATCTGGAAGCAGCAGGTTCGCCAGGAGATGGCCTTCGAGCTCCTCGCCAAATCCTGCGCCGGCGCCGGCCGGCTCCGGGACCCTCTCGTCCGCCAGCGACTGGCGGGGGCGTGGATCGACGTCGAGCTCTTCCGACTGCACAACGCCCGGACGCTGGGCCGTCTCGCCAGGGGCGAGGAGATCGGCGCCGAGTCGAGCCTCGTGAAGCTCTTCTGGGCCGGCGCCAGCCAGCGGCTCTACGAGACCGCCTGCGACGTCCTCGGCGCGGAGGCGCTCCTGTCCGGTGCGTGGACGCAGGGGCTCCTGTCCACGCGCGCCAACTCGATCCAGGGCGGCACGAGTGAGATCCAGCGCACCGTCATCGGCGAGCGGATTCTCGGCCTTCCCCGGCCGCCCGTCTAGTCGAACCAGTCGAAGCTCGAGCCCCAGGGAATGGAGCGGTACGTACCTACGAGCAGCGTGCTGTAGGCCTTTGACAGGTCCATCATCGAGAACGTGTGCGTCTTCGCCTGCAAGTCGTCATGGAAGGCGACCGGATCGTCGTCGAGCCAGTAGACGCGCACCGTGCGGCCGCGTGGGTTGGTGTCGCCGACCGCCTCGAACCACCAACAGCCGGCCACGCCCCGCACGCTGAGCAGATCGGCGATGTGCACCCGGTCGTACCACTGCCGAGCCTCGTCGAGCGCCGAGTCGGTCACGTCTTCGACGTGGTCCTGCACGGTGACGAACACGCCGCGGTTCGGCCGGTAGGGGATCGCCTCGGCGTCGATGAGGATCCTCGGCGCCGCGTACGCCTTGATGAACCTGAATGGTCCGCTGAGGTGCGAGCGGCGGGCCTTGAAGAAGCGCCCCAGCGAGTCCAGCGTCCGGCCCAGCGCCCGGAACTCGTCCAGCGCCTGGCGCAGAGGATCGGTGAGGAGATAGAGCGTGACGTACCGGCTGGCGGCGAGGCCGCCCTTGGCGGAGAGCCGCCGCTCGACGAGGTCCGGCGTGGCGACCCATCGCTGCCCCCACTGCAAGCCCTCGAGCTTGAAGTTCTCGGGCATGTGGTCGAACAGATGCCACTCGTTGTACTCGCGGTGCCTCCCGTCCAGGACCTCGGTGAACGAGAAGAACCCGGCCTTGACCTTGTTGGGCACCGCTGGAAGATTAGGGCCCCACCGTCGAGGAAGACGAACATTGACGTTGGTCGATGGAGACGTTGGTCGATGGAGACGTTGGTCGATGGAGACGTTGGTCAACTGACACGTTGGTCAACGGAGAGGAGCTGCGTCGTGCGGGCTGTTGTCGTCGGGGCGTCGAGTGGGCTCGGGCGCTGCATAGGCGTCGGCCTCGGGCAGCGCGGGGCCCAGGTCGCCCTGCTCGCCCGCCGGCGGGAGCGCCTCGCTGCGGCTGCGGCCGAGGCCGGGGCGGGGGCGCTGGCCATCGAGTGTGACGTCACCGGGACGGCGTCGATCACGTCCGCGATCGCCAAGGCCGCTGCCGACCTCGGCGGCATCGACGCCCTCGTGTACACACCGGCGATAGGTCCGCTGGCCCGCCTCGCCGACACCGATGCCGACACGTGGCGCAGGGTGTTCGACACCAACGTCACGGGTGCGGCGGTCGTCACCGCCGCCGCGATCCCCCACCTGACCAGGTCGGGTGGCACCGCTGTGTACCTCTCGTCGGTCAGCGCGTCTCTCACCCCGCCCTGGCCGGGCCTCGGCGCCTACGCCGTGAGCAAGGCGGCCCTCGACAAGATGGTCGAGGCATGGCGCGTCGAGCACCCGACGGTTGGGTTCACCCGCTGCACGGTGGGCGACTGCATGGGGGGCGAGGGCGATTCGATGTCCGCGTTCCCGTCCGCCTCGGAGTGGGACTGGGACCTGGCCGGCGAGCTGCACCCCGTCTGGCAGGCCCGGGGCCTGCTCGCTGGATGCTTCATCGACGTCGAGGACCTCGTCAACGCCGTCGACGGCCTCCTGCGCAGCGGTCAGAGCCTCGCCACGCCGTCGATCACGCTGGCGCCCCGCCCGCAGGGCCCGTAGCCGTCAGCCCGGACGGGGCTAGTCCTCCTCGATCCAGTAGTCGGGGGCGGTGTTCACGCCGTGACGGGCGAAGATGGCGTCGATCTCTGCCAGGTCGTCGTCGGCGATGGACCATCCGATCGCGCCCGCGTTGTCGTCCACCTCGGCGACGGTGCGGCAGCCGACCAGCGCCGTGCTGATCAGGTCGTTCGAGGTAGCCCAGCGGAGGGCGAACTGTGGGAGGCTCCGGTCGTAGCGAGCGGCCAGCTTCTTCAGCTCGTCCACCGCCCGGATGTTCCTCGGGAAGCCCTCCGGACCGAAGAGGGCGTCGAAGAGCTTGATCGACCCCATCTTCCCCCGCCGGGCGCGCCAGTCCTCCGAGCCGAAGTCCATGTCCTCGGAGAAGGTGCCCGTGAGCAAGCCGTAGGCGAGCGATCCGTAGGCCATGACACCGATCCCCTGCTCCTGGCAGTACGGGAAGATCTCCCGTTGCATGCGCCGGTCGAACATGTTCCATCCGTACTGGGCGATGTCGACTCGCCGCACGGCCATGCAGGCCTCGATGTGCTCACGTCTGAAGTTTGATACGCCTACGAAACGGGCCTTGCCCTCACGGACGATCTCGTCGAGGGCGGTCATCGTCTCTTCGAACGGCGTCAGGGGGTCGGGCCAGTGCCCGAGGTACACGTCGACCCAATCGGTGCCGAGGTTCTTGAGGCTCTTGTCGATCGAGGCCAGGACCCGCCCCCGGCTGCTGTCGCGGAGGTTCGGCTTGTCTCGGTAGCTCATGCCGAACTTGGTGACGACGACGGCCTCCTCGCGGCGTCGGCCCAGGGCCTGCCCGAGGATCCTCTCCGAGGCACCCATGCCGTACCCCTCGGCGGTGTCGAAGCACGTGATGCCGAGGTCGAGCGCCCGCCCGACGGCGCGGACGAACTCCGCCTCCTCGATGGCGCCGTACCCGCCGCCGGCCTCCCAGCACCCGACGCCGACCACCGAGACGTCCAGTCCCGTCCGCCCGAATGGCCGATACTCCATCTGTCACCCCTCACTTCCGCCGCCGCGGCGACGACTAGCTGACACCCGGGCCGACCCACCAGCGCTGCAGCGGTGGGGTTGACGCGTGTATGGTTCTACCAGTTTTTGATATTGACGTCATAATCTGGCACACCGAAGCGGAGCAGATGAACTCCGAACCCGGCCAACTCGCTCCCAACCCGACCGACGTCGACCCCCTCGACCTCGTCGACCCGGAGAGGTACGCGCAGCGTGGGTATCCGCACGACCTGTGGAGGTGGCTGCGGGCCGAGGCGCCCGTCGCGCACTTCGCGCCGCCGGGATACGCCCCGTTCTGGGCGATCACGAAGCACGCTGATGTTCAGCAGATCGCCGCCCAACCGGAGCGCTTCTCGAGCGGGCAGGGCATCGCCCTGCGCCGAGCGAACGCAGCCGTGGTACCGCCGTCGGACATCCTCGTGCTCCTCGATCCGCCGCGGCACGGGCCCATGCGGCGAGTCGCCAACGGGCGCTTCACGCCCCGCGCCGTACGGGCGCGGAGCGCTGACATCGACCGCATCTCTGTGGAGATCCTCGAGCATGCGCCGACCGTGGGTGACCCGGGCGAGCTGGACTTCGTCGAGCGGATCGCGGCACCGTTCCCGCTCTGGGTGATCGCCTGGATCCTCGGCGTCCCGCACGCCGACGTCGGGTTGCTGTTCCGTTGGACGAACGAGGTGATCGGCAAGGACGATCCGGAGTACCGCCGCCCCGGCGAGTCACCGGGCCAGACGATCAAGCGGGCTCGGGGAGAGCTGCGCGCCTACCTCGGCCAGTTGATCGAACGCCGCCGGAGCGATCCGGAGGACGACCTGGTGAGCGAGTTGATCAACGGCACCGTGGACGGAGCGCCACTCACCCAGGAGCAGCTGGTGTCCTACTGCGAGCTCCTCGTCGAGGCGGGCAACGAGACGACGCGTAACGCGGTCAGCGGTGGCGTGCTCGCCTTCTCCCAGCACCCCGACCAATGGGCGAAGCTGCGCGAGCGCCCAGAGCTGCTCTCGGACGCCGTGGACGAGATCCTGCGGTGGGTCAGCCCGATCAGCCACTTCACGCGCGTCGCCACCGAGGACTGCGAGGTGGGCGGGGTGGCGATCCGCGCCGGTGAGCAGGTGGCGTTGTACTTCGCGTCTGCGAACCGCGACGAGGACGTGTTCGGGGACCCGTTCGCGTTCCGAGTCGATCGTCGCCCCAACCCCCACCTCGCGTTCGGGTTCGGGGAGCACTTCTGCATGGGTGCCCACCTGGCGCGCGTCGAGCTGGCGACGATCTTCAGGCACCTGCTCACCCGCGTGGAGTCGTTCGAGGTCTCGGGCCCCGTGGAGCGCCTGCGATCGGCAGTCAACGGAAGCATCAAGCGCCTGCCGCTCCGGTGCCGACCGGCGTAAGAAGGGCCTCGGAAATGGTCTTGTTCAGAAGTGAGATCGATGATATCGTTTTTTGCCATCGATCGTTCGCCTGACCGGACAGTCACACGATGCGGCACGTCACGAGCGGCACTCAGACATTTGCGACAGAGCGGCACCGGTCGGACAGATGAGGCTCGTACGAGCGGTCGCCAGGCCCGAACAATGACGAGATGCTCGACTACGCCCTAGTCGGGTTGGCTCTCGGGTCGATCTACGCGATCGCCGCAGCAGGACTGGTTGTCACGTACGCGTCGTCGGGCGTGCTGAACTTCGCATTCGGGTCGATGGCCTACGTCGTCGCCCGCTTCTATTTCTTCCTCAACTCTCAGCACGGGCTGTCGACCATCACGGCAGGGCTGGTGTCGCTCCTGGTCGTCGCGCCACTCATGGGCGCGGTCCTGTACGCCGTCATCTTCCGCCTCATACGCGGCCAGTCCACCCTCATCAAGCTCGTCACGACCATCGGCCTCTCGGTGGCCCTCCCGCCCATCGTGGATCTCACGCTGGGCACCCAGTCGATCACGTCGGCGCCGGGTCTGGCTCTGTCGAGCGACCGCCCGTTCCACTTCTTCGGTGCCCCCGTCACCACCGACCAGCTCATCACCTACGGGTTCCTGGTCTTCGTCGTCGTGGCGGGCACGGTCATCCTCCGCTTCACGAGCATCGGCCTCCGGGTCCGGGCGACCGTCGACTCCGAGGCGATGGCGTCCGTGTCGGGGACAAATCCTGGCCGCGTGGCCCTCGGTGCATGGGTGGTGAGTGCCACGCTGGCCGGCCTGGCGGGGATCCTTGTCGCCCCCACCAACGGGTTGACCACCACCGGGATGACCACCCTGATGGCGGCGGCGTTCGCTGCGGTGGTGGCCGCCCGGCTCCGCTCTCTCGCCGGTGCCGTGGGGGTGGCGCTCGCCATGGGCGTGGTCACCGACCTCATCCTGAAGCAGCTGCCGCAAGGTAGCTCTCTCACGGCGGCGATCATCCCGAGCATCCCCTTCGGGTTCATCCTGTTGTTCCTCGTCTTCTATCTGGCCCGCTCGGGTGCGGTGCGAGAGGACGTCGGGACCGGCGGGCCGCTCGATCACGCCATTCGACCCGCCAACGAGGATCCGACCCACCTGGCCGGTCACGGTGCCGGCAGGCCCGCCTGGAGCAGCGCCCTCGGTCTCCACCCCCTGCTCGTGGTCGCGCTCCTGCCGTTGATCTTCCAGGGTTCTGCCTACTGGCTGGGGTTGGTGGCCCTGGGCTTGTGCTACGCGATCACGTTCCTCACCTACACCGTGGTGACCGGTGAGGGAGGGATGCTGTGGCTGTCCCAGATCATCTTCGCCGGCGCCGGTGCCCTGGCGGCGGCGCAGTTCGCCAGCGCGTGGGGTGTGCCGGTGCTCCTGGCCATCCTCCTGGGCGGGCTGATCGCGGCGGTGGTCGGGGCCATCATCGGCCTGCTCACCATACGGCTCGGGGATCTCTACGTGGCCCTGGTGACCTTGACCTTCGGGCTCCTGGCCGAGACGCTCATCTTCAGCCGTGGCACCTTCCTGCAGGGTGGCGTCGGACAGGTCTTCAACCGCCCGAGCTTTGCCAACGGAGATCTGGCGTTCTCCTACCTGGCGTTGGTGGTCTTCCTCATCTTCGCCGTGCTCGCGCTCAACCTGCGCCGGTCGACGAGCGGGTTGGCCCTACGAGCCGTACGTGACAGTGAGCCCGCCTCTCGAACCCTCGGCCTGAGCGTGCTCCAGGTGAAGGTCATCGTGGGGGCGCTGGGGGCGTTCGTGGCCGCGGTGGGAGGAGGGTTCCTCGCTCTCGACTCCCGGGTGGCCCAGCCCCAGTCGTACGCCACCTTCGTCGGGCTCGTCTGGCTGGCGGTGGTGGTGACCATGGGCGTTCGCTCCATTACCGCGGCTGCGCTTGCCGGGCTGGCCTTCGCCCTGCTGCCCGGTGTCTTCCAGACCTACGTCCCCGCCCGCTGGGGGGAGGTGCCGGCGCTGCTGTTCGGGTTGGGGGCGGTCGCGGTGGCCCGCCATCCCGAGGGTGTCGTCCTGTTCAACGGACGGCAGCTGCGGCAGCTGCTGGCGAAGATCGCGCCGCGATCCGAAGGTCGAGAGCGGAGTCGTGCACCGGCGGGCGCCGACGCCTGGCTTGCCGACTCCGACCATGTCGCTTCCCGCACCGAGGTGGCGGCGGCAGCAGCACCTGACCGGACGGCCAGGACGACGCGGTGAGCGGTGCTCGCGACGACGGGTCGGTCGACGGGGCGATGACGGCGCCCGGCGCACCCTCGTCTGACGAGGCACGCCTGGCCTGTGCGGGGATCACCGTGTACTTCGGCGGTCTGGCTGCGGTCAAGGGCGTCGACCTGGCCGTGCCGCCAGCGGCCATCGTGGGGCTGGTCGGACCCAACGGAGCCGGAAAGAGCACCCTCTTCGCTGTTCTGTCGGGCCTGTTACGCCCCTCCCGTGGGACGGTGCTGCTGGACGGCGAGGACGTCACCAGGGCCCGGCCACAGCGGCGCGCCGCTCGGGGGCTGGCGCGGACGTTCCAGCATCCCGAGCTGTTCGGTGACCTGACCGTGCGTGACCACCTGGTGATCGCCTACCGGG
>VAWP01000047.1:32116-49823 GCA_005888295.1 Actinomycetota bacterium
ACGACGTCGACCTGGTGATGCGTCTGTGCAGCACGGTCTCCGTCCTGGACTTCGGAGAGCTGATCGCCAGCGGGGCTCCCGCCGAGGTCCGCGCCAGCCCTGCGGTCCGGGCTGCGTACCTGGGCGAGGAGCTGGACAACGGCGAGGCGCGAGCTAGCGGTAGCGCGGTGGAAGTCCCGGTGATGGCACAGATCAGCGCAGGCGCCCCGGCGGCCGCCGCAGCGGACCCCTCCGCCGTGCCCTCCGACGGCGGGACGGGGTCGCCGGTGCTCGCCGTGGAGGACCTGTCCGTGTGCTATGGAGAGGCGCGCGCGCTCACGGAGGCGTCGTTCAGCATCGGCGCGGGCAGGGCGCTGGCCGTCCTCGGCGCCAACGGTTCGGGCAAGAGCACGCTGGCCCGCGCCATCTCGGGGTTGGTGCCACCGGCCGGAGGTCGGATCGTCTTCGCCGGTGCGGAGATCGGAGGCTGGCCTGCTCATCGCATCCGCAGGGCGGGACTCGTGTACCTGCCCGAGAGCCGGGGTGTGTTTCGGACCCTGACGGTGATGGAGAACCTCCGCATGGCGGCCGCCGATCTCGACGGCCGCCGAGCACGTCGTGAGTCGGTGGAGAAGGCCCTGGAGACCTTCCCGGCCCTGGCGGCGCGCCGCCGGCAGCCCGCCTACCTTCTGTCCGGTGGTGAGCAGCAGATGCTGTCGCTGGCCCGGGCGTTCGCTGCCTCTCCCCGGCTCCTGATCGCCGACGAGATGTCCCTCGGGCTGGCTCCCAAGCTGGTCGACCTCGTCTTCGAGGGTCTGACCCGAGCCAGACAGAAGGGTGTGGCGGTGATCCTGATCGAGCAGTACATCCATCGCGCGTTGGCGTTTGCCGACGAGTGCGTCGTGCTTCAACGTGGCGAGCTGGCGTGGAAGGGGCTCGCCAGCGCAGCCCACGGCGAGGTGCTTCGCCACTACCTCGGTGACGCCATGACCGTGGCCGGCTGAGCGGCCGAAGGGAGAGGGAGTAGCTATGGGCACCAAGAGAAGGCGACTGCTGGCCGCGGCCACGGCCGTCGTGCTGATGGTGGCAGCAGGTTGCAGCTCATCGTCGTCATCAGGGACCAGATCGGGTAGCGGTAGCAAGACCTACACGGTCGGTGTGCTCACCGACCTCACCGGTCCGGCGGCGTCCGGCAACCAGACTTCCCCTCGGGGGGTCAAGGCAGGAGCCGTGCTGGTCAAGAGCCAGGGCTACACGATCAACTACGTCGTGGGCGACACAGGTACCAATCCGACCACCACGCTCACCGCCGCGCAGAAGCTCGTCCAGCAGGACCACGTCTTCGCCGTGATCGCGGTTTCGGCCCTGGCCTTCAGCGCCGCTCCCTACCTGACGTCGCAGAACATCCCCGTCGTCGGGGCGGCCGAGGACGGGGCCGAATGGATCACCAGCAAGAACATGTTCGGTGTGTTCGGCTATACGGATCCGAGGCTCGTCACGACCACCTACGGCCAGTACTTCAAGATGCAGGGCGGGACGAACGTGGGCTCGCTCGGCTACAGCATCTCGCCGTCCTCGGCGGAGTCCGCAAAGAGCGCGGGGGTCTCGGCCCAGCAGGCAGGGCTCAAGGTCGGGTACGTCAACGCCAACTTCGCCTTCGGGAGCACCAACGTCCAACCGGTCGCCCTGGCGATGAAGTCGGCGGGGGTGGACGCCGTCACGGCCTCGACCGACCCCAACACCGCGTTCGCGCTGATCACCGCGCTCAGGCAGTCGGGCGCCAACCCCAAGGTCGCGGTCTTCGCCACCGGCTACGGCGGCGACCTCCAGCAGGCCGGGCCCGGGGCGCAGCAGACGGCGCAGGGCCTCTCCTTCCTGTCGACCTGGGAGCCGGTCGAGATGCACACCGCTGCGACCCAGCAGCTGTAGAGCTCCCTCAAGAGCGCCGGCGTCACGACCGACCCGACCTACGCCGAGTACGCCGGGTACACCTCGGTCGCCCTGCTCGTCCAGGGCCTTCAGGGAGCGGGATCCAACCCGTCCCAGTCCGCCCTGATCAACTCGCTCTCCCGCATCACCAACTTCAACGCCGCCGGGCTGTTCGGGAGCCACTCGGTCAACCTCAGTCAGCGGGTCGGCAGCTTGGGACCCGACAACTGCTACTGGTTCGCCAAGTACTCCGGCTCCACGTTCCAGCCCGTCGCCGGCGCCGTCCCTCTCTGCGGCACCGTCGTCCAGGGGCAGACCGTCTCCCCCTCGTCCTGAGACACCCGGCGTGCATGGCGCCGGCCAGGCCACGGGGCCGGCGCTACGCCACGTCGACCACGACCTTTCCGACGGCCTTGCCGTCGGCGACGTACCGGAGCGCTGCCGCCGCGTCGTCGAGTCCGAACGTGGCGCCGATGTGCGGCCTGACGCGTCGGTCGGCAAGGAGCCCGAGCAGCTCCTGCTCGTTGCGGTCGAGCTCGTCCGCGGCGTAGGCGGCGAAGGCGCCGAACTCGAAGCCGAGGACGTGCACGCCCTTGAGCAACACGAGGTTGAGTGGGATCCTGGGTACGACACCCGACGCGTAGCCCACCGTCACGAACCGGCCCCCCCAGCGCAGGGTCCGGAGCGCGGGCTCCGACAGGCTGCCGCCGACAGGGTCGACGACGGCGTCGCCGCCCTGCGGAAGGATCTCCCGCAGCGCCGGCCGCAGGTCGCCCGCTCGATGGTTGACGAGGTTGCGGGCACCGTAGGACGACGCCACCTCGAGCTTGCCCTGCGACGAGGCGACGGCCGTGACGGACGCGCCCAGGAGCGCGCCGAGCTGCACGGTGGCCAACCCGACACCTCCGGCCGCACCCAGCACGAGGAGCTCCTCGCCGGCACGTACCCGCGCCACGGACCGGAGGACGTTGTAGGCGGTGCGGTGCGACACACCGAACGCAGCTGCTGAGCGATCGTCGACGGCGTCGGGGATACGCCGCACACCCTCTGCCGGTACCACCAGTTCCTCGGTGAACGCCCCGACGAGGCCGGTTCCGGAGACCCGGTCGCCGACTGCAGGTTCGGTGACGCCGTCGGCGACCTCTGCGACGAGGCCGGCGAACTCACTTCCGGGAACGAACGGTGTCGGCACCTTGACCTGGTATTCGTTGGCGACGAGCAACACGTCGGGATAGTTGACCGCCGCGGCCCGAACCCGGATCCGCACCTGGCCGTCGCCGAGCTGCGGGGGGGCGACGTCCTCGACCCGCACCACGTCGGGGGCGCCGTACTCACGGCAGAGCGCGGCGCGCACCTCAGCTCACCGGCGCGCCAGGCCGGTCAACGGCCGTAGTCCGTCGTCTCGGCCAGCTCGGCGGCACCCCGCATGAGGTCGAGGACGATCGGACCGAAGGCGAGCAGCTTGTCGTCGTCGCCCGCTCGCTGGAAGCCCTGCTCGAGCACGATGGCGAGCTTCCACTTGGCGAGGATCACGTAGTAGTCGATGTCGTCGACCTGGCGTCCCGCCACGTCCGCGTAATGCTGGAGGAGCTGGGCACGGGACGGCATCCCCCTGAGGTCGACGTAGCTGGAATCGGATGCTCGAGGGGAATCTGTGTCGTCGGGCCAGCTCTGGACCACCCACCCGAGATCGAGCTTGGGGTCGCCCACCGTGCCCATCTCCCAGTCGAGGATGGCGGCGAGCCGAGCCGGCGCGCCGTGGCGGTACATCACGTTGGCGAACTGATAGTCGCCGTGCATGAGGCCGGGGACGTAGTCGATCGGCCGGTGGGCCCGCAGCCAGCCGGAGGCCTCCTCCAGGCCCGGAAGCTCCCGCCCCTTGACGCGCTCGAGGAACGCTGTCCAGCGATCGACCTGTCGCTCGTGAAAGCCGTCCGGCCGGCCGAGATCGTGCAGCCCCTTGGCCCGCCAGTCGATCTTCGACAAAAGCGCGATGCCCTCGGCGAGCTGGTAGGCCAGCCCGGAGCGCGCCGTGAGATCAGCGTCGAAGGGCGCCGGCCAATGGTCGACTCCCATCGGCGACCAGCCATCGATGAATCCCATCAGGTAGAACGCCCGCCCGAGCACCGAGACGTCGGTGCACGCAGCAAGCGCGTCGGTGTGGGGTACGTCGGTCCCGTCGAGCGCCTCGATGATGCGCCACTCGCGAATGATCCCCTCGTCGCGCCGCTCCGGAGCCGTTGGCGGTGGGATCCGCAGGGCGGCGTGCAGCTCACCACGACGGATCTCGTAGATCTCGTTCTGCGATCCTCCCGAGACGTAGCGGTGGTCGATCGGCTCGCCCTTGCCGGGCAAGCCGACGTGGTCCATCCATCTCCCCAGCCGATCGGCGTCGATCACAGGTTCCCCACATCGTGCTCGAGGTAGTCGGCGAGCTTGGCCCGGGCAGCGTCTCGCAGCTTGGGGAGGTGCTGGGTCGGCCAGACGTCGTCGCTGGGCTTGTAGTCGCGTAGCACCTGCCGTGCCACCGTCACCTTGTGGACCTCGGTCGGACCGTCCGCGAGACCCATGACTCCGGCTCCCAGGATCATGTCGAGGAACGGCATCTCGTTGCTGACGCCCAGGGCGCCGTGGACCTGCATTGCCCGCCAGGCGATGTCGTGCAGCACGGTCGGCATGACCACCTTCGCCGTGGCGATGTCCTTACGGACCTTGCGATAGTCGTTGTACTTGTCGATGGACCACGCCGTATAGAGGACGAACAACCGGAACTGCACCAGCTGGGCGTACGAGTCGGCGATGTAGCCCTGGACGAACTGCTTGTCGGCCAGCAGGCTGCCCTGTGTCTCACGGCTGAGAGCCCGCTCACACATCATGTCGAGCGCCTTCTTCGCCAATCCGATCGTACGCATGGCGTGGTGGATGCGCCCACCGCCCAGTCGGGTCTGGGCGATGGCGAACGCCTGGCCTTCGCCCCCGAGCAGCGCATCGGCCGGCACCCGCACGTGGTCGTAGTGGATGAGAGCATGCGAGCCCTCGTCGCCTGACTCGCGCGCCAGGCCGAGGTTGCGGACGATGTCGATGCCCGGCGTGCTGCTCGGCACCAGGAACATCGACATGCCCTGGTACGCCTGCACGTCGGGGTTCGTCACCGCCATGACGATGAGGAACGACGCCGTCTTGGCGTTCGAAGAGAAGAACTTCCACCCGTCGATGACCCACTCGTCGCCGTCCTTCTCGGCCCGGGTCGTGAACATCGTGGGATCGGCACCAGCGTGGGGCTCGGTCATCGAATAGCAGGAGAAGAGCTCGCCGTCGAGCAACGGGCGGAGATAGCGCTCCTTCTGCTCCGGCGTGCCGTAGTGGGCGATGATCTCGGCGTTACCGGTGTCAGGCGCCTGGCACCCGAACACGATCGGTGCCCACGACGACCGTCCGAGGATCTCGTTGAGGAGTGCCAGCTTCAACTGCCCGTACCCCTGGCCGCCCAGCTCAGGGCCCAGATGCGTGGCCCACATCTCCTGGCCGCGCACCTCGTGCTTCAGCGGATCGACGACTCGCCGCCGCGTCTCGTCCAATGGCGTGAACGCGAGCCCAGGCCACACGCGGTCGAGCGGCTCGACCTCGTCGCCCACGAACGCATCGGCCCAGTCCAGCTTCTTCTGGAACTCGGGCTCGGTCTCGAAATCCCACGCCATTGGCACTCCCCTCTGGCGCTCCCCTCGCCGTCCTGGCAGAATAGCGTTCTGATGTCTTCGAAGGCAATTCTGCCAGGTGAGCCGGATCCTGGCGGAACGGACACGGCCGAGACGATCGCCCAGCAGACACTCGCCAAGCGGGGAGCTCAGTACGCCAACGAGGTCCGGCGGCTCCTCGACGCTGGTCTCGACGTGATGCGCAGGTGCGGGACGAGGTCGAGCCCACGGGTCAGCGACATCGTCGCCGCCGCCGGCCTCTCGAACGACGCCTTCTACCGCCACTTCGCATCCAAGGATGCACTCGTGGCCGCGATCATCGAAGACGGCGCGGCACGACTGTCCGGCTACCTGCACCACCAGATGGCGAAGGCATCGACACCCGAGATGAGCGTACGGCGCTGGGTCGAGGGCGTGATGTCCCAGGCGGCCGACGACGACATCGCCGCCACGACGCGCGCCGTGCTGTGGAACGGCGGCCGCATCAGCGACCGTCTCGGGTCGAGCCGGCCGTCACATGCGGCCTCGCTGGCGATCCTTCTACGCGAACCACTCGCTCAGCTCGGCAGCGCCGACCCTGAGACCGCAGCGACGCTCGTTGCGCACGCCGCCGTCGGCGTGCTGTCCGACTTCCTGTGGCAAGGTGTCCAACCGACACGAGCCGAGATCGACCACATCGTCGAGTTCTGCCTCGCGGCCGTCACGCCCCGATCCGTGACCACCGAGCAGCCGGAGCCTGGTCAGGCATCGGCGCGCTGAAGGAGCAGGACGCCCGATGGTGTCCCGCCGCCGGTGGCGGCTACAGCGGTGGTCGCACCACCCACCTGGCGATCGCCAGCATCGCCGCGTAGCTGCATAACTGCCTCGTAGATGAATCCGAATCCGTGGGTTCGCCCCTCGGACAGCTGGCCGCCGTGCGGGTTGACGGGCAGCTCGCCGTCCATGGCAATCCTGCGACCCTCGTCGAGCCAGTCCTGCGCTTCTCCGAGCCCACAGAAGCCCAGCGCCTCCAGCCAGGAGATGGCATTGAAGGTGAAGCCGTCGTACAGCAAGGCGACATCGATGTCGGGGGGACGGAGGCTGGTCCTGGTCCAGAGGTGGGCGGCCTGGCCCAGCACCTGCGGCTCGTGCGTGAGCGTGTCCTGATCCCACGACACGCGCTCCAGGATCTGCGTCCCCACCGCGTCGATGCGGACAGCTCGTTTGGGCAGATCCCCTGCGACCGATGCGTCGGATACGACGACGGCGACCGAGCCGTCGCAGGGGACATCACAGTCGTACAGGCCGAAGGGGCTCGTGATCGGGCGAGCGGAGAGGTAGTCGTCCATCGTCATGGGCTCGCGGTAGATCGCCGCCGGATTGCGGGCCGCGTTGGCCCGGCCGTTGAGAGCGATGTACCCGAGCATCTCGCGGGTGGCGCCATAACGGTGCAGGTACTGGTTGGCGTTCATGCCGATCCAGTTCGCCGCCGACATGGCACCGAACGGTGCGCGCCATTCCATCAGCGCGCCGGAGAGACGGCCGGCACCGCCCCTACCCAGTCCGAGGGCTGCGTAGGTCGATTCCCAGACGGTGCGAAAACACAGAACGTGACGGCACAGCCCGGCGCCGACGGCCAGCATCGCCGCGATCACGGCGCCGCCGGGGCCGGGGAGGTCGCCGCCACCGTTGATCCAGGTGGGATGGAGGCGTAGGGACTCCTCGACGGCCGTCACGCCACCCTCGCTCATACCAACGCCGGCCGCGCCGGGGTAGGTCGAGAGTCCATCGATGTCTCCCAGTGTCAATCCGGCGTCGGCGACGGCAGCCAGGCAGGCATCGATGGTGAGCGACAGCGGATCGACCATCAGGCGGCGTCCGAGTGCCGACCGGCCGGCCCCCGACAGGACTGCGCGATGCTCGAACCGTTCGGGGCTCGCAGGCCGCCGAGGCGCGGGGCGCTCGGGTGGTGGCACCCGATCGACGGGATCAGTGGAGCCCGTAGGCTCGAACAACGGGAGCCACGCGTCCCTCTCCGACTCGAACCGGACGATGACCTCTTGGCCGATGTGCACGTCGCCCGGCTCACAGCCGACGATGTTCGTCGTGAGGTGCACCGTCGGATCCTCGGCCAGTGCCACGTTCGCGACGACGTACGGGGGGTCGAAGCCGGGCAGCCAGGGCTGGGAGTTCACGGTGAAGGCGACGACGGTGCCCCGGCCCGAGACCACGGTCGGCTTCCACGACCGGCTCCGGCACCGCGGACAGATCGGCGTCGGCGGATGGACCAGGGCGCCGCAGCTCTCGCAGCCCTGGATACGGAGGGAGCCGTCCGCGCCCGAGGTCCAGAACCACGTGTTGGCAGGGGTCAGCTCGGGCAGCGGCCTCACCGATGCTCCATCACCGAAGGGGGTGGCTCGACAGCCCGACCGTCAGTCACCCTCCTACTTGGGCGCGAAACGCAGGGCGCCGTCGAGTCGGATGTTCTCGCCGTTCAGGTAGGAGTTGCGTGCGATGGACTCGACGAGCAGGGCGAACTCCTCCGGCCGTCCCATTCGACCCGGGAACACGACGTCCTTGACGAGCCCTTCCTTCATCCGGTCGGAGACGCTCAGCATTATCGGCGTCCCCATGGTGCCCGGCGCGATGGCACATACCCGCACGCCGATGGGCGCGAGATCCCGGGCCATGGGCAGCGTCATCCCGAGGATGGCGGCCTTGGCCGACCCGTAGGCCACCTGACCGACCTGGCCTTCGTAGCCGGCGATCGACGCGGTATTGACCACGACTCCCCGCTCGCCCTCCTCGTCGGGCTCGTTGCCCGCCATCGCCGCCGCCGTGAGGCGGCTCGTGTTGAACGTCCCGATGGCGTTCATCTCCATGGTCATGACGAAGGCAGTTTTCTCGTGCGGCGTCCCGTCGCGCGCCACGGTGCGGCCACCGCCGACCCCACCTCCGGCCACGTTGACGAGGAGCGACAGGGTACCGAGCGACGTGGCGGCGCGGATGGCCGCAGCCACGTCCTCGTCGTCGATCACGTCGCCGCCTACCGCGATCGTAGGGTCGCCGAGCTCCTTGGCGAGCTCGCCGGCGCGATCGCCGTCGCGGTCGAAGATGGCGACGTGCATGCCGGAGCCGACCAGGTGCCGGACCGTCGCGGACCCGAGCCCGCCGGCCCCTCCGGTGACGATGGCAGAGCGTCCCTTCAGGTTCACCCGCTTGTACCCCTCTCCTCTACTGCCGTTCGTGCCGACTGGGACACTGGCGCTCAGCGGGCGCTCGTCACCGCGCCACCCCAGACAGCGCTACGGGCACGCACGCTAGCAGTCTTCTGGCGACATTTTGACGTCGATGTCAGAATAGCCCGATGGGGCCGCAACCGATCGAGGCTCAGCAGCAGAGTGATCCCGGGAGGGGTTCATGACCGCAGTCATGCAGGGCGTTCGCATCCTGGAGGTGGCCGAGCACACGTACGTGCCGGCCGCATCGGCCCTGCTGGCGGACTGGGGCGCCGAGGTCGTCAAGGTCGAGCCGGTCGAGCGCGGGGACGCCATGCGGGGTCTGGCGGCGACAGGGGTCGTCGCCGTCCCGACCGACGTCCACGCCCTCCTCGAGCACTCCAACCGTGGCAAGCACAGCATCGCCCTCGACCTCTCGTCGGAGGAGGGCCTCGACGTCCTCTACAAGCTGGCCGCACGGTCCGATGTCTTCCTCACCAACAAGCTGCCGAGGACCCGCAAGAAGCTGAAGATCGACGTGGACGAGATCCGGGCACACAGCCCCCGGATCATCTACGTCCGCGGCACCGGCCAGGGCGAGCGCGGGCCGGACGCCGACCGGGGCTCCTACGATTCCCTGGCGTTCTGGTGCCGCGCCGGCGCCGCCCTGGGGGGCAAACCTCCGGATCAGGCGCGGGTGCCAGTCCCGCCCGCGCCCGGGTTCGGGGACTCGATCGGCGCCATGACGATCGCGGGTGGGATCATGGGTGCGCTCTTCCACCGGGAGCGGACCGGAGAGGCCACCACGGTGGACGTGTCGTTGCTGGGCACGGGCATGTGGGCCATGGGACAGGGAATCGCCCTCTCGCTCCTCCTGGACAAGCCGTTGGCAGCGCCGCCGGCCGACGCCCCCGGGAGAAACCCGCTCGTCGCGACCTACGAGACAGAGGACGGACGACACATCTCGCTGTGCTGCCTCCAGGGTGGGAAGTACTGGCCGGGGCTGTGCCACGTCATCGGACGCCCGGAGCTTGCCGCCGATCCCCGATTCGCCGATCACGCCTCCCTGCTGGCACACAGTGGCGAGGCGACCGAGATCCTTCGTGAGACGTTCGCTCGGCGTTCACTGGCGCAGTGGCGAGAGAACCTGGCCGACTTCGACGGGCAGTGGGCGGTGGTCCAGGACGGCATCGAGGCGGCCGCCGATCGCCAGAGCACTGCCAACGGGTACGTGCAGGACTGCAAGACAGCAGCTGGTGCACCCTTCCGGCTCGTCGCCGCGCCGGTCCAGTACGACGAGCACCCCGCGGTGCCCGGACGTGCGCCCGAGTTCAACGAACACGGTGATGACATCCTCCGTGACCTGGGGCTCGACTGGGATACGATCATCGACCTGAAGGTCCGCGGTCTCGTCGGTTGAGCCCCTCTGCCAAGGAGAAGATGACATGTCGCTGTTCGACGCACTCCGTTACGACGGCAAGCGGGCACTCGTCGTGGGGGGCGCGAGCGGGATGGGGGCTGCCACCGCCCAGCTCCTGCAGGACGCCGGGGCCGAGGTCGTCGTCATGGACTTTGCCGAGGTCGCCCTGCCTGGAGCCAAGGCCATCCATGTCAACCTCGCCGACGCCGCGTCCATCGATGCGGCCCTCGACCAGTGCGGCGGACCGGTGCACGCCCTGTTCTCGTGCGCCGGCGTCGCCGACGGCACGCCGGGAATCGAGAAGATCAACTTCATCGGGCACCGGCACATGATCGACCGTCTCCTTTCCGGCGGCCTGCTGCCTCGGGGCTCGGCGATCGGCTTCATCTCGTCGGCCGCCGGCCTCGGATGGGAGGCAAACCTCCCGCAGCTTCTCGAGTTCCTGGCGACACCGGACTTCGACGCCGCCGTGACGTGGGCGGGCGAGCACGGCACTGCGCACTACATGTTCACCAAGCAGGCGATCTGCGCCTATGTCGCCCGGCAGGCGTATCCCCTGCTGAAGCAGGGGATCCGGATCAACGCCATCTGCCCCGGACCGACCGACACGCCGCTCGCGCAGGCGAACAAGGAAATGTGGCTCGGCTTCGGTGCCGACTACCGTGGCGAGGTCGGCATCGAGGCGTCGACGCCGTTGGAGCAGGCCTATCCTCTCGTGTTTCTCTGCAGCGACGCGGCCGCCGCGATCTCGGGCGTCACCATGGTCACCGACGCCGGCTACTTCAGCTCCGGTGTCACCGAGTCGTTCCCCGCGGCCACCGACACCGTGAAGTTCCTGCTGGGCAGGTATTGAGCCGTCTCAGGCCATGCATTTCGGGCTCCGCTTCGACTTCCGCAACCCGGACTTCGCCGACACCAGCATGGCCGACCGCTATGCCGCGGCCCTCGAGATGGCTGAATGGGCCGACCGGTCGGCATGCACGACCATCGCCGTATCAGAGCACCACGGGTCGCCAGACGGCTACCTCCCGAGCCCCATCCCCATGCTCGCGGCCATGGCGGCCCGCACATCGGACGTGCGCTTCATGGTCGCGGCGCTCATCGCTCCCTTCCACGACCCGTTGCGCCTCGCCGAAGACATCGTCGTCCTCGACAATCTGAGCAGGGGAAGAGTCGACCTCATCGTGGCTGGGGGCTACGTGCACGAAGAGTTCGCCATGTTCGACGTGCCCATGAACGAAAGGGGGAAGCGGGTGTCCGAGGCCGTCGGCACCCTGCGGGCAGCCTTCACGGGCCGGCCGTTCGACTATCGGGGTCGCAAGGTGCACGTGACACCAGCGCCGTTCCGGCCGGGCGGACCAACCCTCCTGCTGGGTGGTAGCAGCGAGCCGGCCGCCCGTCGCGCTGCCCACATCGCTGACGGGTTCATCCCATCGGTGCCACAGGTGTGGGAGTTCTACCGCGACGAGGTGCAGAAGCTGGGCCGGCCGGACCCAGGCTCCAGTCCGATCAGCGGCAACGAGGTCGTGGCCTTGGCCGATGACCCCGACAAGGGCTGGGAACAGATGGCGCCGTTCTTCCTGCACGAGACCAACGGCTACGGGGTCTGGCAGGCCGAGGACGACATTGCCAGCCCCTATCGCACCATCGCCGATGTCGATGAGCTCCGTGCCACCGGTCAGTACCGTGTCCTCGCACCGGCGCAGTTCGTGGAGGAGCAACGGGCGTCACCGTTCCCGTTCGCCTACTTCCACCCCCTCTGCGGGGGCATGCCGATCGATCTGGCGTGGTCGAGCCTCCGTCTCTTCGAGCAGCAGGTACTCCCGGCGTTCCGATAGCACATGCCGACCGTGGGGATCGCGACTGGAGCAGGCCGCGGCATGGGACGTGCGTGCGCTCGGCGCCTCGTCGACATGGTGGACACACTGCTGCTCGTCGACCGGGACGAAGCAGCCGTGGCGACCGCGGCGCGTGACCTGGGTGCCGCGGGCAGCCGAGCCACGGTCGAGCCGTTCGTCCTCGACGTGACCGACGGCGACGGGCTCGATCGACTGGTCAGCAGCATCCGGCCGCTCGGCACCTTGAGGGCGGTGGCGCACGCCGCCGGCATCTCGCCCACCATGTCCGACTGGCAATCGATCTTCAGGGTGGACCTCGTCGGCACGGCCATGCTGGTCGAGTCGCTCCGGCCCCTCGTCAGCGCCGGGACGGCCGTCGTGTGCTTTGCGTCGATGGCTCCCGTGCTCGGCGTCACCGAACCCCACCCGGCTGCAGACGCAGCGCTCGACGAGCCGCTCCACCCGGACTGCATCGGCCGGGTGCGCGACGCCCTCGGGGCCGCCGTCGAGCAGCCTGGGATGGGCTACGCCTGGGCCAAGCGTGGCGTCCAGCGCCTCGTGCGGCAGGAAGCCGTTCGGCTGGGTCCCGCTGGCGCCCGGATCTGCTCCGTGTCGCCCGGCCTCATCGACACGCCGATGGGTCGGCAGGAGGCGGACAGCCAACCCTTCATGGCCGCGCTGTTGCAACAGACGCCGTTGGGACGCGAGGGACGCCCCGACGAGGTCGCAGCCGTCGTCGCCTTCCTGTTGTCGGACGAGGCCAGCTTCCTCACCGGCATCGATGTGCTCGTCGACGGCGGTGTGTGCGCCGGCGTACTTGGTCCCGGTCTCGGCCGCTGACGGCGGCGCTCGTATGCGGCGCCTGGCTCGTCAGCGGGGCCAGTACGTCAGGGCGGACCGAGTCAGCCCGACGGCGAAGAGGCCTTCGTTTCCGTCGCTGTACCAGATCTGGCCGTGGACGGGGTCGAACGCCGGGGCGGACATGGCGTAGTTGCCGCCACTGTTGTGGACCGGCGCGTTGAAGTACGCGATCTCCTTGGGGTGCAGCGGGTCGTGGATGTCGAACACACGTAGCCCGGACAGGATGAACGAGCAGGCGACGATGCCGGGATCGATGCGCCGGGGGACGGCGCAGTAGTGACTGGCGTAACCCTGCACCGGGCTGTTCGCACCCGGGTCATTGGCGAGGGCGGCCCGGTTGGCGGTGAGGTCGACGGCAAGGCGCATGTTCGACACCACCCTCGGGCGCCCAGGGTCGGCAATGTCGATGACGCGCGCCCCGCCGGCGTGGGCGCCGGTGTCGCTTCCGCCCGCTGGTATCCCCCCGCTCGTGCCGTCGGTGGCGAACTCATCGTCCTCGACAAGGTACGGATGGCCGCCGATGGTGACAGGCAGCGGCACCTGCGGGAGGCTGACGTCGGGCCATGACAGGTGGGCGACGAGGTGACCCGTCCCACCGGGGACACGGCTCTGGACCTCGTGCACGTCGACGATGTCGAGCCCGGCCGTGTGGGTTCCGACTGGCGAGTTCCCGAGGTCGGCTTCGTACACGGTATTGCCGTCGTCGCTGATGTTGAGGCCGTGGACGACGGTGCCCAGCTGTGTCCACAGCGGCCTCGGCGCCTTGGGATCGGAGATGTCGATCGCCGTCATCGTCTGACCGCCGGCCGAGCTCACCCAGAACGTCTTGCCGTCCGGTGAGAAGGCGCCCTCGTGACCGAGGACGCCGACCGGCAGGCTCGAGTCGAGCTGCGGGTGACGGCAGTCCTTCGAGACGTCGTAGACGTCGACCCAGCCTGGGTAGGCGAACGCGTTGCCGAGGTCGGCGGCGAGCAGCCCGCGGGCCAGGTTGAGGCTGAGAGACTCGTGCGGCGATTGCATCGCCGGAGTCGACAGGATCGCCGTACGTACCGGATGTGCCGGATCCGACATGTCCAGCACGAACACCCCGGTGTTGTGCGTGCTGCCCTGCAGGGCGTTGGTCGGGAACAGCAGTGTGGTGTCGTAGAACGCGCACGCGTGGCCCGCTTGGTCGGCGTAGCGCTGCACCCGGAAGCCGCCCACGTTGGAGTACTGCGAGACGAAGGTCGTGTTGCAGCGGTACCCGGCGGCGGCGTACCCGTCGGCCACGTCCGCGCCGCTGACCCGCCCCTGCATGTGCTCGGGGTGCGCGCCCGCATCGCACGCGATGTCTCGCACCGCCGGCGCCTCGCTGACCGGGCGTGTGGAGCCGAGCGTCGCGAACGGCAACCCCAGCCCGAGCAGCGCCAGAGCGACGACGCGCCGAGACGCTCGCTCATGAGCGATCACTCGTCCTATCTTCGACAAGCGGCCGCTCCTCTCCTGCGCACGGAGCGGCCGGTCACGCCCTCCAGGAGATTGCTTCTCTCGGATTGTGAGAGTACTGTTCTTGGACAGAAGCGTGGGTTTCGTCGGGTTTGGACTGGTATTCTGATTCCGACGTCAAGATTTAAAACGTGGGGTGCTGGGGTATGGGGGCCAACGACGTTCGATGCAGATCGCCACGGGGTGTGGCGCAGTACGGCGGTGGTTGGTCGTGACTCTTCCGCGCTGCGTCGGCGAGCAGACGGGCCGAGAGATGGGGGCGCCGATGAGCACAGGTCGTCCATGAGGCGTCTTGATGGGCCCTTCACCGCCTTTCGCTTGTGGTGGCGGGGAGCATCGAGCGGGCCGAGGTCCAGAGCAGTCGCGGCAGGGGCCGCGACGGCGGCGTTCCTCGTCTGGATCGCGGTCCCCTCCGGTGGCGGCCTGATGCCGAGCTTCGCTGCCGGCCTCCCGACCAGCGCGACAACCCAGCAAGCCAACGCCACGGCACCTCCACCCGGACAGGGCTCACAGCTTCCGTCGAGCGCCTCGGACCTGGCAATGCCCTCAGTGCTGTCTCCCGGCGCCGCCGGCCTCAGCAGCGACGCCAGCGTCGGCTCGCCCTCCGGCGACAGCGGGATGGGCGGAAGCCTCTCGCCGGACTCCGGTGGGGAGACGGGCGCGCCCGGTCCGGGCGCGACGCCAAGCCCGACGACGCCGGGCTCGACCTGTCCGGCGTCGTTCCCCTCCACCGGCACACCCCTCGACAGCCTCGGCGCACAGCTGAGCGCGCTGTGCGGCCAGGTTCTCGGTGGGGGCTCGGGCACGGTGCCCGCCGGCACCCTCCCCGGTGGCGGGTCGGCCGCCCGAGCCGGTGCCGGGGCATCTCCAGTGCCCAGGCAGTGGCTGTACCTGAACGCCCCGATCGGCGCGTCTGGCGCGCCGAACAGCCGCTGGGGTCTCCCGCTGTCTGCCGAGATGGCCGGGAGGAGCCCGACCGTGCTCGTGGGGCTGGTGCAAGGAAGCCCTGTTTCCCCTGCCCTGGCCGGCGCCGTCGGTGACCTGGTTCACCGCGGCGCCCTCGTCGAGCTGCTCCTCGTCCCGGAGCCGACCGCAGCTGGAGGTGCGCCCGCCTTCGCCTCCTGGCTGACCCAGGCCCTGGCCGCCCTCGAGCCCGTGCAACTCGTCGAGATCGGCAGCGGTGCGGCGCCCTCGGGTTCCAGCCCAGCGACTGTCGCCGCCTACACCGCCGCCGGGCTCGCCGCTGCTCGTGACGCCGCCGGTGTGCACACGGTAGGCGTTTCGTGGCTCGACGGCGGTACCACGAACACCGATCCGGCGGTGTGGTCCTCGCTCGATTCGGCGGGCGTGTGGTCGAAGGCCTCGTTCGTCGCCGCGTCTCTGGACGCAGCCGGTGCGTGCACCTGGCCGGCAGCCTTCGCTGCCACCTTGCATCGCTACCCGAGTGCCGCTGCGCTGCCTGTCGTGTCGGAGGCGATGCAGGGTCCGGCGCCCCCCAGTTGGATCGCTGCCGACTACGGCTGCCTCGAGGGAGCAGTGGCCCGAGGCCCCGCGGCTTCGGTGGCCATGTGGCGGCTCTGGGAAGGGCCGGTTCCCCGATGACAGCGGAGCGACACCTCCGGATCCGGCAGGTCTGCTCGACCACCCGGCGAAATTTGGAGACGGAAAGGCAGCCATGGATGGAGTGACGGCCACTACTCCGTTTCTCGAGTTCCGGTTGTGGTGGCGGCGGGCATCGCCCGAAAAGAAGGCCGGCGCCATCGGCGCCATCGCCACGGCCCTGGCCCTCGTCATCTGGATCGCCGTCCCCCTGGCGAGCGGAGGAGGGCCGTCTACCAACCTCGGGGCCTATGGCAGCGGGGCCCGAGGCACCAACACCACGGCGGAACCGGCGGGCACTGCCGGCACCGCCACCACCGCGAGCGGTAACGCAACTGCAGCTGGTCCAGCCTCTGCCGCCACGGGAGCACCAGGTGGCGCCACAGGAGGTGCCGGCGCGGCCGCCGGAGGCGGGCTGCCTGGCACACCCGGAGGGGCGCTGGCGGGATGCTCGGGCACACCGAAGACCATGAACGTGGGGGTGGTCCTGGTCGACAGCGGCGGTCTCAACAGCGTCTTCGGGGCTCCCACGCCCAGCCAGCAACAGGGCATGTGGAACGCCATGTTCGACGCCATCAACAAGTCGGGCGGTGCGGCGTGCAACAAGATCGTCCCCGACTTTCAGACCAACAACGAGTTCAACCCCTCCAGTGCCCAGAGCGCCTGCCTCGCCTTCATCCAGCACCACGACTTCGCCGTCCTGTTCGGCTTCCTGCCCCAGAGCCCCGATACCTGCATGCTCCAGGCCCACATCCCGGTGTTCGAGGAGATCGAGCTCTCCCAGGCCGACGTCCAGCACTTCTACCCGTACTACTTCAGCGGCGACGGGGCGCTCCAGGTCGTCTACCGCAACTGGGCCTTCGCCTCCAAGCAGTTCAACATGTTCAACCCGGCCAACGGCTTCAAGAAGCTCGGGATCTTCTACCGCGACTGCCAGCCGGAGGTGAACCAGGCCATGCTGGCCGACCTGCAGGCGGCCGGGGTCCCCTCGAACGCCATCGATCGCGCCAACCTCGGTTGTCCCACGGGTTTCGCGTCACCGTCTGCCATCGAGCAGGCCGTGCTCAAGTTCAAGGGCGACGGCGTCACGACGGCCACGATCGACAACGACCTCGAGGACATGCAGAACATCACCAAGCAGTCCCAGTCCCAGGGCTTCCGACCCCAGTGGACGATCCCCGATGACGGGAGTGTCGCCATCTCCGGGAACCCCTCGTTCGCTCCGGACCCCAACAACTTCAACAACGCCCTCGCCATCACGCCCGAGCAGTACGGGGCGCAGACCACACCGGGGTTCAAGGAAGACCCCACCACGGTCCAGTGCGATCAGATCATGACCAGCCACGGCCAGCCGGGCGCCATCGCCTCGACCGACCAGTTCTCGGGCGCGGTCTGCGACACGGCGTGGATGTTCGCGGCCGCTGTCGACCACGCCCCCACCGTCGCGCCGGACCAGGTGGCCGCCGGCCTGCAGCGCGCCGGCTCCGTGCCCTTCGCCTTCCCCTACGGGCCCGACAACCTCTCGGCCCCCGGCACGACATGGGGAGGCGAGTTCTGGCGGCCCGTCACCTACCACACCAACTGCAGCTGTTGGCAGCTCGACAGCCCGAACTTCTCGCCGTCGTTCTGATGCGAAGGAGCCGACCGTGAGCTCTGGCACGCTCGTACTCGGTCTGATCAACGGAACGTTGACCGGCCTGCTGG
>VAWP01000008.1:0-8434 GCA_005888295.1 Actinomycetota bacterium
TGGGTGGGGATTCAATAGTGGCAGTCGTTGGCGACCGAAGCGCCAAGGTAGGCGAGCTCCCGCTGACCCGGTGACAAGGTGTTGTTGGCATAGGCAACGCTGAGAAACGCAGCGAAGGCCTGCAACGCCTCCGGGTGGTTGGCCACCGCCTGCAGGACGCCGAAGTCCCGGCCGGTGGCCGCTCGCATCGCCCGCAAGAGCTCGGCGGCACCCGGATCGGCGCCAGGATCATCGGGATCGACCAACGGGAGTCGCCCCATCTCAGTTGGCCTTCCTACGACACGGCATCCTTGGCCTATCTGGCGAGGTACAACACGTGCGGGATAACCCTTGGCGGATCATCGATGTGACCCCTCCTTTGCGGGCTTCACAGATCGGCTGCAACATAGTCGTCTACGGAGGTAAGCTCACGGCGACATGGGCGGTGCCAAGCTGTTGTGCGGCGGCTGCACGAGAATGCCGTCGTGCCTCATGGCCGGTACGAGCACCGTTGTTCCCGCGGGAGCCTGAGCTCGGGTTCGGGACCTGCTTGCGGAGTTCGGCGACGGATCCCAACCGAGCCGGCGAGGCCAGAGGGTGAGGGCCAAAAGCACGAGCAGTGGCCCGGATCCGGGATCGGTCCCCTGACCGGTCATGACGGCTCCGAGGTCTTGTCCGACGACCCAGAAGGCCACTGCCACAACGACCGCCGTCGCGAGGGTCACCCGTTGCGTCGTCGGCCACTGCACACCCCAGCCCACAGCGACAGCGGTCACGCCAACCAGGGCGGCGAAGAGTGCGCCGCGTCCGGCCACGAGGTGACCGGCGGCATGGTTGAGCGCTGCCAAGGCTGGCGGCTCCCCGTCTGCGCCGTTCGCCAGCTGGGCGCTTGCCACAGAGCGGGCGTGGTTGACGGCTTCGAGCTCCAGGAGGCCTGCTCCGGTCCACAGTGCGGTCCATGCCCACCTCGACAGCGGGGGCCCGAGTAGTCCCGAGTCGGCGACGGCCGGCCCTTCGTGCCGTGAGCTCGGCCAGAGCAAGACAGCGGCGACGGCGTACAGCAGAGCCGCTCCCGGCGCTCCGGTCACCACGCTGGTCCCGCTCATGAACATGCCACCGAAGCCCTCTCCGATGATCCAGACCCCGAGCGCCCAGGGAATGGAGGCACCGCGAGCAAGGTTGGCGGTCGTTCGCCACACCAGCCCCAGCCCCAGGCCGACCTGGAGGGATGCGAAGGCGGCGTTCCAGACGACGGGGTGGGCGCTCAGCATCTTGGCCACGTGGTAGTCGAGGGTCGCCGCCGGCCCCGGCAGGCCCATGTTCGCCATGCCCAGGATGTCCTTGAAGAAGGCGTTACTGAACATGTAGGGCTGGAACTGGAGAGCGCCGTCGAGCAGCCAGAGCAGCCCGAGGGCGATCTCGAGGCGACGCCGGGTGACGAGCGAGCCTCGGGTCGGCGCCCTTTTCAGGTCAGTAGCCTCCACCCGAGCCACCCCCACTGCTCGTGCTCGGAGTGGTGCCGGCGCTCCGGGACCCGCCGGTCGAGCCGGAGCTCGATCCGCCGACGGTCATCGTGAGATTCATGCCCAGGCCCTTGTGGCCGTCAACGGGACAGTAGACGTCGTAGGTGCCGTTCTGCAGGTTGACGCTCAGGTTCGCCGACTGGCCCGGCTGGATCACCGCCGTCTTCTGTTCCTCCACGCCAGGACCATCGATCTCCAGGGAGTGGATCACCTTGCCGTTGTTGGTCGCCACGAAGGTGTAGGCGCCGGCAGGTAGGTTCTGGGGTGACAGGGCGATGTGGTAATCGGTGAGGGATGCCAGCACCTGCGTCGGAGACCCTGGCTGGCCGGTCTGGGCCGGAGCCTGGGTCGACGACGAGGTCGATTTGGTCGCAGTACTCGATGAGCCCCCGCCGCAGGCTGCGGCCACGAGCACAACGACAGAACTGGCTCCGAGGGTCAGGACCAGCGGATGGCGCACCCTGCTGTCACGCTTGTCGACCCCTTCGGAACGATCTCGTACGCGACCTGCTCGAACACGACCCGTCAGCATCTTCACCTCCGATTGACAGGCTTGATCCCTGGTGGGTGCCTACGGCGGGATCGAGTGAAGGGATTGCCCAAATTGGTCCGGAGAAATTTCGCGGACGCACAATCCTTCAGGGGGTCACGGCCGTAGTCCTGCGAGGCGCCCGGCCGCGCTGGGGATCGCTCGAGCGCGAGCCGCTCGGTCGTCGCGCCTGCGGTGTCAACGCCGATGGGGCGACGGATCATGCATGAGCTGGGAGGTAGAGCGATGAGAAGGATAGGAGTGCTGCTCGGAGTGGGAGCGGTGGTCGTCGGTGGGATCTCGCTCACAGCACCAGCCGCCACCGCCCAGAACAGCCCGACGTTTCGAGACTGTTCCATATTCGCCCAGGGCGTCGACCCGGACTTCGTCCAGCTGTTCGGAGTCTCGATGAGCCGGCAGGGCACCCTGACGGTTGCGCCCTCACAGAAGGGGCTCCAGCTCGAGGCATCGGAGTCGTCGGATCCCGGTGACTCCTCCGGGCACGTGACGCTGAGGGCGACCCTGACGACGTCACACATGGCGGCTCAGACAGTCACGGGGGCGGGCACCGGCAAGGTGATCCTCCCACTGTCGTTGCCCCAGCCGCGCCCCGGACGGACTTATACGATCTCGTGGTCAGCGACCTTCGACAACGGAAATCACGCCTGCCCCTCTCCGCTGACGCCGGAGAACACGTCGTCGACGCCGTTCATGGTCAAGGTCAGCTAGGCGTCCCTGCGGATCCGGTCCGGGCGGTCCTCACGTTGTTCCGTCTGTAGTGTGGTTCATGCCGCTATCCCCGGTTCCCAGTGCCGAGGTGGCCTCGTGGCCGATCGAGACTCCCGCAGCGCGACCGATCGCGGTCAAGATCTGTTCTTCAGTGGGAAGGTCCAGACGGCAGGACGGGTCGCAGCCGAGGAGGCGTCCGGTCACGTCTACGCCGCCGACGACAAGTGTGGGTGAGGGATAGGAGCCTTCGAGCTCGTTGATCACGGCGGTGACACCGAGTTTGTCGATGCTGTGGTCAACTCGACGCCGAATCTCGTCGAGGTTCGGACAGCCCCGCACGTGGAGCACCTGAATGGACAGGGGTCTCGATTCGACGTCTGCGAGAGCCCCTGTCGGGGTCCGAACCGGCCTCACAATTTGGGCTCCGACTCGGATGTGTACAGCAACGACCCGAACGCGAGGTCGGCGGTCTCCAGAGCCTCGGCATGATCGAGGACCGCTCCGCTGAGCTCTGGGTGCGCTCCAAGGTATGCGTCGGCTCCTTCGGTACTTGCGTAAAAGGCCACGTGGGGACAGCAGGCCTCGGCCGCAGTCGAGCAGGCTCGCGCGAAACCTGCCACCACGACCGTGGAGGCGGGTGACCACTCCCAGTCTGTCCCGTTCCGCCGGATCCGGATCACCTGGCCCGTTCGGGGATCGGTCGAATAGATGACGCCGTCCCTGCCGGTCATCAACGGGATGCCGAGCGCGTCGATGGCGCACATCGCATGCAGCAGTGGGCCGTCCTCGAGCTGCACGCTGTCGTTGGCCGGAACACCAGAGAAGGGGTAGGCGACCACGACCGAGCCGTTCTCGAGGTGGACCATGTCCTCTTCGGCGAGCTCTCGAAGCGCCGCCTCTGGGTCAAACCCGAGATGAGTCCCCTGGGCGTGAAGCCAGCCGACCGTTGGGGCGGCTCCTGTGTCGAGAAACGCCTGGAGGACGCGTCGGTGCAGGGCCCGAGTCTCGGGGGCGAGCTTGTCCTGGGATTGGGAGACAAAATTCAGGCCCGCCTCCCGGGCGGCCCTCACGAGGTCACTTGATGTGGTCATGGGTTCCTCCGGGTCGCAACTGGGCTCAGGGGACAGAGACGGGGTCTTGGTCGCCGGTTTCGATGGCGTCGAAGATCGGGCAGAGCCGGCGAGGCCGAGATCGGCCGCAGGTGGCGACCAGCTGGCGAAGCGAGTCGCGCATGGCGGTCAGGCTGGCGATCTTGCGCTCCAGCTGGGCGAGCTTCTCTTCGGCGAGCGTTCGTGCCGCGGCGCAGTTCTCGGGTCCCCCTGCAGCCAGGTCGAGCAGGACTTCGATCTCCTCCAGAGAGAAGCCCAGCAGTTGGGCGCTTTTGACGAAGCGGACGGTCCGCACCGCCTGGGTGGGATAGGAGCGGTACCCAGCACCGGAGCGCTCGGGTTCGGGAAGGAGGCCGCGGCGCTCGTAGTACCGGAGGGTCTGCACGTTGACGCCGGCTTCGGCGGCGACCTGGGAGCTGCGCATGCGGTCAGGGTAAACCTTGTACCTAGGTACAGAGTCAAGCTCCTCCTGACAGCTCACTAACGGCCGATGCAAGGACCTCCTCGACGAGGAGGCGATCCGAGCCCCAACCGTTGCGCAGGTCGTCGAGAAAGTCGACGACGATCATCACGTCGTACAGGCTGGCCGTCCCTGCTTTGCAGTCCGTGGGATGAACGACCAAGAATCGACCTCGAACACCGCCTGTGCCGCCGATCCCGGTGGAGGCCGCTCCAGGTGGCGGTGGCTGCTGTCGGCAGAGGAGCCTTTCCCACTGCGGGATCATCAGATGAGGAAGGGACACTTGTGATGAGCGCCGACACTTTGAAGCCGCGCAGCCCTCTTGGCCATTACTCGGCGCTGCTTCGACCGGGTGCAGTCGCCGCGGCGCGGGTCGCGCTGGCGCGAAACGGCGACGACAGGGTGCGACACTTGGCGGACGCCGTTCGATTCGGTCCCTTCGGACCCAGGCGAAGCCGTTCAGGATCCCGCATGCGGGGATTCGTAGCCTCACCGGGCGGGCGCCTCCGTTGGCGGAGCCTGCCCGCACCCGGACGTCCGGGTCCGGCCGGTGCAGTCGTTCGTCCGCTGGCCGTCGCGACCTGCGACGGCGACCGGGCCATCCTGCTCGGACGGACTCCCTTCCCCCTTCCGCTTCACCTCGGTCATGAGTGCGTCGCCGAGGTGCTCGAGGTCGGCGCCGATGTGTCGAGCGTACGGGCCGGGCAAAACGTCGTCGTGCCCTTCCAGATCAGCTGCGGGGCGTGCGGACCCTGCCGACAGCAGCGTCCCGGAAGCTGTACCGGCGTTCCCCCTGTGTCAATGTATGGCTTCGGCGTGGTCGGTGGTCTCTGGGGAGGCGTCCTCGCCGACCTCGTCGCCGTGCCGTTCGCCGATGCCATGCTTGTGCCCCTGCCCGATGGGATCGATCCGATCGCAGCCGCCAGCGTGGCCGACAACGTCAGCGATGCCTACCGCACGGTGGCGCCGCACCTTCCCCGATTGCTGGCGCGAGACCCCGACACCGAGGTGCTGATGGTCGGCAGCCTCACACGTCGCAGTCCTTTCACCTCGAGCGCCATGCTCTATGGCGGGCTCATCGCCAAGATCCTCGGTGCGCGGAAGGTCCACCTCGTCGATGCTCGTCCCGCCGTCCGGAGCCTGGCCGAGCGCCTAGGCCTGCATGCCCACGAGCCTGACCCGCACCGTCACTGGCCCGTCGCCCCCCTGACAGTGGACGCCACGACGACCCCATCTGGGCTGCGTCGGGTTCTCTCCCACACAGCACCCGATGGGATTTGCACCTGCGTGTGGTCGCTACACCATCGAGGCGGCTTCCCGCTCGTCGACTGCTACGTCCGCAACGTAACGCTCCATATCGGACGCAGCCATGCCCGAACGAGCATTCCGCAAGTGCTCGAGCTCATGACAAAGGCCAAATTGCGCCCGGAGCTGGTGACGACCAACACCGCCTCGTTTGACGAGGCAGCGGAGGCGCTCCGCCAACACTGCGGCGATAGCGCGATCAAGACGATTCTCGTCGCAAAGTAGCGCAGCAGCGGGTCTTCCCCTTGTCCCGGGCTACTTCGCTTCTGCCATCCTGAGACGTCGGTCGGGGTGTCAAGGAGGCCGCTTGAGAGCGCCGCGACTGTGGGGCGCACAGCGGATCGGGACTGGCCCTCAGGGTCCGGCTGGTCGGTGGCGACTCGCCAGCGTCTCGTACATCCGTACCGCCACGACGACCCCCGACGCGGCAGTGAGGGCGGCGACGACCCAGATGGCGGCGGTGAGACCGAGCAGGTCGGCCACCACCCCGGCGATGAGTGCACCGATGGCAAATCCTCCGTCTCGCCAGAATCGGTACACCCCGACGGACGAAGCACGCCAGGCGGGATGGGCCACATCGCCGATGGCGGCCAGGAGGGTTGGGTAGACCATGGCGGTGCCGGCGCCGAGAACGAGGGCGCCGAGGGCCCATGGCCAGAAGCCGTGGACAGCGGCGATGAACCCGATGGCTGCTGCTTGAGTCCACATCCCCGCGGCGATCAGCCACTTGCGGCCGACGCGATCGGACAGCGCGCCGGTGACGAGCTGACCGGCGCCCCACACCGCCGGATAGAGGGCGGCGAGAATCCCAATTCGGGCGACGGAGAGGCCCCCGCGGGCGAAGAAGATCGGGAAGATGCCCCAGGCCAGCCCGTCGTTCAGGTTGTTGACCAAACCGGCCTGGCTGGCAGCCGACAGCGCCTTGTCCTTGACGCTGGTGAGCCAGAACACTTCCTTGGTGGAGAGGCCACTGCGGGTCTCGGCGGACGTGTCTACGTGGGTGCGGGCCTCGTGGCGGGCGTGGCTGAGGGTCTCACGGACGAACAGGCTGGACAGGCCGAGGCCGAGCCCTGCGAAGGCCATGCCGAGGAAGAACGGGTCCGGGCGCAGTCCAGCCCGGGCGGCGATGAACCCCGTGGCCAGGGCGGTGATCGCCACCGCGCCGTAGCCTGCGGCCTCGTTCAGGCCCATGGCCAGCCCGCGCTGCTTCGGCCCGACCAGGTCGATCTTCATGATGACGGTGGTGGACCAGGTCAGGCCCTGGTTGATCCCAAGCAGCACGTTGGCCACGATGATCCAGCCCCAGCTCGGTCCGAAGGCCAACAAGAACGGCACTGGCACCCCAACCAGCCACCCGCTGACGAGCACCGGCTTGCGGCCCATTCGGTCCGATAGGGTGCCGGCCACAAAGTTCGTGGCCGCCTTCACGACCCCGAAGGCGACGATGTAGGTCAGCGCGGCGGTGAAGGCGTGCAGGTGGAACACTCGGGCGCCGATGAGTGGCAGGACGGTGCGTTCCTGGCCGATCATCCCGCCGACGAGGGCGTTCACCCCGACCAGGAGCGCGAACTGGGCCAGGTTGGGTCGAAGGCCGAGGCGCACCGGCCCCGATGACCCAGGTCTCATCCCGCGGTCGCGAGGCGATCGCCGGGGGCTGCCGCCCAATCGGCCGGTCCGCCCACGGCCACCGCCATGTCCTGCCGCCCGGTGGCAGCCAGAATGCTGGCCGCGGTCATGGCCCGCTCGCCATGGCCACACATCAGGGTGAGCGGCCCAGCCGCCGAGATCGCGCTCTTCGACAGCGATCCCAGCTCGATGTGTACGGCGCCCGGTAGGTGCCCGGTCGCATACTCGGCATCCTGGCGGACATCGACGACGGTGCCGGTGACCCCAGCGGCGGGTACTAGCGGCACGCGGCGTAGCGGGAGACCGGCGGCCTCCCACGCCTCGATACCTCCAGCCAGCTCGCCAATGAGGTGCTCGTAACCGACCTTGAGGGCCTGGCGGACAACATCGAGGCGATCCTGGTCGTGGTCGAGCACGAAGACGAGTGGCCGCTCGGGCTCCACAAGCCAGCCCAACCACGTGGCGAACTGGTCACGGAGCTGGATCGACAAGGACCCTGGGACGTGCCCAGTGGCGAAGACGGCAACGGGGCGCACGTCGACGACCAGGGCCCCGGTGTCGGCGAGCCGGCGTACGTCCCTCACCTCCAGAGGCTCGAGCGGCGGTGGCTCCCAGCCGACCACGGCGGGCCCGCGGCGGTTGACCTCCCGCAAACGCAAGAAGTACGACGGATAGCTGCCCAGCCCGCCGAGGAGCAGCTTCACGAAGGCGTCCTCGTCGGGAGCGGCGAGCAGGGGGTTGGTCGCCTTCTCCCGCCCGATGGTGGTGGTGCGCTCATCACCCGCGGGCGCCGAGCAGAACGAACCGGCTCCATGGGTGGGGTAGACGGGGAGGGCGTCAGGCAGGACGAGGATCCGCTCGTGCAGCGAGCGCCACAGTCTCCGGGCCAACTCCTCGGTGCGATCAGGTGTTATCAGGTCGGTGCGGGCGACCGCCCCCACCAGCAGCGAGCCTCCCGAGAACAGCGCCACGGGCTCGCTGCCATCAAGGAGCAAGTAGGAGAGATGCTCCGGCGTGTGCCCAGGGGTGGCCAGGGCGCGAAGCCTAAGCCCACCGAGATCTACCTCGTCGCCGTCCCCGAGGCCGTGGTGCGGAAACTCGCTCCCCGCAGCGGCGGAGGCGAGCACCTGCGCGCCGTTCGCAGCCAACTCCCGGCTGCCGGAGACGAAGTCGG
>VAWP01000008.1:8450-19790 GCA_005888295.1 Actinomycetota bacterium
GGGGCCAGGGTTACGCGATGGGTCAACAACCAGCGCCCGGCCGTCGCCGAGGTCGACCGCGTAGGAAGTGTTGCCCAGGCCTTCGTCGACTACTGGCCTTATCTGCACGCCGCCCTCTTCGTAAGACATGTCCAAAACGATCGACTCAGATCCGGGTAGCTGTTATGTCAGATCTCCGAGAAGGCGAGGCCGGAATCACCGTGTCGCGTAGAAGGTCCCGTCACGCCCAGGATCAGTAGTTGAATGTCAGCGCCCCGCCCTCGGTGAACTCATACAACGACGGCGCGCCCTTGACCTCAGCTCCCTTGGTCCACGTGGCATCCTCCATCCCGCGAGTCTTCACGCACACGGGACAGACGTAGAAAAGTCCGCCCTTCTCGACGTACTCGGCGTGCAGGTCGGTGATGGACGGCGCGTTCGGAACGTTCACCGTGCTGGCAAAACCATCCCTCGCGACCTTGATGCCGTCCTTGGTCAGCCACATGAGTGCCTGCTTGCCAGCTCGCAGCGCCTCGACGCCGAGCAAGTAGCAGATCAACACGCTCTCGGGATCGTCCTCCGCATGTACTAGTCCAAGAACGACTTTGTCGTCAGCAGCCATCGTGTTCTCCTCTGGTTGGGTTGGACGTAGAGCTCATAACCGAGTCGTGCGGCGAGCGCCCGGCCCGTGTGGAAGTGGTAGTTGCCGTCCGGTGCACCGGCGACCTGCCGGTACTTGTCGCGCACCTCGGCCCTGAGGGCCTCCGGGTCGACGAGCAGTTCCTCCGTCATCGTCTGCCTCGTCCTCTCCCCCCAGACTGTGCCGCGCTGGCCACGGGCAGACCGGCCCTGCGCCATTCCGGGAAGCCATCCTCCAAGCGCCGGGCCTCGTAGCCTCGCCGGCGAAGCTCCCGGACCGCCTCGTCTGCGTAGGCGCAGTAGCGGCCTCGGCAGTAGGCCACCACTTCGACATCCTTGGGAAGGGCGCGCAGCCGACGGCGGAGCTCAGCCACCGGGATCGATCGGGCCCCCGCGACATGACCGGCCTCGTACTCCACTACTGGACGGACGTCGACGACCACAACCTCTTCGAGGCGACGAGCTAGCTCCTTCCGGCTCACCGCCTCGAGCTCGGAGCGGTCACCCAGGTAGGACTCGGTCAGGCGGTCGAGGCCGGCCACGTGTGCGCTCGCTACCTCTTGCATGGCTGTCCACAGGTCGCTCACCCGCTTGCTGGCGAGGCCATAAATGACTCTCGTGCCCTGCCGGCGGCTGACGAGCAGGCCAGCGCTCGCCAGGACGTGAAGATGGTGGGAGGTGTTGGCCACGCTCTGGTCGATCTCGCTCGCGAGCTCGTCAACCGAACGCTCGCCCTGGGCCAGGACGTCCACGAGCTCGGCCCGCCGCCCACTGGCCATGGCTTTCGCCACCTCGGCGAAGGCATCGAACATGGCGTCCTTGGCGAGTCGGTCACCCACGCAAGCAAACGATACGCCACGATCTCAAATTGTCAAACGATTATTTGAACTAAGACCCCCGCGCGGACGCGAGTCGAGATCGAGCACCGCAACCTCGACCGCCATGGCGAGGGCTGGGAGGGGGTCCGCGAGGGCGTCGGAGGAGACCAGGGCTGGCCTCTCTACCTGCAGCGGTACGCCAACCTGTTCGGCGACAAGGACTGATCCATCTACGCTGCAACGTCCACTCCGTTGCTCCCGGATGCCCGCTTCCCTTCTCGTCCCGGGTTCGGGCGGCTACCTAGACCACTGTGGGTACCGAGCGTCGAGTGTGGTGGTGACGCGTCCTGTGGCGATGTCGTACACGTGGCCGGAGACGCTCACCTTCGGCGACAACAAGGGCGAGGTGAGCAGGCGCTCGACATCAGCCTTGACCGTGGCGTGCGGGTCGCTGACGGCGGAGGCTTCGAGCGCGGCCTCGGATTGGCCGGTTGCCTCGGCGGCCTGATGCCGAAAGGTGGGGTCGACGAGAAGGCTGGTCCCGCATTGCGTGTGGTGGACCACCGCGACTTCGAAGAGCGTGTCAGTCGCGCCTTGGTCGCCGAAGAGCTGCTCGGCGAGGAAGGCGAGGAAGGCGACGTCGTCGATGACGGCCTCGGTGACTCGTCCGCCGGCGTTGCGGATGACCGGAGCCTCTCCGAGCTCGAGCCCGAGGATGATCGCGGGGTCGACTCGGTGGTCGAGGCAGGTGACGACGAGGACCTCTGCAGTGGGTGGAGCGAGTGCCACGGGGGAGTACGTGCGGGCGAACTGCTCGTTGCGCTCGAGCAGGGAGGTCATCCTGGTCATGGTGGTTCCTTTCGTCGCAATGGGGGTTTGTCAGCCGTTGATGGTCGCCGCGGTTGCCACGCCGTGGCGGGCCGCGATGTCGCGGATGGCCGCGGCCAGGAGGTCCGGGTGCTCGCTGGTGGTCAGGTGGCCACCGGGGAATGTCAGGACCTCGGCCTGGGGCACACGCTGGCGGGTGGCTGGGATCTGGCGGTGCTCGTAGGGGTCCTCGTCGCTGCCGCCGACGTAGAGGGCGACGGTTCCGTCCAGGTCGCGGGCGATGGCGGCGAGATCCCAGCGTTGGGCTTGGCGGCGGTGCTCCTTGACGAAGCCGGCGGCGTTGTGGAGAAACGCCGCTCCGTCGCGCCGGGTGATCGCCGACCCCATCTCGGCCAGCTCCTCTGGAGTGGGACGGTAGCTGGGGGAGTACAGGCGCGCCTGCATCATGGACGCCGCGAACACGCGCGGTGAACGCTGGGCCCGGGACATCCCCAGTGCGCCCAGCGGGGTCCGGAGCAGCGGCGTGCCCTGCCACGGATGGGTGTGGGCGTCGGCGAACAGGCCGCCGTTCACCATGAACGCGGCCTCGATCGTCGGTCTGGCGGTGTCGGGAGAGGTGGGCCGCTCCAGCTGGCGCCGCAGCAGCTCGAGCAGCGCCAGCGAGGTGTAGTCGAAGGTGACGACCACGGTGCGGCGCACGCCGTGGTACCGCCACAAGGCCTCGACCAGGTCCGCCCGCTCGACTGTGGAGTAGGGGTAGTCCCGAGGCTTGTCTGACTCGCCCTGTCCAACCGGCTCCACGTACAGCCGGGGGCCGAGCTCGTCGCCGAGCAGCCGATCCACCTGCGCCCAGCCGTAGGAGCCATCGGGGAACCCGGGCAGCAGCGTCAGCCACACACTGTCCGGGTGCTGCCCCGCGGCCGCTACCCGCTCGAAAACCCGAAGCGCCCCGGGGGTAGCGGCGGCCCCCCCTTCCGTCAATAGCCGCCCCGATCCCGGGTCGTACGGGACCCGCTGCCCGCCGGCGAACCACTCCTCTGCCGTTACCAACTTGCGCTCCTGCTGGGGCACATCTTCCGACTCGTTGCTCCTCATCAGGATCTCCTTCTTCCCCTTAGTGGACGCCGTCCACTATAATGGAGTAAGTGGACGCTGTCCACCAATTCTTGGGTATCCTGTCGCCGTGAGGGCCAGCCGATCAGCAGGGGAGGACGACCAGGCGAAGCGACCGCGCCGTCCGCGAGGGGCTGTCCGCGACGGTCTGGTCGCGGCGGGGCTCGAGCTGGCCCGGACCGGTGGCCCTGACGCCGTGGTGCTCCGCGAAGCGACGCGGAAAGTCGGTGTGGTGCCCAACGCCGCCTACCGGCACTTCGCCGATCATGACGAGCTCCTCGCCGCGGTCTGCGAGGCGGCCATGCGCGAGCTCGGGGCCCGCATGGCGACAGGCGTCGCCAGCGTGCGTGGCAAGCGCGGCGATCCCGCCGCGGCGGGTCGTCGGTTGGGCGCCATAGGGTCGGCGTACCTGGAGTTCGCTCGGGAGGAACCGGGGTTGTTCGCGACCGCCTTCGCCCTACCGCAGCAGCACGCCTACGGAGCCTCGAAAGACGGGAGCGGTGAGGATTGGAGGCCGCTGGCCCAGCTCCGCACCGCCCTCGATGAGCTGGTCGACGCCGGCGTGCTCGACCGGAAGCGCCGCGACGGCATCGAGTACCCCATCTGGTCTGCAGTACACGGACTGGCAGTCCTCACTGGCCAAGGTCCCCTACGCGACGTCCCCGAGCCCATGCGCCATCGACTCGAGAAGCTCGTGTCCAGGTTCATCGAACAAGGCCTCACCTGAGCCGGAGGCTCCGGCACAGAACCAGGAGCCGGGACAGCGACGAGCGCGCCGGTGTCGTGGGTGACCCCTGCGACCTGGGTGTACATCCAGGTCGATCGCCTGTCATGCGACCTTCCTATTCACCCCGATGGACGACGAGCACGGGACGTCGCGAGTGCGCACCGACCGCCTGGGCGACGCTGCCGATGAGCACGTCGGCCAGCCGGCCTCGACGATGCCCTTCCAGGTGGGCGCGGCCTCCCTGGCGATGCCCCTGGCCTCGAAGCCTTGTGCCTGAGCGAGTGAGGCTCCCTGGGCGGCAGTTTCCTCGGCGGCGGCCCTGACCTCGTCGACTGCGGCGGCATCCATCTTGATCGCGCGGGGCGGAGTGAAGCCGACGTTGTAGGGCTGCCAGACGGTGAGCACGAGTGCCTGGCGGCCGGGCCTCAGCTGGCGCGCAGCCTCCGCGATCGCCGCCTTCGCCAGGTCGGAGCCGTCGAAGGCGAACACGATCAGGTCGGCCGCAGCACCGACCATCTCAGACCTGCCCTCGACCTGACGCATCAGGTCGGCTGCTCCGTCCGGCCCGCGCCGACTGCATCAGGTGTGGGTGACGACGAGCTTGGCGGCTGCCGGCACACGGCGCTGAGCGAGCGCAGTAGTCGACGACTCCGAACGTCGTCATCGGCGCCCCGCTGAGGAGGGACCGCCTCGGTCGATGGCCCGCGGACTGCGGCCAGCAGTCGTGGTGAATCCCAACCAGGCCCTTCTCCGGCCAGCCACCCCTCGAACGCGGGCGTGGGCGGGCGCACCCGACCGAGGGCGTAGAGGCTGACTCCGGCCACGGCGCCGCCGGCGGAGATCCCGAAGCAGATCCACAGAGCGATGGTCGTACCCGCGCTCAGACTACTGCCGACCGTCACCGCCAGGTACGACAGGACGGGTGCGATCATGAACGCCGCCACGGCACGCAGCAGCTCGACGATGGCGAACACCCGCTGCACGCCCGAGGACCATACCGAGAAGCCGACGAGGTAGAGCGCCGGGGTCACCGAGGACCCCACGCCGACCCCGATCAACCCCGAGCCGACCAGGGTGAGCACAGCGGTCGGCGGGATGGTGCGGCTGATCACGATGATGCCGGCGCTGAGCAGGATCATGCCGGTCAGGACGAAGTAGTGCAGCGCCCGCCTTCGGAACACGACACCGAACACGATGGCGCTGATCACCGCGCCGCCGAACTCGGGGAGGTAGAGCAGTCCTACGTGCAGGGGCGTGTACCGCTGCGCCAGCACCGCCCCGCTGAGCACGATCGCCGACACCGAGGCCGCCGCCGCACACATCGCCACGAGGATCCCCGTGGTTGGAAGCGTGCTGACCAGGGGCCGCACCTGCAAGAGCCCGCACATGCCGCCGTACTCAGCCACCAGGAGAAGGACGATCAGCGCCAGTCCGCCGACGAGCGGCCCGAGCGTCAAGGGATCGAGAAACCGGTGGGTGAGCAGCTCAGAGGCGCCGAAGAAGGCGGCGACGCAGCCGCCGGCGGCGAGCCCGAGGGCGAGCGGATCGACGGGCGCGCTCCGGTCAGCCGGCGGGGCGTCGACGAAGGTCAGCAGCGACAGCACCAGCGCCGCAACGGCGATCCCGGCCACGATCCACAACAGGGGTCGCCAGGCATGCCCCGAGGCCTGGAGCCCGCCGATCACAGGACCGAGAGCAACGGCGCCGAAGATGCACAGATTCAGAATGATCGCCGTCCATCGTGCCTTGGAGACCGGATAGCCGATGATCAGCGGCGGAAGGGCGGCGATCAACAGGAGGCTCGTGCACAGTCCCTGCAGCACGTGGCCGGCGATGAAAGCTCCCGACGTGGTGGCCGAGGCGGCGAGCACCGAGCCGATCACCAGCAGCACGCCGTAGACGAGCAGCATCCGCCGCTGCGGGAAGCGCAGGGCAAGTTGGACGGCGAGCACCGTGCCGACCGCGTAGGCAGCGTTGGCCATGCCCAGGGAGAGGTTCATGGCCTGCGGGCTCATGTGCAGCTGCCCGGCGATGATGGGAGCGAGCGGCTGGAGCGCCGCCGACAGCACGAGGTACGGAACGAGGGCGGATACGACCATCGCCGCCACCACCGGATAGCGGCCTGCCAGCGGACCCTGTCGCATCAGCGGCCGAGACCGGGGTCGTTGGGATGGGTGACTGAGGCGACGGGCTTCATGCGGTCGTTGTCCTCAGGCTCGCGGGTTCCGTCCGGAACAGGGGCATCGAGCGCGACCAGGAATTCCATCGAGTCCTCCTCGGCAGATCATGTGATGAAATGCCGGCTGTCGTCAATGTCGTACGTCGCTCCTGTGAGCACGGCGCTGGTCACTGATTTGGACAGCGGGTGCGGCGGCTCGGTGAGGCCTGCGGCCAGCGAGTGACGACGCCTCCTAGCGCGCGAACGCGACCGGAAGGACTGCCTTCAGCCCGGCGATGAGCTCCTCCCCAGTCGGTGCCCTCTCCGGGTCGACGAACCACTGGACCAGGAGGCCGTCACAAACCGCTATCAGAAATGACGCGCACGCCCGGGCGTGTTCATCAGCGAGCTCGGCTTCGCGAACCGCTCTCTCGAGGATACGGCCAACTGCGGCGCGGCCTGCCTCGTAGAGATCTCCCAGCTGGTTGCGAAGCTCCTCGGAACGCTGGGCTTGAACCAGGGCCTCCATGAAGGCCAGGATCAGCGGCCGGTGCTCATCGAAGGTGTCGGCCAGCCCCCTCCACGCGGCCTGCAAGTGCTCGATCGGCGTGGCGCCGTGGTCGCTGAAGGCGATCCGCCCCAACTGCTCGATCCACTCGGCAGACCCTTGGCGGATCGCCTCGTTCATGAGCGCCTCCTTGGAGCCGAAGTGGTAGCCGATCGAGCCCAGGTTGCTCTCGGAGGCCGCGGCGATGTCGCGGGCGGTCGTGTGTGCGTAGCCCTTCTCGCGCAGGCACGCCAGGGCACCGCGAAGCAGCCGCTCCCGGTGGTTCTCACGGGGGGACACGAGGGCCAGCCTACCGCCTCTCTTGAACAATCGTCTTGCACGATCGTACAAGACTCGTTAGTTTCTCGGAGATGGCTACAACCGCACCCCCTCAGCCCGGGATCACCCAGCGCTCGGCTGTCGTCCTGGCGAGTGCCATCCGCTCAGGCGAGGTTGGGGCCCGCGACGTCGTCGAGGCGCACCTCGAGGTGCTCGAGCGGGCTCAACCACGCATCAACGCGATCGCGGCGGCGCGGTACGAAGAGGCGCGCCACGAGGCCGACGCCGTCGATGCCGCGGTCGCTGCCGGTGGAGGTGGTGAGCTTCCGCCGCTGGCGGGCGTGCCCTGCACGATCAAGGAATCGATCGCCGTACGAGGCATGCCGAACTGCGCCGGCGTCGTCGCCCGTCGCGAGTTTCGCTCCACACAGACAGCGCCAGCGTCGCAGCGCCTCCTTGATGCCGGGGCGATTCTGCTGGGCGTCACCAACACCGCCGAGTTCTGCGCATGGCTGGAGTCCGAGAATCGTGTCTACGGACGCACGAGCAACGCCTACGATCGGCGTCGGATTGCCGGCGGGAGCTCCGGCGGCGAAGGCGCCGCAGTCGGATGCGGCGGATCGCCGATCGGCCTGGGCGCGGACAGCGGAGGCTCGATCCGCATACCCGCCTTCTTCAACGGCGTCTTCGGCCACAGGCCCTCGCCCGGGCTCGTGCCGAACGCCGGTCATTTCCCCACTGCGGAGAAGGACCCGTTTCTGACCATCGGGCCGCTCGCCCGCCGTGCCGAGGACCTGATGCCGCTTCTTGGCATCATCGCGGGAGCCGACCAGCACGAGTCATGTGTCGGCCAGGCCCAGCTCGGGGCACCGGCGGACGTGTCCGTGGACGACCTGCGCGTGGTAGTCAGCGACGAGTCGGAGCTCCTGCCCGTCAGCCGAGAGCTGTACCTGGCCCAAGAACGCGCCGCTGACGCGCTCGCCGTCGCTGGCGCGAGGGTCGAGCACAGGTCCATGCACAGTATGCGCCGCGCCTTCTGGCTCTATCTCACGGCGCTCAGCGACAGTGGACCAAGCGTGCGCGAGCTGCTTCTCGCCGAGGGTGCAGTTTCGCCGAGCTGGCGAGCTAGCCCTCGCCCCGGCGGACCGCACACGGTCGCGACCCGGCTTCTCCTCGCTGGCGAGGCGATCTCCGCCCACATGCCGTCTCGGACCACGCGACGCGTCCTCGCCGCCGGGCGTGCGTTTGCCGCCGAGGTCGAAGCCACGGTCGGCAGCGGTGTCATGCTGCATATACCGCACTGTCGGGTGGCTCCGCGCCACGGGCGTACCGTCGGTCGCCCGTGGGTCCTCAACCCGACAGCAGCCTTCAGCGTGGCTGGCTTGCCGGCAACCCAGGTACCACTCGGGCTGAACGCCCGGAAGCTGCCGCTCGGAGTCCAGGTCGCGGCGGGACCCAACCGGGATCACCTCGCGATCGCCGTTGCTCTCGAGCTCGAGCGGGCACTCGGAGGGTGGGTGCCTCCGAGCGATTGAGCAGGCCGGCGCAAGCGACGATCGAGGGTCTCAGGGCCAGGATTCGCGAGCTGGCAGATCGACATGGGCGTCCGATGAGCCTCGTGGGTTGGAGCCTCGGGGGCATCTACGCTCGGGAGATCGCTCGGGCCGCGCCCTCGGCGGTGCGCCAGGTCGTCACTCTCGGCAGTCCGTTGCGGCTTCGAGACCGAGGGAGGAGCAACGTCAGCGCGTTGTTGGAAGCGGTGCGGGGTCCCTACGAGGGGAGCGATCAGATCCAGCGTCCATCCGAGGAGGCGCGTGGGCCGTTGCCCGTCCCCGCCACCGCCATCTTCACGCGCAGCGACGGAGTCGTGCCGTGGCGGGCGTGTCTCGAGATCCCGTCGACCACGAGCGAGAGCGTCGAGGTGTTCGGTAGTCACAGCGGACTCGGTCTCAACCCGGCGGCCCTGTGGGTCATTGCCGACCGGCTGGCGCAGCCGGAGGGCACGTGGCGAGCGTTCCGAGCTCATGGAGCAGCTGCCCGGCTGTTCCGGGTCGAACGAGAAGAACAACGAGCCTGAGGTCCCCGCCCACTCCGACGACCACTGGCGGCGGGGCGATCCTGGACCTGTCGAGCGGTAGGGCCCAGTCCCAGCCTCCGGCCGCCCTCACTCGCTGCTCATCAGATCCGAAATTCCCGTCGTCAGGGTGGTGGTCACACTCCGGTGGTGGCCTGCGTCAACATGGTGTGACCAGGATGGAAGTGACCGATTTCAACGCCGAACGGCCCCGGCTGACTGCCATCGCCACCCGGATACTCGGGTCCGAGGCCGATGCCGACGACGTCCTGCAGGAGGCCTGGCTTCGGACCTCCCGCACAGAGGACATCGACGACCTGCCCGCCTGGCTGACAACCGTCGTGACGCGATTGTGCCTTGACCAGCTGCGCAGACGAGACACCCGATCGATGCGAGAGGCTGAGGCACCCGTCGACCCCGCTCCGGCTGACCCGGAGGCCGACGCACTTCTGGCCGAAAAGACGGGCGACGCGATGCAGGTGGTCCTCGACATCCTGGCGCCAGCCGAGAGGGCGGCGTTCGTCCTGCACGACGTCTTCGGTTATCCGTTCGACAAGATCAGCATTGTCATGGGGCGCTCGGGGACGGCTGTACGGCAGTTGGCGAGCCGGGCGCGGCGCAAGGTTCAGGGCGTGCCGGAGCCGGCTGCGTCGCAGGCGGCGCGCGCCGAGAGCCAGCAGGTCGTCGACGCGTTCCTCACTGCCGCCCGCGGTGGGGATCTTTCCACCTTGTTGTCGCTCCTCGCGCCCGACGTTGTCATGCGTGCCGACCTGGTCGGACAGCAGATGGGCACGGAATCCCTGTATGACGGCGCAGCGGCCGTGGCTGCTCGCTTCAACGGCGTCCGCGGGGCGGCACCTGTCACGATCGATGATGAGCTTGGTGCAGCGTGGTTCCACGCCGGGGTGATCAAGGTGGCCTTCGTGTTCCATGTCGAAGCAGGCCTGGTGCGCGAGGTCGAGCTGATCGCCGACCCAGACGTGCTGGCGACCATGGAAATAGTCCGTGTTCGGGCGAAGTCCCGAGAGGCTGACTCGCGCGACCCGAGGGCATGAAAAGTGACGGTCCGACACAGCGAAAGGAAGCGAGGATCATGAAGACCATGACCTGTCGAGATCTTGGTGGCCCTTGCGATTCTCTGCACCAGGGCGTGACCGCAGACGAGGTCATCAAGGCGCAAGATCGACATCTCAAGGAGATGGTCGCTCAGGGCGACACCACGCACGAAAGTGCCTTGAAGGCGATGAAGGGCAGGTGGAAGAACCCCATCAAGGGCATGGGGTGGTACCGGCAGGCCAAGCGTGATTTTGCCGCCCTTCCCGAAGGCTGATGACTATCTCTCGAGGCGTCGAGCAGACGCCCGAGGGTTCGGCGCTACGGCTGCGGACGCCGGGCTCGGAGCGAGTAGGTGAGGGGGAACGGCGGAGCTCCCGGTCGGAACCGGTACAGGCGATCCTCGCCGATCTCGAGCCATGGCGTGGGCGCAGGGGTGACGTCGAACTCATGGAACAGTTCGATGCTCATGCCGGCGTTGAGCACTGCCGTCAGGACCGCGGAGATGGCGTGGAGGCGCTCGAAGCTCGACACGGCCGAGAGCGGTCGGTTGGCGTCTGCGTAGCTCACTCGGTTGGGCTTGTCCCAGCGGGTATACGCAGCCCCGAGGGCGCGCTGGGTAATGGTCGAGCCGTCCTCGATCACGGCGACCCACATCGGGTGGAGCTCGACGAGGTACAACACGCCACCAGGCACGAGCAGGGTGTGCACCACTTCCGCCCACCGGACCAGGTCGGGTAGCCATCCGAGCGCGCCAACGCCGGTATAGACGACGTCGAACGTGCGACCACCGAGTGCGGTGACAGCGTCATAGACGTTCGCCTGGACCCACTCGACATCGAGTCCGCAACGGGTCGACACGTCACGAGCGACCGCGATGGCTTCATCGGAGAAGTCGAGGCCTACAACGCGAGCGCCTCGTCGCGCCCAGGCGATGGTGTCGCTTCCGATGTGGCACTGGAGATGAACGAGGTCCAACCCCGAGACCGGGCCAAGCTCCTCGTCCTCCCACGGGCGAAGGTCGTCTCGGCCGGCGACCAGCCCTTCTATGTCGTACAGCGAGGTGGAGGGGTGGATCGACGCCATCTCGTTCCACAACCGCCGGTTCGTCTCGAGCCATTCGTG
>VAWP01000179.1:0-2587 GCA_005888295.1 Actinomycetota bacterium
AGGTCGCCTGCGCCAGGCCATCGACCGCGCCACCGGCACCGCCCACTCGGGGAGCGAGTATCCCCCTCGACTATCCTGACCTGCCGCGGGGGTGTAGCTCAGTCGGTAGAGCGCTACGTTCGCAACGTAGAAGTCGTCGGTTCGAGTCCGATCACCTCCACCGGTTCAATGGCCTAGTCAGAGCGGCTGCGGCGTCAGGTCGGGCGGGGTGCCTCCGCCGGCTGTGCCACTTGTGTGCCAGTAGCTCCAGCGGAGCGTTCGCGCCAAGAGGCTTTCTCGAGGTGCGCGGTGGCGGCGCGCACCGGTCCGCCTGCCGTTGCCCGACGCGTACCATGCGCCCTCATGGCCGTAGGAGCGAAGGACGCCGTCGCCGCGCTGCGGCGGACGCGCGACGAGCTGCAGGCGTTCGTCCAGAACCTCTCGTCCGAGGAACTCGGGCGCCCCTCGGGTGCCTCGGAGTGGACGGTGGCCCAGGTCCTGAGCCATCTCGGCAGCGCGGCCGAGATCGGGCACCACACGCTCACGACGGGCAAAGCCGACCTCGGAGCGGCCCCCGTGATCTGGGACCGGTGGAATGCCATGTCCCCACGCGAGCAGGCGGACGGGTTCATGGCGGCTGACGTCCGACTGGTCGGGGCCTACGAGGCGCTCGATGACGAAGAGCTCGACAGCAAGCTCATCGACGTCGGGTTCCTCCCGCAGCCCGTCCACGTCGTGTTCCTGGCGACGATGCGGCTCAGCGAAGTCGGGCTCCACGGCTGGGACATCAACGTGTCTTTCGATCCCCATGCGACCGTGGCCGGCCACATCGTGCCGATCGTGCTTGAACAGCTTCCATTGTTCGCCGGCTTCTTCGCCAAGCCGATCGGCCGGTCGGGCCTCGTGGCCATCGAGACGACCGACCCTGCGCGCCACTACCGGCTCGAGCTTGGCGAGGACGGCGCATCCGTGACCGAGGGGCCGGCTGCCGACGTGGCCGCCCGCGCCAATCTTCCGGCAGAGGCGTGGCTGCGGCTGACCGCCGGCCGGCTGGCCGCCGACCACACCCCGGCGGGCGTCAGGGTTGAGGGCGACGTCTCGCTGGACGACCTCCGCCGCGCCTTCCCGGGGTACTAAGAGCAGACCGCTGCCGCTGGGTCCTACCGGGCGGCGGCAGAGCGCGGGCCCGGGTGGTGGCTCGCGGCCCCGTAGTGCCGCTCGTCGCCGGCTAGACGAGCTCCCTGCTCTGTACGGTACCTAACAGAGCGGTAGTAGGCTGGGAGTTGAGACCAGATATCCGGGCAAATGGCGCCTCGGGGGACGAGTTGGAATTTCCCACTCCATTCGATCTGAAGACCACCGTGCACGATGGCCTCGCCGTCGTCGTCGTGGTTGGGGAACTCGACCTCGCCACGGCCCCCCGGCTATCGGATGCACTGGCCGAGATGGCTGAGCCGGGTCGAGTGATCCTTGTTGACCTGAGCGACACCGAGTTCATGGATTGCGCCGGCCTTGCTCCGCTGCTTGCGGCTTGCGAACACCAGCGGGAACTGGGCGGCGACCTGTTCCTCGAGGCACCGAGTGGAGCCGTCTCCAGAGTCATCGAATTCACCCAGCTCGACCACGTGGTGACGGTGGCGTCAGGCCCGAGGAGAGCCTCCTCACAAGCGTCCTCCTAGCTACAGGCTCCAGAGTGGCGGCACGCAGCTGCCGCCACAACGCCATCCGATCCCAAGAGGTCATCGCGAGTGACCCGGTCTGCGCCTGAGCGGCCTGGCCTTGGGTATCTTTCTTATGTACGGAACCGTACAGACGGAGTAGGATGGATTTGAGGCAGGTGAAGTCGATTTTCGGTACGCGAGAGGTCTCGCACCCTCAGCTTGGCCCTCGTTGACTCGCCCCCCTCTTGCCGGGCCCCATCGTCTCGGGAGCGGGGAGCTTCGCCAAGGAGGGTCACAGGCGCGACAGAACCGGCTCCCGATCGGTTCGTGCATGCGGCCGAAAATCCGGAGCCGATCTCGTCAGATTCCGGCCGGAATCGGCGGTAGGGAGAAGAGATCGTGCTTGATGACCACACCGCAGAGCAGGTTCGGGAACTGGCCGTCGGGTCGCACGTGCTGGAAGCGAAGGTAAGGCAGGCCATTCTCAGGAAGCTGTTCGCGCAGTCGGAAGAGGTGGTCGGTGCCAAGGAGATCCTCGACCTGGCCGAGGCCTTTGCGTGGGTGACCAACCCTGGCCAGGCTCACGGCGGCAACTGACGATAGGTCGCCCCAGATCTCGACAGCGAGATGGGAACGTCGCCTCTCGAGCGGCCTACCCAAGATCACCCGACCGTCCAAGAGGAACGGCATCGATGGATTTAGTGCTGGTCGTGCGGCTCCGCCGGACCGAGTAACAACTGACGCGCCCGTCTCCGCCCGTGGGGAGCGGAGACCGGCGCAGCACGCCGGGCGGCAATGGCGGGAAGATCACGCCCGGCGGCGTCCATTTTCAGTGTGCGCCTCCCGTCGGGAGAGTCAAGCGGTGGCGGCCTCAGGCGTAGTGGGCGCAAACTCCGCAAAGGTCATCTCCCGGTTAGCTACCTCGCCTGGGGCTCGTGGCGGCTGAG
>VAWP01000179.1:2616-5161 GCA_005888295.1 Actinomycetota bacterium
CATGCGCCACGGACCGTCGCAGGGACTCGTAGATCGACAGACCCTGGGCGACGACGCCGGCGGCGACCTGGTTGACGCCCTCGGTGCCGTTGAGAACGGTGAGATTGGAGCCGGCGATGCCTTTGGCGGAGGCCTCGACGAGCGATGGCAGCAGATCGACAAGCTTGTTGGCCGCGATGAGCGCCTGGTTCTCGCCCTGCTTGATGGGGAGGACGAAGGACCCGTGGCCGGTAACGATACGGAACTGCATGTCCTGTTCCCGGTGCTTGGACCCTGAGATCAGGAGGGCCTCATTCGGTGCGGGAACGTTCCACAACAGCATCAGGGCACCTCGTTCTCGAGCAGTGACTCGTCAGGAAAGCGAGTCACGAACACCGATCGTGGCGACCGACATTCGACGACCACCACATGCAGACCTTTCCGGATTGGCTCGTCCGACCAGGCGGCGAAGGCTTCTGTGCCACCCCGTACGGGGAGCAGGACCTCCCCCGGATGACCCTCGCGGACGGCGACGGTCACCCGACCGATCAGACCGACGAGATCCCCACCCGACCGTCCAGCCGAACCGGAATCATCGATCACGAGCGGTGATTCTTGAGTGAGCGCACAGCTTCAGCAGGCGGAGACGACTTCGCCATCATTCCTCGTGGCAAGCTGGGCACGTCGCCTCGTCGCGAGTCGGCGTTACCCGACTGGCCGCCCGGAACTGGCACAGCTGACTCTGTCGCCAGTCGTCATCCCGATCGCAGCTGACCGATAGGAGGAGCCTGATGCGAAAGCTGAGCGTTGTGGAGTTCGTCACGCTCGACGGCGTGATGCAGGGCTTGGGCGGGCCGGACGAGGACCGCGAAGGCGGATTCGAGCACGGAGGCTGGAGCGCGCCGTACGGGGACGAGGTACTGGCGCGTCAGGCAGTATCCGGACTGGGTCAGACCTCGGCCTACCTGTTTGGCCGCAAGACCTACGAGCACATGGCCGCGCACTGGCCGCACGAGCCTGCCGAGAACCCGTTCGCGGCCAGCCTCAACGCCACTCCGAAGTACGTGGTGACGCGAACGTTGCGTCGGCTCGACTGGGCCAACTCCCACGTCGTCGACGGTGACGTCGTCCAGTCGGTCCGGGACTTGAAAGCCGACGGGGCGGGCTTCATCACCGTTCTGGGGAGCGGAGTCCTCGCCCAGACGCTCTTCACCAACGACCTGGTGGACACGTACCGGATCATGTTGCATCCGCTCGTCCTCGGCACGGGCAAGCGACTGTTCGGGGAGCTGGCCGGACCGCTGCGGTTGCGGCTCGTCGACTGCACTCCCACGACGACGGGCGTGTTGCTGCTCAACTACGAGCGCGAGAGGGTGCCTGCGTAGGCGTCGTCCACTTGCCATGCAGGGCCTGGTGACCGGTTCGGCGTGAACCGGTCACCAGGCCCAGGCGTGGCCTCAGGTCAGGTCGAAGCGATCGAGGCTCATGACCTTGTCCCACGCGGCCACGAAGTCACGCACGAACTTCTCCTTCGAGTCGTCCGATGCGTAGACCTCCGCGATGGCCCGGAGCTGGGAGTTCGAACCGAAGACGAGGTCGACGGCAGTGCCGGTCCACGTGGCCTCGCCCGTCTTGCGGTCGTGACCTTCGTAGACGTTCTCGGCCGTGGCGGACGGCTTCCACTCCGTGTCCATGTCGCACACGTTCACGAAGAAGTCGTTGGTCAACGTCTCGGGCCGGTCGGTGAACACCCCGTAGGCCGACTGGTCGAAGTTGGCGTTCAGGGCGCGCATGCCGCCGACGAGAGCCGTCATCTCCGGAGCAGTCAACGTCAACAGGTTGGCCCGCTCCACCAGGGCGTGCTCCGACGGGAACTTCTCGCCGGTTCGGAGGTAGTTGCGGAACCCGTCGGCCGTCGGCTCGAGCACCGAGAACGCCTCCACGTCTGTTTGTTCCTGCGAGGCATCGGTGCGCCCCGGCACGAACGGAACCGTGACGTCGATCCCGGCGTTCCTCGCCGCCTGCTCGACGGCGGCGCTTCCGCCCAGGACGATCAGGTCGGCGAGCGAGACCTTCTTGCCGCCGGACTGCGAGCCGTTGAAGTCCTGCTGGATCTGCTCGAGCGTCTGCAGGGCCTTGGCCAGTTCGGCCGGATCGTTGACCTCCCAGTCCCTCTGGGGTGCAAGGCGGATCCGCGCCCCGTTGGCTCCGCCGCGCATATCCGTGCCGCGGAAGCTCGCCGCCGACGCCCATGCGGTGGACACCAGCCGGGAGATCGACAGCCCCGATCCGAGGATCTTGGCCTTGAGGGCAGCGATGTCCTTGTCCCCGATCAGCTCGTGATCGACGGCGGGGACGGGGTCCTGCCACAGCTGCGCCTCGGGAACCCAAGGGCCGAGGTAGCGCGATACGGGTCCCATGTCGCGGTGCAGGAGCTTGTACCACGCCCTGGCGAACGCGTCGGCCAGCTCGTCCGGATGCTCGTGGAAGCGCTTGGCGATCGGCGCGTAGATCGGATCGACCTTCAGCGCGATGTCCGTCGTCAGCATCATGGGAGCGTGCCGCT
>VAWP01000048.1:0-3815 GCA_005888295.1 Actinomycetota bacterium
TTTTGACGGTTGGTGGCAACTGGCGTCTCTACGAACTTGGCAGCGTGCGGGGTAGGCCGAAGCGGGCAAGCAGGGCCTTCTCTCCGAACCTGGTGATCGCCGAGATCTGGTCACTGGATACCGTCAGTACCAGGATTCCGCCGGCCCGATGGACGCTTGCCATCGGGTCTGGAACGTAGTAGCCCAACGCCGGCTGGCTGTTCGCTCTGGTGGGAACAAGTTTGAGATCTCGACCCCAGAAGCCAAGGCGGGGGAAGAACTCTGCGATGACTCGCGGTCCGTGGAACTCGAATGGCTCGGGCGGCATGGTGAACTTCGCGTCGTCGGTCAGCAGAGCAACGAGCTGGTCGACATCACCTTGCTGGAAGGCATCGACGAAGCGGTCAACGACCTGTCCTTCACCCTCGGAGTGGGGCAGGGGTACAAGGTCCGGGTCTCCCGAGCGCCGGAACCCGGCGCGGGCACGCTGAAGGGCACTGTTGACCGACGCCGGGGTGGACTCGAGCATGTCCGCGACCTCGGATGCGGAGAAGCCGAGCACGTCGCGCAGAACCAAGGCCGCTCGCTGCTGAGTAGGTAGGTGCTGGAGTCCGGCTACGAACGAGAGCGCGATGGACTCCCGAGCGTCGTAGCGGGCCTCTGGGCCTAGGGCAACGTCATCGATCAAGGCGTCGGGGTAGGGCTCGAGCCACCACGGCTCGTCGGAGGTCGTCGCGTCTGCGAACGGCGATCCCGCCTTGGGCGGGTTGGCCGCCTTGGGACGACGAGACGCGTCCCGGAGGTAGTTGAGACAGCGGTTGGTGGCGATGCGGTAGAGCCATGCCCTGAGCGAACGGCCGTCGAAGCGGTCTATAGCCTGCCATGCCGACAACAGAGTCTCCTGGAGTACGTCCTCGGCGTCTTGGAACGATCCGAGGATCCGATAACAGTGCACATGGAGCTCCCGTGCGTACGGGTCGGTCAGCTCCCGGAAGGCATCGCTGTCGCCCGCCTGAGCCCGGGCAAGTGTCGAATCCCTCATCGAGTCATCCCGTCCTTCGCACTGACGCCTTCTCTTCGTTGGAACACCACTCGCACCCCAAAGTCATCGCTCAATCTCGGTCTCCGTCGGTGTTTGAACAACGGTAGGACGGACCAGCGACGATAGGAGGTGCGAGATGGCGCTGCTTCGCTCACAGAAGTCCGCCGTCGAGGACCGAAGGCGGGGTCGGATATCCAGGCCAGACAGAACGGTCTCACGAGTCGTGACCGGTACCGGCGGGTCCGCCCCGCTGCCCACCCGGCGCTCGCAGGCGTTTGCCTTGCTCGTGGTCGCGTACTTCATGACCATCGTCGATCTCACAATCGTCAATGTCGCCCTGCCGACAATCGGCCTCAAGCTGCACTTTGCCCAGTCCGACCTGCAGTGGTTGGTCACCGCCTACGGGCTGACGTTCGGGGGCTTCCTCCTCCTGGGCGGCCGGGCCGCCGACCTGCTGGGACGACGGCGCCTGCTCATGGTGGGCCTGGCCATCTTCTCTGCCGCCTCGCTGGCAGCTGGTCTGGCCACCTCGGACACGTTCCTGATCGTGATGCGCGGGCTCCAGGGCTTTGGAGCGGCCGTCGTGCTACCGGCCGCCCTCTCGATCGTGATGAACATGTTCGCCGAGGGCGCCGAGCGCAACAAGGCCCTGGGCATCTGGGGCGCTGTGGGTGCCATGGGCGCCACCGTCGGAGTGCTCGCTGGTGGCCTGCTCACCCGCTACATCGGGTGGCAGTACATCTTCTTTCTCAACGTGCCCATCGGTGCTGCTGCCCTGGCCCTGGCGCCCAAGGTGGTGCCCGAGAGCAGGCTGCGCGCCGAGCGGCGTCGGTACGACCCCTTCGGAGCAGTGTCCATCACCGGTGCGTTGGTGGTCTTCGTCTACGCCATTTCGCAGGCGCCGCAGGTGGGCTGGGGCGCCACCCAGACCGTGGCCCTGCTCTCCCTGGCGGCAGCTCTGCTCGTCGCCTTTCTCGTCGTCGAGACCAGGGTCGAGGCACCCCTGCTGCCGCTTCCGCTCTTCCGACTGAGTACCGTCGCTGGTTCCAACGCCGTCGGGTTCCTGCTCGGAGCGAGCTTCTTCACCTTCATCTTCGTCGGCACCTTGTACATGCAACAGGTGCTCGGGTACTCGGCTCTCACGACCGGGCTCGCATGGCTGGCGGCCTCGGTCACCTCGGTGGCGTTCGCCGGTCTCTCGCAAATGCTGGTGACCAAGACCTCGGCCAAGCTCGTGATGGCGGTGGGCATGGCGCTCATCGGGGCTGGGATCCTGTGGGCCACCCAGATCACGCCTGAAGGGAGCTTCTGGCACGACCTGGCCGGACCCTTCTTCGTGGCCGGCATGGGCACCGCATTCGCATTCATTCCCGTTTCGATCGGCGCCCTGGCCGGAGTGACCGAGCGCAATGCGGGGGTGGCCTCCGGGCTGCTCAACACCTCGCAGCAGCTCGGCGGGGCCATCGGGGTCGCGGTCGCATCATCTGTCGCCGCCTCCCATTTCCGAACGCTCGTCCATCACGGGTACGGACATGCCGCCGCCCTCACCGGTGGGTTCCAGTGGGCCCTGTGGGTATGCGGGCTGACCGGCCTGGTCGCAATCCCCGTGACCCTCGTGCTCGTCAGACGCGCCGAGGTGGCGAAGGCGGCGGCGACCACGCGCCAACCCGATGTCCCGGTCGGCGCAGGAGCCGGGTAGCGCACCCAGCCATCGCCGCCACCCGTGAGGAACTGTCTTCATGACCTCGACCCGGAACTGAGACACACGATCCACAAGAAAGGACCCGACCCATGCCCAACACACTTCTTGACGGCACCAAAGCGATCGTGACTGGGGCCAGCCGCGGCTTCGGCCTTGCCGTCGCTCGTGAGCTGCTCCACGCCGGAGCCCACGTCGTGGGTGTCGCCCGCAGCGAGTCAGCGCTTCGCGACCTGCGAGACGAGCACGGCGACACCTTCGATTTCGAGGTGGCCGACGCCGCCGACCCGTCACTGCCGGATCGGTTGCTCGTCCGGCACCGACCACAGATCGTCATCCTCAACGCCGGAGCAACCCCCGTGGTACGCCCGATCCAGGAGCAGACCTGGGAGACCTTCAGCACCAACTGGCACACCGACGTCCGCCAGGCCTTCAACTTCGCCCGAGCGAGTCTGTCGCTGCCCCTCGAGCCCGGCTCGACGGTGGTCACCATCTCGAGTGGAGCGGCCCTGCGCGGCTCGCCGTTGAGCGGCGGTTACGCCGGTGCCAAGGCCACGGCGCGTTTCATCAGCGCGTATGCAGGAGCCGAGGCCACTTTGCGATCGCTGGGGCTGAGGTTCGTGGCCCTCCTGCCGCAGCTCACTCCGGCAACGGATCTCGGTGCAGCAGGGGTGGCCGGGTACGCCGAACGCGCCGGCCTCAGCATCGAGGCGTACCAAGACCAACTCGGACCGGTCCTGACCACCGAGCACTTCGCCAAGACGGTTGGCGACGTCGTCATTGACGACAGCTACTCCGCTGCCGCGTACCTCTTGACCGCCACCGACCTGCGCCCCCTCGATTGAGCTCGCACCCCCAACACCCACACGACAATCCGCATGAAGCAGACAACTCCCACGACCATCCAGGAGGAGAAATGAACGATCTACTCGAGCGTGCCGTCACCGCGCACGGCGGCTTGGACAGGTGGAGCAAGCTCAAGTCGATCACCGTCGACGCCTCCATTACCGGAGCCGTACCGAGCGCGGCCCGAGACCAACGTTGATCTACCGCGAGGCGGAGCGCGCGGCGCTACCCCTGCGGGCCGGGCAGCAC
>VAWP01000048.1:3823-8569 GCA_005888295.1 Actinomycetota bacterium
TTGCCATCGCGGATTCGGTGTATTGCGATCCCCTCCGTCTCGATCTCCTTGTTCGTCGCTGGGATTCCGAGGAGCTCTCCGGCATGGACGCCCTGGCCCACGATGTGGCTGACCACGAGATCGTCCTCGGCAACCTGCATCCGGATCTCGTGTCGCCCCGGAGCAGCCACCCGAAAGATCTCTGCCGCCTCCTTCATCCCATCGCGGTCCAGGCTCACCCCTGGAACCGGAGCGTGGTGCGCGACGAAATCCTCCGCGATGAACCCATCCAGCACGCTCCAATCGCTCGTCTCGTTGGCGTCGATCGCCTCGATATAGCGTCGGATCAGGTCCTTGTTCTCCTGAGCTGACATGGCTCCGCCTCCAGTCGTAACGGCCTGCTACTCCTCGAGCTTCGACCCCAGTTGACCACAGCTGCCCAGGCGGACGCGACTACCGCCATCATGCCCCACCCAGAACGGCCGGTACATGACCTCGTCGCGCTAAGCCATGGCACAGCACAACACTTCCGGCAGTCTCCGCCCGGTCCCAGCTGGGTCTCAACTCCATGGCTCATCTTGGACGGTGGAACGACTGCCGGGAACCTCCCGGCGGCCCTACCGAGAGGATTCCCGTGAACCAACGCTCCTCCATCGTCCGCAAGACCCTCGTCACCGGCGCGCTCGTCACCGGCGTGAGCATCGGAGCCGTCGGAATCGCAACGGCGGCGACCAGCTCGTCGACAAGCGGCTCGTCTGGGTCGTCGAACCAGTCCAGGCCGCCCGCGGGCGCTCCTGGCGATCCGGCGACGATGAGCCACGGCCCTAGCGAGACGCTTCTGACCGGGACCGATCTGCAGAAGGCCGTGGCGGCGGCGAACGCGGCCGTTCCCAACTCCACCGTGGTCCGGGCGGAGTCCGACTCCTCGGGCGTCGCCCCCTTCGAGGTCCACATGAAGAAGGCCGACGGCAGCTACGTCACCGTCGAGCTGAGCTCCAGCTTCCAGGTGGTCAAGACCGTGTCCGGCTTCGGCCCCGGACCCGCGGGGAGCCCCGCTCCCAACGTCGTGGCCCCGCCGTCGAACCCGGGCTGAGCTCTCTCGAGCTCGACACGTCCGGCCACCTCCGGTTCCACATTTGGTCGAAAGTGGTCACCGCGGCTGCGAGCGCACGGCCCACTTTCGACAAGATGTGGAACCCGAAGACGCGAGCGGCCCTCGCGAGACCGTGAGCGCGGCATTCATGACGTCCTTTCGGACCGGCGAGGTGATCGCCTGTTCCACAACTCGTCGAAAAGTCGCCGAGCCACCGCCCTCTGTCGACGAAATGTGGAACGGCACCAAGATGCGGGCTCGTCAGGCGGGAGGCCAGCCATAGTTGCCAGCCACGTCCGGGCATGCGTGGCAGGGCTCCTCTGTCATGGCTCTTGACAGTAATCTAACTGCAGTAGATAATTCGAGTTATGGTCGTCTACCCGACTCGCGATCGACGAACAGAACGCCGTGAGGCGACTAGGGCCGAGATCCTGGAAGCGGCCTGGGACTTGGTGCGCGAACAGGGCCTGGCCGCCCTGTCGCTACGGGACGTGGCGGCCAGGATCGGGATGCGGCCCCCCTCGCTGTACTGGTACTTCGACTCCAAGAACGCGGTCTACGACGCCATGTTCTCCCAGGGCAACCGCGAACTACTGGAGCGGATGGCGTCTATCGACTGGCCCAGCGAACCTCGGGCGCTGCTGCGGGAGATCGCGAGGGCCTTCGTGGAGTTCTCGCTCGCCGATCCGGCCCGCGCCCAGCTCCTGTTCCAGCGCACGATCCCCGACTTCGAGCCCTCGGCCGAGTCCTACGAACTGGCCGTACAGGTGCTGGAAGAAGGCCGGGCTCGCCTGGCCACCGCCGGACTCACCGATCCGGCGCACTTCGACCTCTGGACGGCGCTGGTCTCCGGGCTGGCCTTCCAACAGCTGGCCAATGAGCCCGGCGGCGACCGCTGGCTCGGCCTGGTCGGCGAGGCCGCCGACATGTTCGCCAACCACGTGTTCACCAAACGATCTCCAAGGAGGAAACGATGACCATGACCCAAGGCGGCATAGAGGTGAGCTCGATCGCCCCGATCGGCCACGACGAAGCGATGGCCCTGGCCGAGACCGAGGCAGGGCGCCTGCTCGAGGTCGTCGACCGCCTCGGTGAGTCGGACTGGACCCGTCCCACCGACTGCGAGGGATGGGACGTCAAGGCGATGCTGTCCCATGTCCTCGGGGCCATGGAGGCGAACGCCCGAGCCGCCGAGTTCGCTCACCAATTCCTCGCCGCCACCCGTGCGGCCAAACGAAGCGGAAGGCCGATGATCGACGAGATGACCGCCCGCCAGGTCTGGGACCACGCCGGGCTCTCACCGACAGAGCTGACTCGCCGGTTGCACGCTCTGGCCGCCAAGGCGGTCAGAGGGAGACGACGCATGCCGGCCGTGCTGCGAGCCCGGTCGATAAAGCCCGGAGCTCCCTTCGAGGGCACGTGGAAGCTTGGCTATCTCATCGATGTGATCATGAACCGCGACTACTGGATGCACCGGGTCGATCTCACCCGTGCGACCGGGCAGAGCCTCGTGCTCAGCGCCGAACACGACGGGCGGATCATCGCCGACGTGGTGGTCGAGTGGGCCAGGACCCACGGCCAGCCATTCGATCTGGTGCTGGAGGGCCCGGCCGGTGGCTGCTTTAGCCAAGGAGCCGGTAGCGAGGAGCTGCACCTCGACGCGGTCGAGTTCTGCCGGATCCTCTCGGGCCGGGGCGAGGGCTCGGGTCTGCTCACGCAGAAGATCGCCTTCTAGCGCACGCCGGCGACCAGACCGGTCCGCTAGACGAATCGCTTGACGAAGCCCATCGCCTGATCGGCCACTTCTCGCCAGCCGCTGTCGATCGTGAGGGAGTGCCCACGGTTCGGGACCTTGACGATCTCGGTCACCGCGTCGTTGCGCTGTTGCTTCTTGTAGGAAGCATTGGCGATGGCCCAGGGAACGGTGTGGTCCTTCTCGCCGTCGATGATCAGGAGCGGCCCACGGTCGGGGTTCTTGGTGTCCACCTTGGCCTCGGTCCACGGATTGAAGTTGGCGGCCGCCGCCTGGAAGAGGGGCACGCCGGAGGCGGGGACGGCGAAGGTCTCGTAGAGCTGTTTCGCCTCCTCCTCGTCAACGGCGTTGGCGAAGGCGAAACGGAACTGCTCGTAGGTGAGCGGGACGGCCCGGTTGCGGTTGGCCGGGTTGGCGAGGACCGGCGACGCGGACTTGAGCGCCGAGATGGGAAGTGGCAGCACGCCCCGGAAGGGCGCCGGATCGATGGCCACCGAGGCCGCCGCCAGACCGCGCCCGGCAAGGATCTGGGTGAGGAGCCCGCCGAACGAGTGCCCGATGACGGCCGGCTTCTTGGTCAGCCTGCGGATGAGGTAGTCGAAGTGATCGGCGACCTGTTTCACCGACTTGTGGGCGAAGACCTCGGGGTGGGCCTTGGCCTCCTCGACCGTCTCGGGGTCGTCCGGCCAGCCCGGCGTCAGCGCTGTATAACCGGCTTCCTCGAAGACCGTGGCCCAGCGATCCCAGCTGCTCGGCAGCAGCCAGAGGCCGTGGACGAACACGACGGGGGTTCGTCCCGAGGCGTTTGCCTTGTCGACCCGCTGCTCTTCGTGTTCGGTGATGGTTGTCATCTCGTCCTCCTCAGATTGGTCGCGCCTCCTTCTGCTCGAACAGGGCGGCCTGCATCGCCCGGTCCCAAGCCGAGCCTTGGTAGCGGATCAGGCCCGCCAGGAGCGCAAGACCGACAACCACACCCGAGGCCAGCGCCGCCGCGAGAGAGGAGGACGCGACGGCGGCGGCGAGGCCAGCGGTCGATCCCCCGAGCACGGCGGTGATCACCGCCACCATCCCGGCGACGGTGCGGTAGCGCTGCGAGCTACCGCCTCGGAGCCCTTCGATGGCGAGGCGCTCACCCGGTGAGACGCTGGCCAGGTAGGGGGTCACCTCGGGCGCGTAATCGAAGTAGTAGGCCCGTAGCCTGGCGATGCGAATCGCGTAGCCGTGGTCCTCCACCCCTGATTGCAGCGCTCGCTCGAAAGTGACCAGTCCGACGAAGGTAAGCGTGGGAAGTAGCACGAGTCCGAAGGCGTAGAATGCGGTACCGACGTGGACCGCAGTGGCGACCAGTCCGAGGGCAACGAGTCCCCCGGAGACCGAGGTCAGGAACATCGTCGCCCGGCCGACCGACTCGGCGATCGTGGACGAGCGGGCACCCTGCAGCGTGAAGTGCTCGGTGGTCACGAAGGACACCGCCGCCGAGCGCGGATCCGGTGGGCGCGGACCCCCTTCGGTCGTCACAACGTTGTGATCAGGCCACCGTCGATGACGAAATCGGCCCCTGTGACGTTCCCGGCACGGTCGCTAGCCAGCATGAGCACGAGATCGGCGACCTCTTGTGGAGTCGTGAACCGGCCTGTCGCCGACTGAGTTGCGGCCTGCTTGGCCACTGCATCGGCTTGCGAACCCGTGGCCCGAGCGATGGTCGCGGCCACGCCGCTGTCGCTCAGCCACAGAGCGGTGGAGACCGGCCCCGGGCTGATCGTGTTGACTCGGATGCCTCGTGGTCCGACCTCCTTCGACAGCGACTTGGAGAAGTTGAGCAATGCGGCCTTGGACGCGCTGTAGTCGATGATGGTCGGGTCCGGCAGGAAAGCATTCACCGAGCAGATAGTTACGATGTTGCCCTGGCTCCGCTCGAGCA
>VAWP01000048.1:8608-29209 GCA_005888295.1 Actinomycetota bacterium
CGTCGAGGTGAGGACGGACTGCTCCGACGTTGTTGACAACGACATCGAGCTTGCCAAAGGCGGTCATCGCCTCCTGGACCAACTTCGCTGGGCCTTCCAGGGTGCTCAGGTCGGCCAGGACGGGACGAACGGGTGCGCGGGCGGCAAGCTGCGACAGCTCGTCGCTCGGGTCGCGGGCTCCGGCGGCCACGCTCACACCCTCGTCGGCGAGGGCCTGGGCGATGGCCAGTCCGATCCCCTTGCTGGCGCCGGTGACGACGGCCGTCTTGCCGGACAGGTGAAGGTCCATAGTTCCTCACGTCTCGTTACGCGGACGGGTCCGTCGCATCATCATCCGCCCAGCTCACGTGCGGCTATGACCTCGCCCCTGTAGAACCGGGGATCGCCTGATCGGTCCACCGGGTTGAGGAGGCCGCCTGCGATCATGACCTGGATCCTGTCCTGGGTCACCTCGAGCAAGGCGCTGGCCTCTTCAATGCCGATCACGTCCTCGGGCTGTGCTCCCTCGGTGTAGCCCATGGTCGTCCTCCCTCCCCTGTCGCAGAAAGCTACCGCGGTCGACCGTGGTGTGCCCCGCGCAATGGTCTGAGGGGCGTCGCGGGCGGGCTGTTGCTAACGGCCGGACGTCTTCTTCGAAGAGCGTCCTTCGCATCACCCCTCGTCGGCACGCTCACCGGACAGGCCCTCAACGTACTCACGGATGGCTCCTGGCTGGGGTCAGTCGCGACCTTCAAGCCCTCACGCGGCAAGCCCGTATTCGCGCCGTGCCACTATCGTGCCACTAGCACCGGTAAACCAGGGGTTCTACCGGTCAGTTGCGGTAAAACCCGGCGGGTCAGAAATGGCATCCGAGCAAGGATTTTTCTAGCAGCCCCAACGGGATTCGAACCCGTGCCTCCACCTTGAGAGGGTGGTGTCCTCGGCCTCTAGACGATGGGGCCGTGTACGCAGATGTGCTCGGGGGGGAGGACTCGAACCCCCAATGGCAGGGCCAGAACCTGCTGTGTTGCCGATTACACCACCCCCGACTGGGTCCGGTTCAGGCTAGTCGATCAGGTCCGGTCCTACGATCGGCATCCGGTCCCGCGCCGCCCGGAGGCGGTCGAGCGTGCGGTCCCGCCCCAGCAGGTGCAGTGACTCGAACAGCGGCGGGCCGACCGTCCGACCGGTCACGGCGACCCGAATGGGAGCCTGGGCCTTGGCCAGCTTCTTTCCGCTCCGCTCGGCGACGGCCAGGGTGGCGCCCCGGATCTCCTCGGCCGTCCAGGGGCAGGTGCCGTAGGAAGCGATGGCGTCATCGAGCAGAGCCGCCGCCGCCGGATCGCCGGCAACGGCCCGCTCCCAGGACGCCTCCTCGATCGGCGCCCGGTCGAGAAAGAGGAAGTCCACCATGGCGGGCACCTCGGCGAGGGTCGCCACCCGCTCCTGGACGAGGGGAGCCATCCGCGCGAACACCTCGGGGTCGAACGCCGAGGGCGCCCAGGGCCCCGACTCGAGCCACGGCTGGCAGGCCTCGATGAAACGCTCCGGCGACATCGCCCTGATGTACTCCCCGTCGAAATGCGTGAGCTTGCGCACGTCGAAGAAGGCGGGCGAGCGCGTCACATCGGTCAGCCGGAACGCACGGACCATGTCGTCGAGGCTCATGATCTCCTGGCCGTCGGCCGGCCCCCATCCCAACAGGACCAGGTAGTTGCGCATGGCCTCGGGCAGATAGCCCTGCTGCCGGTAGTCCTCGAGGGCGACGGGATCACGACGCTTGGACAGCTTCTGGCGCTTCTCGTTCACCAGCACGGGCAGGTGGGCGAAGACGGGCAGTCGGGGTCCGCCGAGTGCCTGCCACACGAGGATGGCCTTGGGCGTGTTGGGGAGGTGCTCCTCACCGCGGATCACGTGTGTGACGCCCATGTCCATGTCGTCCACCGCGTTGGCTAGCACGAAGAGCGGCGCTCCGTTCGACTTCACCAGGACGAAGTCCTCGATGGTCGCGTGCTGGAACACGACCTCGCCGCGAACGAGGTCCGAGACCACGGTCGAGCCCTCGTCGGGGGTCCGGAAGCGGAGCGCCCGGCCAGGTCCCGGACCGAGCCGTCGCTCGCGGCAGAATCCGTCGTAGCCGGGTGTCGCGGCACCTCGGGTGCGTGCGTCGACGGCCTCCCGTGTGCAGTCGCAGTAGTAGAGATGGCCACCAGCAACGAGCTTGTCGACCGCCTCGGAGTACAGACGGCCTCGCTCGGACTGGACGACCGGGCGCTCGTCCCAGTCCAACCCGAGCCACGTCAGGGCGCCATAGATCCCCTCGGTCCACTCGTCGCGGTTGCGCTCGGTGTCGGTGTCCTCGATGCGCAACAGGAACGAACCGCCCTGCTGACGGGCGAAGAGCCAGTTGAACAGGGCCGTGCGGGCGCCTCCGACGTGGAAATAGCCGGTCGGAGACGGCGCGAAGCGAACCCGCGGGCCGTCGGAACGCGTGTCCAACGCCACCCCTACCCCAACAGCCTGTTGGCGATGACGGCCCGCTGGATCTGGTTGGTGCCCTCGTAGATCTGGGTGAGCTTGGCCTCTCGCATGAACCGCTCCACCGGAAAATCCCGTGTGTAGCCATAGCCACCCAGCAGCTGCACGGCGTCGGTGGTCACCGACATGGCGACATCGGAGGCGAAGCATTTTGCCATGGCGCCCGTCATGGAGAGCTGGCCGTCCGGGTCGTCCTCGTCCACGAGCGCGCACGCCTTGTAGACCAGACCACGCGCCGCCTCCACCCGTGTCGCCATGTCGGCGACCATGAAGCGGAGCGCCTGGTGCTCGGCGATCGGCCTCCCGAACTGGCGCCGTTCGTGCAGGTAGCCAACGGAGTGATCGATAGCGCCCTGGGCGATGCCGACCGCCTGTGCCCCGATGGTCGGCCGGCTCCGGTCGAGCGTGGCCATGGCGATGTAGAAGCCCTCGCCCTCCTCACCGACCCGGTTGGCCGCCGGCACCCGGACGCCATCGAACACGACCTCGCCAGTGGGGCTTCCCCGCATCCCCATCTTCTCCTCCAGCTTGGCCACCTCCACGCCGTGGTCGCGCTCCACCACGAAGCAGGAGATGCCCTGGTGGCCCGCCTCCGCGTCGGTCTTGGCGAAGACGATGTAGATGTCGGAGATGCCGGCGTTGGTCACCCAGTACTTGGTGCCCGTGATCACGTAGGTGTCGCCGTCCCGCACGGCTCGGGTCCGCATGGCGGCGACGTCCGACCCGGCGTCGGGCTCTGACAGGCAGTAGCTGGCCTGAGAGCGACCCGACGCCACCCGGGGCAGGTACCGGGCGCCGAGCTCCTCCGAGCCCCACCGCATGATCGGGATCATCCCGAGCCGCGAGATGAGGATCGTCAAGCTGGTCGACGCGCAGACCCGGGCCAGCTCCTCGATCATGATCGCCTGGGTCACGTGGTCGGCGCCGCTGCCGCCGTGCTCGACCGGGAGCCCGAGGGCGGGGAGCCCCATCCCGACGCAGTCCTCGAAGTTCTCCCAGGAGAAGGTGCCGCGGCGGTCGACGTCGGCCGCCCGCTTGGCGACCTTGTCCTCGCAGAAGCGGCGCAGCGAGCTCCGGAACTCGTGCTGTGTCGCAGACAGCGTGATGGGCTGCACGACCCCGATTGTCGCACCAGCTCCGCCCGCGTGCGCGGGCATACCGGGTGTCAGCGCTCGAGGAGCGGCCGGCTGGTGCCAGGCGCAGCCGGAGCGGGCTCGGCGTCGATGAGGCGCCGCCAGTCGGTCAGCCGGGCGGTGATCTGCGCCGGCGCCAGCCGGAGGGTGGCCTCGGGCACCCGGTCGCTGATCGCCCGCTGGGCCCAGTAGTCGTGGGCCGCGGCCTGGAAGAGCGGGCGGCGGTAGGCCACGAGGTCGTCCGGCGCACCACCCAGGAAGCCCCACACGGCGAAGGCGACCTCCCAGTCGTGGATGACGGGTGCCCGATCGAAGAGGCTCGCCCGCCGAAGGGCCACCCCCAGGCAGCCGGCCACCGCGTCCCCGAAGCGCTCGCCCTCGCTCAGGACCAGTCGACCGGCGAAGCGCTCGACGAGCGTCAGCGCGTACCCCTGGTCGGGCCCGGGCGTGCCCATCCGCGCACCAGAGGGATGGATCCCGCCGCGGATCTCGGCCGGGCGGTCCGGCTTCCACCGCCGCGGCGCGGGAAGCCGGAGCACGGGCCGGATGCGGTCGGCAGGCGTGATCGGCACGTACTCGGGTTGCGTCACGGTCGGACGTCCTCGGGGCTGCCGGAGTTGTGCAGCAGACCGTAGACGATGGAGTCCACCAGGGCCTGCCAGCTGGCCTCGATGATGTTCTCCGACACACCGATCGTCGACCAGGATCGCTCGCCGTCGGTGCTGTCGATGAGCACCCGGGTCACCGCGCCTGTCGCCTGCGAAGTGTCGAGGACCCTCACCCGGTAGTCCGTCAGGTGCACCTGCGCCAGCCCCGGCAGGCGAGGGCCGATGGCCTTCCGCAAGGCAGCGTCAAGGGCGTGAACGGGCCCGTTCCCCTCGGCGGTGGCGACGATACGCTCACCGACGACGTGGACCTTGACGGTCGCCTCTGTCGTCATGTCCTCGAAGCTCGACGGGCCGAGCTCGACCGCCCGACCGTCCTTGGGAGCTACGGAGTGCTCGGCGCGGTGCTCGGTGATGACCCTAAACGACTCCACCTCGAAGAAGGACTGCTGCCATCCCGTCGCCTGCCGCATGAGCAGCTCGAGCGAGCCGTCGGCCGCCTCGAAGTGGTAGCCCTGGTGCTCCAGTCGCTTGAGAGTGTCGAGGACATCGCCGAGGGCGACGCCGTCGAGATTGAGACCGAGCTCGGCTGCCTTGATGGTGAGCGTCGAGCGCCCGGCCAGCTCGCTGACGACGAAGCGGGTGCCGTTGCCGACGGCGTCGGGCGACACGTGCTCGTAGGCGTCGGACCGCCGGGCGATGGCGCTGACGTGCAGGCCGGCCTTGTGGGCGAACGCCGACGTGCCGACGTAGGGCTGCTGCGGGTCGGGGGTGATGTTGACCAGCTCGGCGATGTGGTGCGACGCGGCGGTGAGTCGCTCGAGGCGCTCGGTCGGGATCGTCCGCACGCCCATCTTGAGGACGAGGTTGGGTACGACCGCGCTCAGGTCGGCGTTGCCGACGCGCTCGCCGTAGCCGTTGATGCAGCCCTGCACCTGGCGGGCTCCCGCCCGCACGGCCCCCAGCGTGTTGGCCACCGCGCAGCCGCCGTCGTTGTGTAAGTGGACGCCGATCTTGGCCGACGTGCGCGCGGCCACGTCGGCCACGACCCGCTCGACGTCGTGCGGCAGGCCGCCCCCGTTGGTGTCGCAGAGGACGAGGGCCTCCGCCCCAGCCTGCTGGGCTGCCTCGATCACGGCCAGGCTGAACTCCCGGTCGGCCCGGTAACCGTCGAAGAAGTGCTCCGCATCCAGGAAGACCCGCAAGCCCGCCTGGCGGAGGAGCTCGACCGAGTCGGCTGCCATGGCGATCCCCTCGTCGAGGGACGTCCGCAGCGCCTCGGTCACGTGGTAGTCCCAGGCCTTGGCCACGATGCACACCACCGCTGTCCCCGCTTCGAGGAGCTGGCGCAGGGCGGGATCGGTGTCGGCCCGAGCGCCGGGACGGCGCGTCGAGCCGAACGCCACGAGGGTGCTCGTGGCCAGGCCCAGCTCGTCCGGTGCCCGGCGAAAGAACTCCTCGTCCTTGGGATTCGCCCCCGGGTAGCCACCCTCGATGTAATGGACGCCCAGGTGGTCGAGCTGCTGGGCCACCCGGAGCTTGTCGTCGACGCTCAGCGACAGACCCTCCTGCTGGCTGCCGTCCCGCAGCGTCGTGTCGTAGATGTCGACGGCCGTGGGCGGTCCGTCCTGGCGCTCAACCGACATAGTCCAACCAGTCCTTGTACCTGTCGATCTCGCCTCTCACGGTGGCGAAATAGGTCTCCTGGATGCTCCGGGTCATCGCCCCGGGACGTCCGTCGCCCACCAGTCGATCGTCGACCGACGAGATCGGGACCACCTCGGCCGCCGTGCCGGTGAGGAACGCCTCCTCGGCGGTGTACAGATCGCTGCGATGAAGGGTGCTCACGCCAACCTCGTAACCGAGGTCGCGGGCGATGGTCACGACAGAGGCCTGGGTGATCCCCTCCAATGCGCCGTCGCTGGGCGGAGGGGTGAGGAGGCGGCCACCCTTCACCACGAAGATGTTCTCCCCCGAGCACTCGCTCACGTGACCCCGTGGCGACAGCATGATCGCTTCGTCGTAGCCCGCCTTGAGGGCCTCCACCTTGGCCATCGAGGAGTTGATGTACATGCCCGTCGCCTTGACCGCGGTGGGGACCGCATTGGGGTCGTGGCGCAGCCAGGTGCTGATCTTGACCCGGACGCCCGACGCCACGCCCTCGTCACCGAGGTAGCTGCCCCAGGGCCAGACGGCGATGGCGACGTTCACCTCCGCCGGCAGCGGGTTGAGCCCCATCTCGCCGTAGCCGAGGTAGGCGATGGGACGGATGTAGCACGACTCGAGCCCGTTGACCTGCACGGTCTGCTTGGTGGCGGCGACCAGCTGCTCGTGGCTGTAGGGGACGTTGATGAGGAAGACCTTGGCCGAGCCCAACAGGCGGGTGATGTGATCGCGCAGCCGGAACACCGCCGGTCCCCTCGGCGTGGCGTAGGCGCGAATGCCCTCGAAGACACCCGATCCGTAATGGAGGCTGTGGGTGAGGACGTGGATGGTCGCCTGCTCCCAGTCGACGAGCTCGCCGTCCATCCAGATCTTCTCGCTTGCGGTGATCGGCATCGTGCTACACCCTCTCTGCGATGGCATCGCCGATCTCGGCGGTGGTGCCCATGTTCGTACCTGCGGCGGCCGACGCGTCGAGGTGGTCGCCCACCGCCTTGGTGATGCGGGCGGCGGCGTCGGCCTCGCCCAGGTGTTCCAGCATCATCGCCGCAGACCGGATGGCCGCCAGTGGGTTCGCCCGGCCGGTTCCGGCAATGTCGTGAGCCGCGCCGTGCACCGGCTCGAAGAGCGACGGACCGGTGCGCGCCGGGTTGAGGTTGGCCGAGGCGGCCAGCCCGATCCCGCCGGCCACGGCGCCCGCCAGGTCGGTGAGGATGTCACCGAACAGGTTGTCGGTGACGACCACGTCGTAGCGCTGGGGGTTCTCGACGAGGTAGATGCAGGCCGCGTCGACGTGGTTGTAGGCCGTGTCGACCCCTGGGTACTCAGCTCCGACCTCGTCGAAGGTCCGCTGCCACAGGTCACCGGAGAACGTGAGCACGTTGGTCTTGTGCACCAGGGTCAGGTGGTGGCGGGACCGCCGCTGGGCCAGGTCGTATGCGAAGCGCACGCACCGCTCGGCGCCGAAGCGCGTGTTGACGGAGCCCTGCGTCGCCACCTCCAGGGGTCCGCCGCGGCGGAGGAAGCCCCCCTCACCCGCGTAGGTCCCCTCGGTGTTCTCCCTGGCGACGACGAGGTCGAACGGGCGCCCGCTGGCTCCCGGGAGGCTCGTGAACGGCCGCAGGTTGACGTAGAGGTCGAGCTCGAAGCGCATCCGAAGGAGCAACCCCCGCTCCAGCGCGCCCGGCGGCACGTCGCGACTGCCCACAGGCGGTCCGATGGCGCCGAGGAAGATGGCGTCCAGGCGCCGCAGCTCGGCCAGCACGCTGTCGGGCAGGGCCTCCCCGGTGCGCAGGTACTGCGACGCGCCCAGGTCGTAGTCGACGGTGTCCAGCCGGACGCCGACGGCGGAGACGACCTTCATCGCCTCGGCCACGACCTCCGGCCCGATACCGTCGCCCCCTATGAGGCCCACCTTGTGAAGGGTCAACAGCGCTCCCGAGAAAATGAAAAACCGCCCACTGCGTGGACGGTCGACGAGGCACACACCGGGGGGTGTGCGCCTACGGAATGATCGATACCTGGGTGGCGGTCACAGCGAAGCAAGTGTCGCCCAGGGGCGATCGCCCGTCAACCGGGTCGCCGGCCTCGAGGTCGTCCGCCAGGTGAGATGTCGGCGCCCGGCTGGCCTATAGCCTCGGCGGGGTGAGCGAGACCCACCTCACCCCAGAGACCTACGAACGGCTCCAGGCCGAGCTCGACGACCTCACCACCCGGGGCCGGGTCGAGATCGCGAAGGCCATCGAGGCGGCCCGGGCCCTCGGCGATCTGTCGGAGAACGCCGACTACCACGCGGCCAAGGACAGCCAGGGAAAGATGGAGACCCGGATCCGCCAGCTCCAGGCGCTCCTCGGGTCGGCGGTGATCGTCGAGGGCACGGGTGAGGACGGCGTCGTCACCGCCGGCACGGTGGTGTCGCTGCGCTACGAGGGCGACGAGGGCGTCGAGCGATTCCTCGTCGGCTCCATCGAGGAGCGCCGCGAGGATGTGTCCGTGGTATCACCGGGCTCGCCCCTGGGGCAGGCCCTGATGGGACGTCGTCCGGGCGACACCGTGGAGTACGAGGCTCCCGGAGGCACGCTCAAGGTCGCCGTCGTCGACGTCGGCGCCTGAGACGGCCGGTGGCGGGGATGGGGCCCGCCCGGGGCGGCGGACCCGGATCGCCCGGTCGGGGACCGTATCCTCGTGGACGATGAACGGGGGCGTCGACCCACCGCCGTTGCCGCCCGGCAGGCCGGTCAGGCTGCCGGGCCGAGGAACCACGTTCGTTCGGGAGATGGCGGGGCCGCCGGGCGCGCCGACCGTCATCCTCCTCCACGGCTGGACGGTGACGGCGGACCTCAACTGGTTCCCGAGCTACGGACCGTTGGCCGAGCGCTTCCGCGTCCTCGCCATGGACCTACGGGGTCACGGCCGGGGGCTGCGATCGTGGCGGCCGTTCCGCCTGGAGGACTGCGCCGACGACGTGGCCGCGCTCGCCCGGGTCACCGGCACCGACCGGGCCGTCGTCGTCGGCTACTCGATGGGCGGTCCCGTGGCCCAGCTGACCTGGCGCCGGCACCCTCGTCTGGTCGACGGGCTCGTGCTGTGCGCGACCAGCGCCCGGTTCGTACGCGACCCGGGCGAACGCCTGCTCTTCGCCAGCATGTTGGGGCTGTCGGTCGCCGCCCGGCTGACCCCGGGCGTGGTGTCGCGGCAGGTGGCCGGCTCGTTCACCCGGCGCCGGCTCAACGGCACCAGCCTCGGCTGGGCGGTCGCCGAGCTCGACCGGAACGACCCTGCCGCCGTGCTCCAGGCCGGCGCCGCCATCGGCAGCTACGACGCTCGGGCCTGGATCGGTGCGGTCGACGTGCCCACGGCCGTCGTCGTCACGACCGAGGACCGCGTCGTCGATCCCCGGCACCAGCTCTCCCTGAGCCGCTCGATCGTCGGAGCGAGCGTGCACCCTGTACCGGGTGATCACACCGTGTGCGTCGCCCGGCCCCGGCTCTCCGTGCCCGCGCTGGTCGAGGCCTGCGGGCTGGTCGCCCGCCGGGCGGGCCAGCCGACAGCCGCCTCCTAGCCGGCGGGGCAGCGGCGAGCTACCCCATTTGGGTCGTTTTGGGTAGCGCGGTGGGGAGGATCACGGCGACGAGCGGCGAATCCCAAAGGTCGTGCACGGCAGCCGATGGGCGTACCGGGCGCGTCTCGGGGTGGCCGGATCCCCGCCGGCACCGTCCGGCTCGTGACCGACTCCTCCCTGCGATCCGCCGAGCGGGTCGACGACGGCCACACCCAGCCCGGCGGCCGATCGCTCGTCCTCGCCGAGTCTCTGGAGTGGGCGCTCGAGTCCCGGTCCCGGTCGATCCGCGTCCTCGCCCGAACGACCCTCACCGTCGACGCCTGGTCGGTGTCCGTGCGGGGACCGCTCGGCTCCGCCCGACGGAGGGCGACCTGGACGCCCCGCCACGTCACCGCGGCGTCACTGCGCACCTCCCCGCCGACTGCCCACCCTGCCTCGGGCACGGCGGCGTGGAGCACGTCCGATCTGCTCCGGCTGGCGCCGCTGCGGGCGCTGGTCGGATGTGCGCTGGCCCTCCTCGTGCTGGGGACCGTGGCCGCGATCAACCGCCTCCCTGTCGGCACCCCGACCGCCTACATCGGGCGCCTGGCTCCGACCCACGTCGTGATCGTCGACCCGCCGCCGGCACCCCCCCCTCCCGCGGCGCCCCCGACCACCGCCGCTCCCGCCCTGGCGGTAGCGGCCACCCCGTCGACCACCTCGACCACCGTCCGACGGAAGCCGCCGGCCCCCGTGTTCTCCCTCGCCGCGACGGCGGGCGGGGTCTGGGCGGCCCTGCGCCAGTGCGAGTCGGGCGGCAACTACCAGGAGAACACCGGCAACGGCTTCTACGGCGCCTACCAGTTCGCCGCCTCGACGTGGACCAGCATGGGCTACCCCGGCCGTCCCGACCAGGAGCCACCGGCGATGCAGGACCAGGCCGCCCAGCGCCTCCAGGCCCGCAGCGGCTGGGGGCAGTGGCCGGCCTGCAGCCGCAAGCTCGGGCTCTCCTGAGCTCGGGTCCTCGGGTCAGGGCGCCCAGCCGGCGGCCTGCTCCACCTGGCGGGCGGCGTCCACCACGGCTGTCCCGTAGCGCCGCCCCGGTGCCCTCGACGTCCGCTCCACGGGACCGGACACCGACACGGCCGCCACCACCTGCTCGCCCCGCCGGACCGGGGCGCTGACCGACGCCACGCCCTTCTCCCGCTCCTCGACGCTCTCGATCCAGCGGCGCCGGCCGACGACCGACGAGCCGCGGAGCACGGCGCCGGCCGAGCCCCGGTCCATGGGCAGGGCCGCGCCCACGGCCACGATCGTGCGCAGGCTGTGGGGCGACTCCAGCGAGGCGACGCACAGGCGCACGTCGCCGGCTGCGATGTACAGCTGGGCGCTCTCCCCCGTGCGGTCCCGGAGCCGTTCGAGGGCGGGCCGGGCGGTGACCGCTAGGGGCGGCCCGGCCAGGGCGGCGGCCCCGAGGTCGGTGAGGCGACGCCCGAGACAGAACCGACCGTCGACGTCACGCTCCACCAGCCCGTGGCGGCCCAGGGCCTGCGCCAGCCGGTGGGCGGTCGCCCGGCTCAACCCGGTGAGCTCGACGAGCTGGGAGAGCGTCGCGGGCCGGGGCTCGAGGGCCGCCAGTATGGCAACCGCCTTGTCGAGGACGCCGACGCCGCTTACACTCTCTTCCATATAGCGAGAACAATATCTCAAAATATGAGACGGGCGAGCAACCAGACAGGAGCGGGAGCAGTGGCCAAGACCCTGAGCGAGAAGGTGTGGGACCGCCACCTGGTCCGCTCGGCCGCCGGCGAGCCGGATCTGCTGTACGTCGACCTGCACCTCGTCCACGAGGTGACGTCGCCTCAGGCGTTCGACGGGCTGCGCCTGGCCGGGCGCGCCGTGCGGCGGCCGGACCTCACCCTGGCGACGGCCGATCACAACGTGCCCACGCTCGACATCGACCGTCCTGTCGCCGACCCGATCTCCGCCCGCCAGCTCGAGGTCCTGTCGGCGAACTGCGACGAGTTCGGTATCACGCTCTATCCCATGGGCCACGCCGACCAGGGGATCGTCCACGTCATCGGTCCCGAGCAGGGCATCACCCAGCCGGGCATGACGATCGTGTGCGGCGACAGCCACACCTCGACCCACGGCGCCTTCGGCGCGCTCGCCTTCGGCATCGGCACCAGCGAGGTCGAGCACGTGCTCGCCACCCAGACACTCCCCCAGCCCCGTCCGGGGACCATGGCCGTGCGAGTCGACGGACAGCTGCCCGCCGGCGTCGTCGCCAAGGACGTCATCCTCGGCATCATCGGCCGTATCGGCACCGGCGGCGGCATCGGCCACGTCATCGAGTACCAGGGATCCGCCATCCGCTCGCTGTCGATGGAGGGCCGGATGACCGTGTGCAACATGAGCATCGAGGCCGGCGCCCGGGCCGGGATGGTCGCCCCCGACGACACGACCTTCGCCTACCTGGAGGGGCGCCGCCACGCGCCCACCGGACAGGCCTGGGAGTCGGCGCTCGACGACTGGCGCGGACTGGTCACCGACGCCGACGCGTCGTTCGACCGTGTCGTCGAGATCGACGCCGCCGCCCTGGTGCCCCACGTGTCGTGGGGTACCAATCCGTCCCAGGTGGCCGCCATCGACGGGGCCGTGCCCGACCCCGAGAGCTTCTCCCGTCCGGCCGAGCAGGAGTCTGCCGCCCGGGCCCTCGGCTACATGGGCCTGGCGGCGGGCACCCCCCTCAGAGACGTCGCGGTGGACACCGTGTTCATCGGATCGTGCACCAACGCCCGTCTCGAGGACCTGCGCGCCGCCGCCTCCGTGCTGGACGGGCGCCGGGTCCGATCCGGGTTGCGGGCCATGGTCGTGCCGGGCTCGAGACGGGTCAAGGCCGAGGCCGAGGCGGAGGGGCTCGACCGGGTCTTCGCCGCCGCAGGTTTCGAGTGGCGCGAGGCGGGGTGCTCGATGTGCCTCGCCATGAACCCCGACAAGCTCAGCCCCGGCGAACGGTGCGCGTCGACGTCCAACCGCAACTTCGAGGGTCGTCAGGGTCGGGGCGGACGCACGCACCTGGTGTCGCCGGCCGTGGCCGCGGCCACCGCTGTCGCCGGTCGTTTCGCCACACCCGACGAGCTGGGCTGAGCGCAGAGAGGAGCCGTTCCGTGGAACCAGTTCACGTCGTCACCGGTACCGCCGTCCCCCTGCAGCGGAGCGACGTCGACACCGACCAGATCATTCCCAGCGACTGGCTCAAGCGCGTCGAGCGCACGGGCTTCGGTGCCGGGCTGTTCGCCGAGTGGCGGGACGATCGCGACTTCGTGCTCAACAGGCCAGAGCACGCGGGCGCCACGATCCTCGTGGCCGGGGCCAACTTCGGCACCGGCTCGTCGAGGGAGCACGCGGTCTGGGCGCTGCAGGACTACGGGTTCCGGGCCGTGGTGTCACCGCGGTTCGCGGACATCTTTCGCAACAACTGCACCAAGGGAGGGCTGGTGCCGGCCGAGATCGATCCGGACGCCGGTCAGGCGCTGCTCGACGCCGTCGCGGCCGAGCCGACCCTCGAGATCACCGTCGACGTCGAGCGGCGGACGGTCTCGGCCCCGGCGGCGGGGATCGAGACGCCCTTCGCCCTCGACGACTTCACTCGGGACCGCCTGCTGGCCGGGTTGGACGACATCGGCCTGACGATGCGAGCAGAGGATGCCATCGCCGCCTACGAGTCACGCCGCCCGGCCTGGTTGCCGCAGACGACGGGCTGACCGGACGGGAGCGCGGTCAGGGCTTCGGGGCAGGAGCAGGAGCGGGAGCAGGAGCCGTCGTTGACGGCGTCGATGCGGAGCGGCTGTTGCTGGTTGGGGCCTGCAGCACCGTGACCTCGCCGACCCGCCAACCTGCGCTGAGCTTGTTCAGGGTGAGGACGACGCGCAGCTCGTCGGCCTGCGGAGCGTTGAAGTTGCGGTTGACGATGGTCTGGTCGACGACCGCGTACACGCTGGCGCTGTTGCTCGTGGCGGACTGCACGTAGATCGAGCTGATCTCCCCGCGGCTCTGGGCCTGCGTGGCCTCCAGCTGCTGGCGGATCTGGGGACCGAAGAACTGCTGGGCCTGCTTGGCGAAGTCGCCCGTGGCGTAGGAGGTGATCCGCCGGAAGTCGGCGTTGACCGTCCGGGAGTCGAAGTTCGTGAGAGCGATCAGGAAGTTCCGACCAGTCTGCTCGGCGGCCGCACGGTTGGCGTTCTGGACGCGCGCGCCGTTCCACCAGATGCCGAAGAGGATGGCGAAGGCCACGCCGATCCCGGCGATCACCGCCAGCACACCGACCAGCCACCGGGGGATGCCGGTGCTGGCGCGGCGACGCCGGCCCGCGCCCTCGGTCACCACGACGTAGGGCTCGGCCCGGGTGTCCTCGGCCTGTCCCGAGCCGGGCGGATGGTCGGTCACCGTCGTCCCGTTGGCCGGGCGCGACTGCGCCTCCGGCGGGGCGTCGCCCCACTGCGTCGAGTCTTCGAGGTGCTCGGCCTCCCGGGCCCGGCGGGACGCCCGAAAGCCCCCGACGGTCCGCACGCCTCGTACGCCTCGCTCGCTCATCCGGCCCTCCACCAGAGATCGGTCACGGACAGGGCACCGGGTGCCCGTCCCCGACCATCCTGCTTCGTGTGCGTCGTGTGCTCTGAACTGGTCGGCTGCAGCTCACGCCCCTTGTGTGTTCGCCGGAGCGGCGGTGTTGTCCTGCGGCCCGGCGGCCCGCTGCCCCTACCATCACGCCTCCCGACGCCGGCGACGGCTGGCGAGACCGAGCCCCGTGACCAGGAACAACGCCATGAGCGTGGGCACCAGGATGGTGGCGCCCGGGGGGCCATCGGCCGAGCGGGCCGGTCGGGTGTAGGACGCCGGTACGGCGTTGGGGTCGCCGGTCTCGTTCCCCCGCACCCGGGACTCGCTGGCCGGAGGCGGGATCACCTTGCTATCCCCCGACGGCTGGAACCCGGGCTGGGTCGCCGGACCGGGGCCGGCGCCGAACTCGGTCTCGCAGCCCGGACCCGGCTTGATCGGCGGCAGCTCGTGATGGGGGTCGTAGGAGATGGCCTGGGGTTGGCCCGGCGGGATCAAGAGGTAGGTCCGGAGCCAGTTCTGCGGATGGTTGGGATCGCCCGGGTAGAGGCCCTTGGCCGTGCCGAGCGGCGCGAGGGCGTCGACGGGACCGAAGAACTCCGTGTTGGTGGTCAGCGCCGTGTTCAGGTTGTTGAGGTTGGTCGGCTCAGCCGTGTTGGCCGTGATCCGGCCGAAGTCGTGGAGCAGACAGGCCAGCTCGGGCTTGTTGTCGGCGATCAGACCTCCCAGGGTCTGCCCCAAGCGGATGCCGTTGGCGAAGAGGTGAACGGTGTCGAAGCGGTGGTTGGCCAGGGTCTGGCTCAGCACGACGGTGTTGGCGATCGCCTGCTGGAGCTCGGGCCCGTCGTTGCCCACGGCGTTGAGGATCGGAGGCGAGTTGGCCAATAGCGCTTTGAACTGGTCCTGGTACCTGAGGAACTCCTGCGAGAACGCCAGGTTGCTCTGCGTCAGGGCGCGCAGGTCCTGGCCGCGCCCCGCCAGAGTGACTGCCACCTCGTGCAGGGCGGTGGTGAGGTCCTGCTTGGGGATGGCGTTGAACAGGTTGTCGACGGTGTTGATGACGTCGCCGACGTTGGGCGGCGTCCCTACGGCCGCCACCGGCACGGTGGCGCCGCTGGCCAGGGGAGGAGACGTGCCACCGCGCTGGGGCTGGAAGTCGACGGACTGCTCGCCGAGGGGGTTGGCCCGGATGACGCTGGCGGCGACGTCGCCGGGCAGCTTCTTGCCCGGGTCGAGGGACACGGTCACGGTGACCGACCGGTTGTCGGGGTTGAGCTTCACCCCGGTCACCGTTCCCACCGTCACCCCATTGCTGCTGGCGGTCAGCCCCTTGATGAGCCCCGCCGTGTCGGGCAGCACGGTCTTCACCGTCGTCCGGGGCGCGAAGGGATCGCGCAGGAGGGCGAACAGGCCGTAGGCGGTGAGCCCCAGGCTGACGGCCAGGAAGGCGGCGAGGTTGAGGAGCACGCGGCGGGAGGTCATGACTGGGGGGGGCCGGGGACGTTGTGACAAGAGGCGGCCGGATCGTTGGGCTGCTCACCGCCGCCGGGGATGCCGCACACGATCAGGTCGTTGAGTATCTGGCCGAAGTCGTTCTTGATGCCTCCCGAGACGTTGAGGTTGTGCTGCCAGGTGTACAGCAGGAGCTTGCCCAGGTCGGACTGACGGTCGTTGATGGCCTGGGTCACCGACCTGAACGCGCTGAACTGCCGGTTGATCTGTGGCAGGTAGGTGTTGAGGATCCCGAGGCTCTGCACCGAGAGGTTGCTCAGCGACGACATGAGATCGGCGAACCGGTTGGCCTGGTCGTTGAGCACGTGCGTGGTCTGGGCCAGGTTGGCGATGGCCTCGACCTGGGACTGCGCCGCCGGCGCTTCGATCGAGGCGAACTGGTCGAGGTTGTGCACGAGGGTCTGGATGGTCTGGGTCTGGCCCGCGTAGCCGCCAGTGACGTTGTTCAGGTCGTCGATGAGCCGGTGCAGGGTCGGACCCTGCCCGCCGAAGCCCACCGCCCCCTCGTGCATGAGCGTGGCCAGCTGGTTGGCGGACAGGCCGGCGAAGACGTCGGTCCCGGACTTGATCAGCTGCTCGAGTCCGGGCACGTTCTGGGTCTTGGTGATCGTCGCCCCATCCGCCAGTTGCGGGGCGTTGGGGTTCTTGGTGTTGGGGACGAGCTGCACGATGTTCTGGCCCAGCAACGAGTCCTGGGTGATCTGGGCCGTCACGTCGGCCGGTACCTTCGCCGATCGCTTGAGCTGCAGCCCGAGGCGAGCCTGGCCACCCTGCACCGTCGTGGACGTGACGTGCCCGATGATGACGTCGGCCATCTCCACCGGCGTGCCGCTGGTGGTGGCCTCGATGTCGGGGAACGTGGCGCTGGCCGACACCATGTCCGAGCCGTTACCACAGCTGGCCAGCCCGGCGGCCAGCCCGAGGACAGCGACCCCGACGACGATTCTCCGCAGCCGGCGAGTCATCACAGTCCCCCCAGGACGCCGCCGCTGCTGTTGGGCGCGCTCTGGCGATTGGGCATGGGCGGGAGCGAGGGCACCGTCAAGGACGGCGTGGTCGACGGCGGCGCCGGACCGGCGGTAGGAGGTGGGTTGTTGGGCGGTGGGCCCTGCGAGGCCTGGGCCCGCTGAGCCGGGGTCAAGCCGGGAATGGCGTTCATCCCCGCACCGAACAGCGCCGCCGGCGAGCAGCCGGGGCCGGACTGCCGGTTGAGGATGCAGGGCACGGCGTTGAGGATCGGGTCGAAGTAGTGCGTGCCGACGTCACCACAGTGATGGTCCGCTGTCGGGTTCGTCGCTCCCTTGGCCTCCAACCTGCGGCAAACCCCCGAGAGGCGGTCGCGGATGCGCGCCTCGATCAGCGACGTGGTGGTGTTGGGGTCGCCCTGGGCGTTCTCCACCAACCAGTTGTGCTGGGGGTCGTAGGCGCGGTGGGCGGCGGCGAAGAGGTTGACCGACGCTGCGTTGGCTTGGTCGAGCGACGCCAGGTTGCGGTCGAGGGTGCGGGTGGTGGTCGTGAGGACACCGAGGTCGTCGTGCAGGCCCCCGAGGTTGGGCGAGAGCAGGTCGGCGACCTGGGCGCTGGCGTTGTTGAGCTGGGTGATCGTGTCGCCCAGCGTCTGACCACCGTTCTGGGTGAGGACGGCCGACACCGTGTTGTAGTCGTGGATCAGCTGGGTGATCGTCTGGGTCCTGGTGTCCAGGGCTCCCGTCAGCTGGGCGAGGGCGCCGTTGAGCTGGCCCAGGTCGTTGCCCTTGTCAGCGAGGAGCTGGAGGGTGCCGGCGGCGTTGTGGATCAGGTCGTTGAGCTTGGCGCCGTTGCCGGCGAGCACCTGGGCCAGGTTCGTCGTGAGGTCGGCGGCGCCCTGAGGATTGATGGCGCCCAGGAACTTCTTGAGCCCGGCCAGCACCTCGTCGGCGGAGACGGGGACGGTCGTCCGGGACAGCGGGATGACCGAGCCGTCGGTCAGCTGCGGGCCGCCGGTGTACGCCGGCGAGAACTGCACGTAGCGCTCACCGAGCAACGACTGTCCGACGACGGCGGCGTTGGCGCCGGCGGGGATGGGGTCCTTGTCCCTGTCTTTGATCTGCATCGTCACGAGGACGTGATCGGCCTGGTTGTCGACCCGCGTCACCGTGCCCACGTTCACGCCGAGCACGGTCACGGGCGAGCTGGGGTACAGGTCGATGCCGTTGGAGAAGACGGCTTTCACCATGTAGCTGGAGCGGCCGGCCGACGTGCAGGCGCTGAGCCCCAGGGCCAGGACGCCCAGGACCGCCAGGACGAGGAAGCTCCGGAGCCGACCGAGCCCCGATCGGCGTCGGTCAGGTGCGAGCGTCGGCCGAAGGCGAAGCCGCATCAGTGACCTCCCACCAGGGGGCCGACGATGGCCTGCAGGGACTGGGCGTTGGCACCCGGTCCGCTGGTCGACGATCCACCCACAGCGGGAATGCCGCCCGAGGGCGGAGCAGGCGGAGCGCCCGACGAGGACGACGAGGACGGGAAGGGCCCGCCGCCCGGCACCGGACCGGTCGCCGGCTGCGGCATGCACTGGGACGAGCCGTGCGGGTGCTCGGCCGGATCAGGCCCGAGGATGACAGTGAGGGCCTGATCGAAGTCGCCACAGGAGCCGAAGATGGCGTCCTCGCCGAGGGGTCCGGGCAGCTGGAGGAAGGTGTTGGCCCAGCTGGGGTTGGGAGCGTTGTTGGGTCCGGAGACACCGATGGAGCTGTAGGCCTGGACCGTATCACCGAGGTCGGCCACCGCCTCGGCCAGGTCGTTCTGGTGGCGGCCGACGATGCCGAGGTCGGTGTGGAGCTCGGCGAGGATCGAGTCGAGCTTGCCGCGGTTGGCGCCCACGAGCGCCGAGGTCTGGACCGCCATCTGCTCGCTCTGGGTCAACAGGTTGGACAGGGCGTCCTTGCGCTGGGCCAGTCCGTTGACGACGATGCCCAGGTTGTCGACGATCGACACCAGCTGCTGGTCGCGGTTGGCCAGCGTGCCCGTCACCGTCTTGGCCGAGTCGATGAGGTTGCTGACCGTCCCCGAGCGCTGGTTGACCGTGCCGAGGAAGCGGTTCAGCCCGTCGGCGATCGTGGCGACCTCGGACTGCTTGCCCTGGGTCACCGCGGCCAGGTCCTCGATGAGCTTGTTGAGCGAGGTGGCGTCGGCCTGCTCGAGGCGGGGGGCCGACTCGTTCTGCAGGTCGAGGAGCTCGGTGGGCGTGGTCGTCTTGGTGATCTGGCCACCCGAGCCCATCAGGTGGGACCAGTCGTGTCCTGTGTTGATCCGGATGTCCTTCTTGCCCAGGAGGGTCTCGACGTAGACGTCGGCGGTGGAGTCCATTGGAATCTGCACGCCGTGGTTGATCTGCATCCCGACGGCGGCCTTGTTGCCGCTCAACTTGACCGAGCTCACCTGGCCCACGACGACCCCGGCCAGCAGGACGCTGTCACCCGCCTGCATGCCGGCGGTGTCGGCGAAGGTGGCGGTGATCGGGTAGCGGTTCTTCACGATGTCGGAGTTGAGGCCGATGGCACCAGCGGTCACCGCCAGAATGACGACGATGGCGATGGCGCCGATGACCTTGGGGTTGCGCTCGGTGAACGACTTGGATCCGCGCCGGCGCAGGTTGAGGTTGCGCCAGAACGGTTCTCGGACGAACGCCATCAGCCCGCCCTCCCGAAGGCGGCGAAGCCGGTGATGTTCGACACGCTCGGCTGGCCTGCCGCGGATGCCGGTGCGGCTGGCGCGGGCGCCCCGCCGGAGCCGCTGGGAGACGATTGCAGTGGGTTCCCCGAGCTCGGCTGCGACGGGTTCTGGTTCAGCGGCTGCTCGTAGGAGCAGTTCGATGGCGTGCCGGGGCCTCCCTCGTTGGCCAGGCACCCGTAGATCACCCGCACGGCGAACCACTGGCCGTAGGAGGCGATGTTCGAGTAGCCCTGCAGCCCCTGCGGGAGCGTGCCCAGGTCCTTCTCCAGATCGGCGTGGTGCTGCGCCAGCACGTCCGAGATGCCCTGGAGGTTGTTGACCATCTGGTCGATGTTGCCCCGGTTGCCCGAGAGGAAGTTCTTGAACTGCTCGGCCAGTTGTGAAAACTCGACGACGGCGGTGTCGAGATCGTTGTTGCGGGCGACGAGGCTCTGGGACAGCGCGTTGAGGTTGTTGATCAGGTGGTCGAGGTCACCGCTCCGCTGGGCCAGAGCGGTGAGCACGGTATTGAAGTTGTCGATCACCGAGCCGACCTCTTGGTTGAGGTTGCCGAGGGTGTTGGAGACCGTGGAGGTGTTGCCGAGCAGCTGGGTCACCTGGTCCTGGTTCCCCTCCAGCGCGCTCACCATGGCCTGCACGAAGAGGTTGCCCTCCTGAGGATTGATGGCGCGGATGAAGGGCCCGAGGGCGTTGAGGAAAGCGTCGATGTCGGCCGACGAGACCGCCTGGTTGATCGGGATGGTCGAGCCCGACGACATGACCGGGCCGCTCGAGCCCGGGTACACGTAGAGGTACTTCTCGCCGAGCACGTTGCGGTAGCGCAGACCGACCTGGCTGCTCGACCGCAACGGCACGCTCTTGTCGACGTTGAACGTCACCACGGCGTGGCCGCGATCCGTGGTCACCTTGCTCACCTGTCCCACCTTGACGCCCGCCACCTTGACGTCGTCGGTCGGGAACAGACCGGTGACGTCGGGCATGTCCGCCTTGTAGCTGACCCGGTGGGTGAAGAAACTCAGGTTCCCCACTTCCTTGGCCAGGATGGCGAGGAGGACGACACAGATGGCCGCGAAGACGGCCACCTTGAGCGTCACCCGAGCGAGCGAGCCGCGCAGCTTGAACCTCATCGCCCCAGTACCCCGTTGATGACGCTCCCCGCGTTGGCGCGCTGGGGGACCTGGGGCTGGCCCAGGGCGGAGATGGCCGAGGTGGCCATCTGGTTGGCGACCGTCGAGGGCGAGGAGGTCGAGCCGGTCGACGTCGCCCCCGAGGCGCTGGTGCCGGGAGCGCAGTCGAACTG
>VAWP01000009.1:0-16646 GCA_005888295.1 Actinomycetota bacterium
CGGGGCCTGTAGACCGACGCCGCCGAAGGCGGCGTCGGGCAATTACGACGCCCGCCACCGCGGCCGTCGCCACGGCGGCGGCCGCACCGGTCGCGCGGCTGGGCGATCGGCCGCTGGGCACCGTTGCTCTCCCTCCTTCTGCGCGCCCGTTCCAGGATGCGCTCACTCGCCGGGAGCGCCATGATGGGGACGTGGGCCTGATCGCGGCGACAGGGTCACCCTGGGCCTGGCATCCCCACCCGGTCGGGTGGGTCGTCGTGGTCGGTCTGGCCGCAGCCTACGTGTACCTCCTTCGGTCCTGGGGTGGGGCCAAGCCGGCGCTGCACGGCACGACCGGCCCGGGGACGACGGCCGGTCCGGGGACGACGGCCGGTCCGGGAGACCGGCCCAGCGATACGGCCGGTCCGGGAGACCGGCCCAGCGATACGGCCGGTCCGGGAGACCGGCCCAGCGATACGGCCGGTCCGGGAGCTGCTGATCAGCCTCGGGTGGCCGCTCGCCGACCTGGCAGATTCGTCCCTGCTGGCCCGGATGGCGCAGCGGAGCCTCCTGCTCCTGGTCGCACCGCCGCTCCTGCTGATGGGCCTGCCCCGGTGGCTCGTCGATCGTCTGACGAGACCAGCCATCGTCGACGGCATCCTGGGGGCTCTGACCCGGCCGGTCGTGGCGACGCTGCTGTTCAACGCGGCGGTGGTGGCCTCGTTCGTCGCCCCCGCCATCAACGGCGAAGCACGGTCGGGCGCCATCGCCGCCGGCATCAACCTGGGGCTTCTGGCCGTGGCCACCCTCATGTGGATACCGGCGCTGCGGACCATTCCCGGTGAGCGCTACCTCTCGACGGGAGGACGGGCCGGCTACCTCATGGTCCAGGCCATCCTGCCCACCTTCCCCGCGCTCGTGTTCATCTTCGCCCAGCATCCCCTGTACTCGGCCTATGCCCAGGCGCCGACCACCCTGGGCCTGTCGCCGCTGCTCGACCAGCAGGTGGCGGGGGCGCTCGCCAAGGTGGCGGGGTTGGGCATACTGCTGGGCGCTGCGGGATTCTTCCTGCTGCGCTGGCACCACGCCGAGGAGGACGGATCCGATCCAGATCCCCTCCTCTGGGACGACGTCGAGCGTGAGCTGCGGCGCCTCGAGCGACGATCCCGCAAGACCGACTCGCCGAACTAACCCCTCGGGTACGTCGCGGGTTCCGCATTATGTCGAAAAGCGATGCTGACGCGCGCACCGGCGGCCGCGACCTTTGGAACGCTGTGCTCCCACCGACGCTGGAAGGTCCCGCCCGTCACCAGGAGATCGCCCCGACCCAGCTCGAAGGGGCGCGACCGGCGGCCGCCGCCGCGGGGGCGGGCGAGGAACCGGCGCGGATCTCCCAGCGACACCAGGGCCACGATCGGCTCGGCGATCTCGCGGGCGATCCGGTCGCCGTGCCAGGCCACGCTGTCGCGCCCGTCGCGATAGAGGTTGAGGCCCATCGAGTCCAGGGTCACGCCGTAGCGCGCCGACAGCACCTCTCGCATGCGCTCGAGGACAGGCGGCTCGAGCGGCCGACCCGACGAGAGGCTCCACCCGGCCGTGAGCCGCGGCTCGGCGACGCGCCGTTCGTACATCCAGCGCGACCGCTGTCCCCAGTCGGTGTCGGCAACCAGGTCGGCGAGCAGCTCGTCCGATCCGGTGACCCACCCCGGCGCATGGTCGACCCAGGAGGTCGCGTCGAGCTCGACGCGGACCAGCCCCGAGAACGACGCGTCGACGTCCGGCCCCGACACCGCGTCGAGCAGCGTCGGTTGCCAGACGAGGTTCACCGCGCCGGCAGGGCGATGGTCTTGGTCTCGAGGTACTGCTCGAACCCCTCCAGGCCGTTCTGGCGCCCGATGCCGCTCATCTTGTAGCCGCCGAACGGCGAGTCGGCGCCGTACCAAACGCCACCGTTGACCGCGAGCGTGCCGGTGCGAATGCGCCGGGCGACCGACAGCGCCCGCTCCTCCGATCCCGAGGTCACCATGCCAGACAGACCGTACCGGGACTCGTTGGCGATCCGGACGGCGTCGTCGTCGTCCTCGTAGGGGATCACCACCAGGACGGGACCGAAGATCTCCTCCTGGGCGATCGTCATCGAGTTGTCCACGTGGGCGAACACCGTCGGCTCCACGAAGAACCCGCGGGGCAGGCGGGCCGGGCGGCCGCCACCGGTGAGCAGCTGTGCGCCTTCGCGCCGGCCGGCCTCGATGTACCCCAGGACCCGCTCGCGCTGCTTGGCGCTCACGAGCGGTCCCATGATGTTCTGCGCGTCGGTCGGATCCCCGTAGGCCACCGATTCGAAGGCGGCCTTGACGATCTCGGCCGCCTCGTCGTGTCGGGCCCGAGGCACCAGCAGGCGGGTCGCGATGGCACATCCCTGGCCGGCGTGCATGCAGGTGAAGGCCGCGGCCCCCAACTGGGTCGCGAAGTCGACGTCGTCGAGCAGCAGGTTGACGGACTTGCCGCCCAGCTCCAGGAAGACCCGCTTGAGCGTGGGCGCCCCCTTCTCCATGATCCGCTGGCCCGTCACCGTCGAGCCGGTGAAGGAGATGACGTCGACGCGCGCGTCGGTGACCAGCGTCTCGCCGACGAGGTGGTCGGAGGACGTCACCACGTTGACCACGCCGGCTGGGATGTCGGTCCGCTCGGCGATCAGGCGGCCGAGCCTGGTGGCGTTCCAGGGCGTGTCCGGTGCCGGCTTGATGATCGTGGTGTTGCCGGTGGCGAGAGTCTGGCCGAGCTTGTTGATGGTGATCTCGACCGGGAAGTTCCAGGGGACGATCGAGCCGACCACGCCGACCGGCTCCTTCCACACCCGCCGCCGGCTCGGGATGCCGAACGCCTCCCGCTCGCCGAGGTCCCGCTCCCAGGCGAACTCATCGATCATCTTCGCCGGCCAGCGCAGCCCGTCCTCGAGAGGAGCGTCCAGCTGCGGACCGTAGGTGACCAGCACGGGGCAACCAACCTCGGCGACGAGCTCGGACCGCAGCTCCTCGCGCTCGGACTCGAGCGCGTCCTGGAGCTGTTCGAGACACCGCTTGCGCAGTCCCCGGTTGGTCGCCCAGTCGGTCTCGTCGAACGCCCGGCGGGCGGCGGCGATCGCCCGCGCCATGTCCTCGGCCGACCCGTCGGCAACGGGCCCGAGCACGTCCTCGGTCGCCGGGTTGACGTTGTCGAACGTCTTGCCCGACGCCGCGTTCACCAGCTCGCCGTCGACGAGCATCCGCACTTCGCCCTGAAGCTTGTCCATGGGCGACATTCTGCCCGCGCATGCCCGGCCGCCGCCTGCCAGGGCCCCGCCGACTAGGACGTCGGCGGCTGGATGGTGATGCTGTCGACCCTCGCCGGGCTGGCGATGAGGTTGACGACCTCTCCCGCCACCATGTCGGGGTCCATGGCCGCAACGCCGAGGTAGGCCCGCTGCACCCACAGGGCGCCAGCATCGGCAAAGAGCTCGGGGTCCCAGCCCTCGGCGAACTCGGTCACGGTCGGACCGATGACGACCCGGGTGAAGCGCACGCTCGGATGCTCCGACCGCCAGGCGTGGATCAGCTTGTCCAGACCCGCCTTGCTGACGACGTACAGGTTGAGACCGGGCCACGGTGGGGTGATCGACGCCGAGGTCGACGAGAAGTAGACGGCGTTGCCCTCGCTCGCCTCGAGGTACGGGACGGCCGCTCTGGTCACCAGGGCGGCGCCCAGCAGGTTGGTGTCGAGAGCCTGGCGCCAGGTCGCCAGGTCGGCGTCGATCAGCTGCACCAACGGACCCGTGCCGACGGCGTAGACGAGGCCGTCGAGGCCGCCTAGCCGATCGACCGCCACCCCGACGACCGCCTCGCAGTCGGCCTCGTCCCGCACGTCGCAGCGCACCACGCCGGCGTCGCCACCGGCCTCGACCGCCGTCTCCTTGAGCCTCTCCACCCGGCGGGCGCCCAGGACCAACCGGGCTCCTGCCCGCGCCAGCTGGACGGCGGCGGCCCGGCCGATGCCGCTCGATGCCCCGATGACCAGTATTCGCCTGCCCACGAGCCCAGCCATGATCACCGCACGCTACCCGCCCGCGAGGTCTGGGCCAGGTGTCATGATCTGGCCCGGCGATCCGGGAATGCCCTCCCGTCGTGCATGTCACAGCCACAGGAGGATGAACGATGAGCGAGGTGCTCCAGGGGGTACGGGTGCTCGAGGTGGCGTCGTGGACCTTCGTCCCGGCGGCCGGGGCCGTGCTGAGCGACTGGGGGGCCGACGTTATCAAGGTGGAGCATCCGGCGACGGGTGATCCCCAGCGCGGCCTGGTCACCTCGGGGCTGGTGCCCCGGGCCGCGGGCGGGGCCAACTTCATGATCGAACAACCCAACCGGGGCAAGCGCAGCGTCGGCCTCGACATCGGCACCGATGAGGGGCGGGAGCTCCTCTACCGGCTGGTCGAGCGGTCCGACGTGTTCCTCACCAACTTCCTCCCGGGGACCCGTCGCCGGCTCCGCATCGAGGTCGAGGACATCCGCGCCCGCAACCCCGGCATCGTCTACGTGCGGGGCCACGGGCAGGGGGTGCGGGGTCCGGACGCCGAGAAGGGCGGCTACGACGGGGCCTCCTACTGGGCTCGAGGGGGCATCGCCAATGCGCTCACACCGCCGGGGGCGGCGTACCCGGTGACGCAGCGACCCGGCTTCGGCGACCTGGCCGGAGGCATGACCATCGCCGGGGCCATCTCGGCGGCGCTCTTTCGCCGCCAGCGGGACGGCGTGGGATCGATCGTCGACATCTCGTTGCTCGGTGTGGCGATGTGGATGCTCTCGCCCGACATCGTCGCCAGCAAGCTGTTCGAGGGAATGGCGACGCCGAGCTTCAACCGCGCCAGCTCACCCAACCCGCTGGTGAACGTGTACAAGACCAAGGACGGTCGCTTCCTCACCCTGATCATGCTGGAGGCGGACAAGTACTGGCCGGACCTGTGCCAGAACATCGGTCGACCGGAGCTGGTCGACGATCCCCGCTTCGCCGACGCGGCGACGAGGTTCGAGAACCGGGCCGAGTGCGTCCGTCTGCTGGACGAGACGTTCGCGTCCCAGACGCTGGCGGAGTGGCGAGAGCGCCTGGCCAACGTCAAGGGCGTCTGGGCGCCCGTGCAGACGGCGCGGGAGATCCACGACGACCCCCAGGTGGCAGCCAACGGTTACCTCCCGCAGGTCGAGGTGGGCGACGGGGAGTCCCTGGCCCTGGTCGCGAACCCGGTGCAGTTCGACGAGGCGCCCGCCGCTCTCCGGCGAGCGCCAGAGCACGGCGAGCACACCGAGGAGGTCCTGCTCGAGATGGGCATCAGCTGGGAGGAGATTGCCGCCTACAAGGAGTCGGCGGCCATCCTCTGACCCCGGCGACGGGGCCAGCGCCGATGGCGACGGTCGTTTCGCTCTGTGACCTGGCGCGTCGATGCCCCAAGATGTGTTTTCAGCAGCGTCGATTCGGCGCTACGGTTTCGGAGTACCGGCCGGGCCCACAGGCCGGATCGGGAGGGAGGTGCACCGGTACCGGACCGAGACCGGCCACTCCGTGGGGCGCGGCCCGGGAGCCGGGCACCACGACCATGCGGCTCCGACGCAATTTCGCGCGGAGGACGGCACACTCCAGGCCCAACGGGCCCACGGGGCTCGTCGCAGAGGAGAAGAATGAAGCTTCCCGCAGCGTTCGGGTACAGCATCTCCGACGTCACTGACCCGCCGGTGATGACCGTGCGAGGCGAGGTCGACCTCGCTTCGGCGCCCAAGCTCGCCGCGGCCATGACGGAGCTGATCGACCGGGGCTACAGCCATGTGGCGGTCGACCTCGGGGCGGTCGAGTTCATCGACTCGAGCGGGCTGGGTGTGCTCGTCGGCTCCCTTCGGCGACTGCGCGAGCAGGACGGGGACCTCGTGCTGCGAGCCGCCAGCCCGGCGGTCGCGCGGATCCTCGAGCTCACCGGGCTCGACGCCGGCTCTCCCGCATCGGGCCGGCCTCCCCGAAGGGCGGTTCAAGCAGAGCGGCCCTGGGTACGTCGCTGGCGACCGTCACACCACGCGTTCCACTAGGTCGAGGGGGGCACGATGACCAGCTCCGTCATAGACGTCCGTGCGGGGAACGATCCGCAAACGGCCGTCGTGGCCATGCACGATGCCCTCGACGTGCACAGCGCCGGGCTGGTGCGCGACCGCCTCCAGCAGGTGCTCGATCAGGGCTGGAAGACGATCATCATCGATCTGCGTGACGTCGAGTTCATGGACTCGACGGGGCTCGGCGTCCTCATCGGCGCCCGGCGCCGTTCGCAGGATGCGGGCGTGAAACTCGTCCTGGCCCGGCCGAGCCGGGCAACCTACCGGCTGCTCACGATCACTGGGATGCGCCGGCACTTCACCATCACCAGGGGTCTCCGCCAGGGCTCCGGCACGGCCGCCTGATCACGGCGGAGACGGCCGACGTGCCGCCTACTCCTCCAGATCGGGCATGCGGGGCACGTAGGCGCCCCGGCCCATGGCCATACTCTCCTCGAAGTCCGTCGACTCGTCGACCCCGCCCAGCACCTCGGTGACCCAGGGCAGGCGGTCCCGCAGGATCCGCTCGACACCGGCCTGAAGCGTCGTGGCGCTGATGGCGCAGGAGCTGCAGGAGCCCTGCAGCGTCACCTCGACGATCCCTGCCTCGGCGTCAGCGCTGGTCAGCACCAGGTCGCCGCCGTCGGCCTGGACAGCCGGCCGCATCAGGTCGAGGAGCGAGTCCAGCTCGCACAGGCGCTCGTCACGTTCCTCGTCGCTCAGCACAGTCGTACCTCCAAACCTGGACAACACCATTCTGCCCCTCATTCATCCGCCACCCGCCCCTCACTGTCTCCTCACACCCGTGTGACCTGGCGCTGGGCCGGAACTTCCCGTCTCCCGACGTCGTTCGAGCGGGCGCTCGGGGCCGATCACCGGGCTGTCTCACCTCAGCGGGTGGCAGCATTTAGAGTTGACGGGAGCCGAGCTGGCCCCTGCCGGGGGCCGCGCCGTACGCAGCGCGCAGCGACGACCAGCCCGGACTGGAGACGAGCCTTGGTGAGACAGCAGAGCCCACTCCCAGCCGGGGAGGGAGGCCAGGACCCGACCGCTCAGGCGGCCGGCTCCGATACCGGGCGCTCGGGTGCTGGGTCGCCTCCCGAGGCGACCCAGGACGTGCAGGCAGGGCGAGGCCGGCACCGCCGGGACTCCCTCCCCGCCGGCCTGCTCCGGACGGCGCGACCCCGCCAGTGGGTGAAGAACGTGTTGGTCTTCGCGGCGCCGGGCGCGGCGGGCGTGCTCGGGCACGCGGGACCGTTCCTCCGCTCCCTGGCCGCCTTTGGGATCTTCTGCGTGACGGCCAGCGGAACGTACTTCGTGAACGACGCGCTCGACCACGCGGCCGATCGACTGCATCCCACCAAACGGCACCGGCCCGTGGCGTCGGGCGTCGTGCCCGTCAACCTCGCCCTCGCCGTGGGCGTCGGCCTGCTCGTCGCCGGCATCCTGCTCGCCTTCCTGGTGAAGGGACAGCTGGCCCTGGTGATGGCCGTCTACGTCGGCATCCAGTTCGCGTACAGCTTCTGGCTCAAGGACGAGGCGATCATCGACCTGGCCGCCGTGGCATCGGGTTTCGTGCTGCGGGCCATCGCCGGTGGCGTCGCCGCCGGCGTCGTGCTGTCGAACTGGTTCCTGATCGTGGCCTCGTTCGGGTCGCTCTTCATGGTCGCCGGCAAGCGCCACGCCGAGCACATCGATCTCGGGGAGAGCCGCGAGGGCCATCGGGCCACCCTCGGCCAGTACTCGCTGTCGTTCCTGCGCTACGTTCGCTCGGTGGCGTCGGCGGTGGCAATCGCCGGGTACTGCGTCTGGGCCTTCGAGAAGGCCGGCGCCGCGGGTCACGGGGCGATCTGGTTCCAGCTGTCCATCGCGCCGTTCGTGATCGCCGTCCTCCGCTACGCCCTGCTGCTCGACGCTGGGAAGGGGGGCGCACCCGAGGAGATCGTGCTCGGAGACCGCCCCCTCGAGGTGATGGGAGCGGCGTGGATCTTCGTCTTCGCCCTCGGCGTCTATGCCGTCTGACCGTCCACCGTCGCCGGCCGTCGAGCTGCTGACGGGCTGGGGTCGCACCGCCCCGACGGCGGCCGAGGTCGCCCGCCCTTCGGAACCCGGCCAGGTCGGGAACGCCGTGAGCTCCATGCCGGCGCGGGGTCTCATCCCCCGCGGCCTGGGGCGCAGCTACGGCGACGCCGCCCAGTGCGCCGGCGGCCTGGTGATCGACGCCACCGGCCTCGACCGGATCCGCCACGCCGACCTCACGAGCGGTGAGATCACCGTCGAGGCCGGCGTCAGCCTCGACACCTTGATGAAGGTGTTCCTGCCCCGCGGGTGGTTCGTCCCGGTCACGCCGGGGACGCGCTTCGTCACCGTCGGCGGCGCCATCGCTGCGGACATCCACGGCAAGAACCACCACCGGGACGGGAGCTTCGCGTCCCACGTGAGCTCGTTCACCCTCGCCACTCCCACTGGTGAGCGACGGGTGACACCCGGCGACGACCCTGAGCTGTTCTGGGCGACCGCCGGCGGGCTCGGCCTAACCGGCGTCGTGCTCGAGGCCACCATCCGTCTGCTGCCGGTCGAGACGACCCGCATGCGGGTGGACACCGAGCGGGCCAACGACCTCGACGACGTCCTGTCCCGCATGGAGAGCCGCGACCACCTGTACCAGTACTCGGTGGCATGGATCGACTGCCTCGCCCGCGGACGCTCGCTCGGCCGCTCGGTCCTCACGAGAGGCGACCACGCCGGCCTCGACGAGCTGGCCCCCGCCGACCGGGCGACGGCCCTGGACTTCGCCCCCTCCACCCTCCTCGAGGCTCCTCCCGTGGTGCCCGACGGCCTGCTCAACCGACTGACGGTCGCCGCCTTCAACGAGCTGTGGTTTCGCAAGGCGCCCAAGCACCAGGTGGGCCACATCGAGTCGCTTGCGTGGTACTTCCACCCTCTCGACGGCGTCGGCTCCTGGAACCGCCTCTACGGCTCACGGGGGTTCCTCCAATACCAGATGGCGGTGCCGTTCGGCGCCGAGGACACGCTGCGGGCGGCGCTCGAGCGCCTGAGCGGGGCGGGCCAGGCCTCGTTCCTCGCCGTGCTCAAGCGCTTCGGCCCCGCTGATCCCGGACCGCTGTCCTTCCCGTTGCCCGGGTGGACGCTCGCCCTCGACCTGCCCGTGGGCTCCCCCCAGCTGGGCCCGCTCCTGGACGGCCTCGACGACCTCGTCGTCGAGGCCGGTGGGCGCGTCTACCTGGCCAAGGACTCGCGGCTGCGGCCGGAGCTGCTGCCCGCCATGTACCCGCGTCTGGACGAGTGGCAGGCTGTACGCCGTCGGGTCGACCCCGACGGCGTGCTCTCGTCCGACCTGGCCCGCCGGCTGCGGTTGCTGGAGACCGCCCCCTCGGGCCGCCGTGCGGAGATGGCCTCCGTCGCCACGAGCACCGCAACCACGAGAGGAGAACGATGAACGACGCCCTCGGCTCGCCCCAGTCGGCGCTCCTGCTGGGCGGCACGTCGGAGATCGCCCGGGCGACCCTCCGGGCCCTGATCGCCCGCCGCTGCCGGACCGTCGTGCTGGCCGGACGCGACAAGGCCAGCCTCGACGAGGCCGCGGCCGAGGCGCGCAGCGAGGGTGCGACAACGGTGGAGACCATTGCCTTCGACGCCCAGGATGTCGCCGGCCAGGGCCGTCTGGTCGACGAGGTGTTCGACCGTCACGGCGACATCGACCTGGTCCTCGTGGCCGCCGGCGTCCTCGGCGACCAGGAGGCCGTCGAGAAGGACCCCGCCGCCGTGGGCGAGATCGTCACCACCAACTTCACCGGCCCCGCGGCGGCGATGCTCGCCTGCGGGAACCGGCTGCGACGCCAGGGCCACGGCGTCCTGGTCGTGCTGTCCTCGGTGGCCGGCGAGCGGACGCGGCGGGCCAACTTCGTGTACGGCTCCTCCAAGGCCGGCCTCGACGCCTTCGCCCAGGGACTGGCCAGCTCGCTGGTGGGCTCGGGCGCCAGGGTGCTGATCGTCCGTCCTGGTTTCGTCCGCACCCGGATGACGGCGGGGATGAGCCCGGCGCCCATGGCCACGACCGCCGACGAGGTCGCGCAGGTCATCGTGCGGGGGCTCGAGAAGGGCGCCGAGGTGGTCTGGGCGCCACCGCCCCTGCGATGGGTGATGGTCGTGCTGCGCCACCTGCCCCGGGCGCTGTTCCGCCGGATGCCGGCCTGATGGACCGGCGGGCTGGCGCCGGTGCCGGCCCGGCAGGCCGCCGCCCCGGGAGGGCGGCTCGAGACAACAGCCGCCCCGGGAGGGCGGCCGGAGAGGACAGCCGCCCCGGGAGGGCGGCCGGAGAGGACAGCCGGCCCGAGGAGGCAGCCGGTCCGGCGGTGGCCGCCTTCGACTTCGACGGAACCCTCAGTCGGCGAGACAGCCTGCTGCCGTTCCTCGTCTTCGTGCGGGGAGCGGCGGCGACCGCTCGGGCGGTCGTCGCCGAGGGCCCTCGGTTCGGGCGCGTCCTGCTGGGCACGGCGTCCCGCGACGAGGCCAAGGAGGCGCTGGTGACCCGCCTGCTGTCGGGCGCCGAGGCCGGGCAGCTGACGGAGTCGGGGCGGGCGTTCGCAGAGCGCCTCGTCGCCCGGGGGCTGCGGCCGGCGATGCGCCACCGCCTGCAGTGGCACCGACAGGCCGGTCACCGCGTGGTCATCGTCTCGGCCTCGCCGACCATCTACCTGGCGACGGCCGGCGCCAGGCTGGGAGTTGACGCCGTGCTGGCGACCGAGCTCGAGGTCGACGCGGACGGACGGCTGACGGGCAAGCTGGCCGGACGCAACTGTCGCGGAGACGAGAAGGCCAACCGACTGCGAGCCTGGCTCGACGCCTCGGCACCCGAGCGGTCGGAACGGCCTCCGCGGCTGTGGGCCTACGGCGACAGCCGGGGCGACGCCGAAATGCTGGCCCTCGCCGACGTCGCCGTGTGGGTGGGCTGGCGCCGCTACTGGCCCGGCACGACCACTCGCTCCTGACGCGGTGCAGGTCCGGTCAGCGGGTGGATGAGTACCAGCTGCGACCGACGACCATCAGCTGTCGCTCGTACCGGTCGAGCACGTGCTCCCAGTCGTAACGGTCTTCGACGTACCTGCGTCCGGCCAGACCGAGGGACCGACCCAACCCACCGTCCTCGGCCAGGATCTCCACCGCAGCTTCGAACTCGGCGAAGCCGGTGTAGGGAATGCCGCCGCCGCTGCGACGAGCCTGACCCGTGAGGACGTCGCTTCGTCCCTGAACGAGGACCGGCTTTCGCGCCGCCCACGCCTCGCTCAACACCATCGAGAAGCTCTCGAAGTACGAGGGCACGACCACGGCCCACGCCCCGGCCAACGCACCGCGCCGGGCGACGTCGTCGACGAAACCGGTCAGCACCACGTCAGGGTGCGGTTCCAGGTCGGTCACCTGCTCCCCGAGCACGACCAGGGCCAGCTCGCCCTCGTGGCGCTGCTTATAGGCGACGAAGAAGTCGTACAGCTCCTGCGAACCCTTGTGCGGATCGACGCGCCCGACCACGAGGAGGTAGGGGCGATCCCCCAACCCATACGCGGTCCGGAAGGACGTCTCGTCACCGGTGAAATCCAGATCGACTCCGATACCCACAACGCTGGTGGGCGCGACCGACCGGCGGCGCCGGCCGATCAGCGCCGCTTCTTCCTCGGTCGAGCACGCAAAGGCATGAGGCTGACGAAGGACGAAGTCGAACAGGTCGAGGTAGAGGGCGGGCTCGTCGTGCGCTGTCGGATGCAGCACGGTCGGAACCAACCGGGCAGCGACGGGCAGGCCGTCGAAGGTGACCTTGTACAAGTAGGTGAAGAAGACAGCGACGTCGTAGGTCCAGGCCCGCTCCTGCAGCCACGGCACCAGCTCGGGAACGTCCGGACCCTGCTGGCGCATCCACTCGTGCTGCATCTGGAATGGTGCCGACCGGTCGTTGCCGAACACACGGCCGCTCAGGTCGCCGAAGATCCGGAGGTCGCGAGGGCGGCGCACGGGAAGGCGGTGCACCGCCACACCGTCGATGGTCTCGGTGCCGGGCTCGTAGGTGTTGGCCCAGTCCAGGTAGTGCCGGGCGCAGGTGGTGAGCACCTCGACGTCATGCCCCCTGGCCGCGAGCCTGGTCGCGAACTGGCGACAGTGCAGCTCGGCTCCGCCGGCTACCTCGGAGCCGTAGCGCTGAACGACGAAGAGGATCTTCAGGATTCGATCACCGCCACCAGGTCCTCGACCACGTCCTTGCGGGAAGCCTGCTCGTCGAGGACAGCGAGACGCTCTCGACCCCGGTCAGCGAGAACCTGACGAAGAGCCTCGTCGCCCACGAGAGCCGACACGGCCTCCGCCGCCACCAACGGGGAGTCGTCAGGGTCGAGCAGGAGCCCTGCGCCTCCGAGTGTCTCCGGGACAGCGGTGTGGGCTCGGGCCACGATCGGCAGGTCGAACGTCATGGCCTCGAGCAATGGGACGCAGAAGCCCTCGTGCTCGCTGGCGGTGACGAAGACGTCCGCGCGCCGGTAGTAGGTCACCAGGGCCTCCAGGCTGATCGATCCGGTGAACCACGCACGGCGCAACCGAAGCTCGGCCGCGTAGAGCTCGACCGCCCTACGGAACGGCTCCAAGCGAGCCGGTCCGACCATGAACAGGTGGGCGTTGGGCTCGAGGTAGGTCACCAGTGCGTGGTAGGCGGCGAGCAACCAGTCGTGGCGCTTGTGCGGAGACACCTGACCGACGAACAGCACGACGGGCCCGTCGACACCGGCCAGCGCCGATACGGTCGCGGGATCGTCGGGAACGGCCCGCAGCCGCGACGAGTCCACGCGCAACGGAACGACGTCCACGTTCCGATAGCCCATGCTGCGGAGGTCGGCCGCGTTGAACTCGGAGGCTGCCACCGCGACGACGACGCGCTCGGCCAGCTTGGCCACCTCGTAACGACCCGCCTCGAGCAGGCTGGCGAAATCACTGTCGTAGGGCACGAAGTACCCGGGCGGCGTGATGTTGTGGTACACGACGGCCAGGGGCTCGGGTCGTTCGTACAGGAAGGAGAAGACCGTCGGCTCGCCGATCGACGCGTGGTAGACGATGAGATCCGCCGTCTGCTGTTTCCGTGGCGGAGCAAACTCCGACAGCATGCGCACCTCTCCGACCATCGCCGGATGCACGTGCCGGGCGAAGATCTCCGACGGCCCGAGCTCGCGCAACTTGGCCTGGACCTGGAGGGCGGCATTGGTGATGGCGTCGCCCGGTCCCGCCGACACCAGAACCTGGTGAATCTCGCTCACCGGGAGGCGACTATGGCGTAGTCGGTTGGCGAGAACAGCAGTCGATTGAGGCGGTCGACGTTCGCCTTCTGAGACGGGGCGTCCTCGTCATCCAGATCCAGCAGGTCGTCCTTGCGGGGTGGCGACCTCCAGACGACGCTCACGTCCGAGAAGCCCGCCTCGGTGAAGAGGAACTGGAGATACGCCGGGTGGATGAGACGGTCGCGGGTCGGATCCACGTAGAAGGAATGGGCGTAGACATACAACGACAGTGGGTTGATCGCCTCGACGATCATTCGTCCGCCGGGCCGAAGCTTGTCCCTGGCCAACAGCACGATCTCGGCCGCCTCCTGAGAGCTCAGGTGCTCGATGACCTGGATCAGGACGATGCCGCCGAGCGAGGCGTCCTCGGTGCGGGCGATCCGGGCCAGCCCGTCCCCCTGCTCGACGACGAGCCCCTGAGCCTGCGCCTGTCGCACCAGGTCACCGTCGAGCTCGACTCCGCTCGCCTCCACCCCCAGCTCACCGAGCAGCGCCAGAAACTCCCCCCGCCCGCACCCGACGTCGATCACCGGCCCATGGCCGACGAGGTAGCCCGCGAGATCCCGGTACCGCTCGAGCAGCTCGTCCCGAGAGCCGCGAAAGGTCTCCTCGAAGCGCTGCTGGGAGAACCACGGACGGAACTGCCGCCTCGTCTCCGCCGCCTCCAGCTCCTCCATCCTGCGCTCGAGCTCGGCCGCGCTCTGCCGCGAGCCGAGCGGCGTCCGGTCGTACAGAGCGAGCCGGTCGATCACCATGTCGATCCTGTCGGACAGATCCGAGTGGCCGTGCTTCCCTTCATCCGACGTGCGATCCACCATCGCTTCGAGGAGCTCGCGCACGTCCGTGGCGAACTCCTGCATCTGCTCGAGCACTCCCTGGGTCTGGCGATGCACGAGATCTTCGACTTCAGCGGGATCCGGGCGGGGCTGAAGGCCGGCATCGCAGCCAGACGGTTGAACCGAGCAGCGACGAGGGCGCTATCGGATGCGATCCTCTTTCCGGCCACGCGCTGGAAGTGCGCGTCCAGATCGGTCTCGAATCCCGGAGGGTAGACACCGGCTCGGCGGCGGCCGTCGACTCGGTCTCGGATGCGCGAGAGGACGTCGTCGAGGTTCACGCTGTCGGCCTGGACGCTGTGCTCGTCCGTCGGCCGAGCAGGCTCGTCTTCCATCGAGGCGATGTTATCTGACGGGCTCACGGAGGCAAGATGGCCCCAGGGGCCGGCTCGCCCGGTCGACCGACGCGCACCTGGCGCCTATCGGGACCCGCGTCTGTTGGCCGGTTCGTGGGCGTCAGAGGTCGGGCTCCGGGGCTCGGCACCCTGGGCGCGTGCCATGACGTCCAAGTGATCGTGGGTGTTCTCGTTGAAGACGCGCATGACATCCTCGGGCGACGAGACCGGGACGCTGGCCCCGTCAGGCATGAGGATCTCGAAGGAATAGCCGAAGGAGGCAAGCAACCTGAGCAGCTCGATGCCCGTCATACCCGACCGGACTTCCAGGGCTGGAGGCGAGAATTCGAAGAATATCGTCGGCGAGCAACGACGAATCGTCTTCTCCGCTCCTCGGAGCACCTGCCCTTCGGCGCCTTCGACGTCCACCTTCATCACATCGACCTGCAAGTCCGGATCGATCAGACGGTCCAGCGCCTTGGCCTCAACCAGGTCGCCGACGCCCAGCGTGCGGGGATCGCCGTCGAACCGCTCGATCACGCCGTTCCCTCCCGACCGACTGTAGAAGAGGACGCTCGGGCCGTCGCTCACCGCCAGTGGGAAGAGGTCGACGTTGTCCAGGTGATTGGTCACGATGTTCAACAGGAGGACCGAATGGTTCTGAGGCCCGGGCTCGCACGAGATGACCCGACCCGACGGCCCGACCAGTCGCCCGGCCAACACCGTATAGAAGCCCAAGGACGCCCCGATATCGACGAAGACCGATCCCGGAGACAACAAGTCGGTGAGCCGCCTCGTTACGTGCTCTTCGTAGGCCCGCCCGTTCCGCAGGGCTTCTCCGACCTCGGCATCATCCGGCCTCACGTAGAGCCGAAAGCCAGCATGGAGGTCGACCGGCTCCGGTGTGCCAGTGGTGAACGCGAACGTCCGCTGGAGCCGCTGACGAAACTCCGGTGAGCTGACGAAGTTGGTCACGAGCTCGTCGACAGGCGTCGGGCGGCTGGCGATCTTGTGGATGTGGCCACAGAGGCCACGCTCGTCCGGCTCCCGACCCAGGAGCAGGCGGTAGCAGGCACGGACGTCCCCTGCCGTGGCGCTCTCCGGGTGCCCTTGCCAGCGGAAGCGACGGAGACGGATCGAGTCGCGCATCCGTTGCGACCGAAAGCGGGCGACCTGGATCGCGTCCCTCGTGCCCGGTGGCGCAGCCCGAACCGCCCGCCGCCCAAGGTCGCCGAGCCACGATGCGCACGTCCTCGCCTCCAGGCCCCGGCTCATTCCGGGCACTATACCGGCCGTGGTCAGGGGTCCTCGGCCGCTGCCCGCGCGCTCACCAGTGTGGTACCCGCGCCCCAGTCGAGGATCAGATTACAAGATTGCAAGTTCCCGACGGCACCCTCCCGCTGGTGTCGCGACAAGAGCAACGCCGGGTCCACCGGGCGTCGCTCACGCAGCATCAACGGTGGTCGCGCGCCACCGCCGGGGTGTCCGGTGCCGGGCTGGTGTCCTGGGAGGTCCGGACTGCTGTGGGCCGTGGCCGAGACCGTCTGCGTACCTCAGTCGTGCAATTCTTCCGGCTATTATTGAGTCCTGGTCAGGCCAGGGTTGGTCATGACCTGTCTGCCCGCGCCGAACCGGACTGCTTGAACCTCAGGTGACCACCAAGTCGTTACCGCCCTCGGGGCATACCTCCTTCGATCTGGCTACCGCTCCCATGCAGCGGGTTCACACGCCCGAACCCCTGTTCCTCGGCTTCGGCCGGGCTGTGCGGGAGATCGTCCAGTACCGGGAGCTGCTCGGCCAGCTGGTTCGCAAGGAGCTGAAGATCAAGTACAAGGACTCCGTCCTTGGCTTCTTCTGGACGCTCCTGCGGCCGCTCACCCAGCTCTTGGTCTACTCCCTGGCCATCGGCTTCTTCCTGGGGGCGAGCAGGAACATCCCCGAGTTCGGGGTGTACATGTTCACGGGTCTGCTGGCGTGGACGTTGTTCACCGAGATCTTGTCCGGCTCGACCGGCACGATCGTCAACAACGCGGGGTTGATCAAGAAGATCTACCTACC
>VAWP01000009.1:16717-29601 GCA_005888295.1 Actinomycetota bacterium
CTGGTGCTGCTGGCCCTCCTCGTGCTGCTCGTCTTCGGCACCGCCCTCGGCCTCGTGCTGTCCGCGGTCAACGTCTACCTACGCGATGTCCAGTACCTGGTGGAGGTCGGCCTCCTGCTGTGGTTCTGGATGACGCCGATCATCTACGACTGGACCAAGGTCCACGACAAGCTGGTCGTCAGCCATCACCTCACGTTCCTGTTCCAGTTGTATATGGCCAACCCACTGGCCAACATCGTGCTGGCGTTCCAGCGGGTGCTGTGGCCGGCAGGGAAGGGGACGATCTTCTACTACTCAGGTGATCTGTACCTTCGGCTGGCCATCCTGCTCGGCTGCTGCCTCGTCTTCCTCTGGGTCGGACAGCGGGTCTTCGCCCGCTCTCGGGGGAACTTCGCCCAGGAGCTGTGAGCGACGTGACCGTGCCGATCATCAGGGTGGCGGATGTCTCCAAGAGCTTCACCATCCGCAGCGACAAGTCGCTCAAGGAGCGTGTGGTCAACTTCCGGCGTGGTCGCGAGCACGCGGAACAGTTCTGGGCCCTGCGCGACGTGTCCTTCGACGTGGGCGCGGGCAAGACCCTCGGCATCATCGGGCGCAACGGCTCGGGCAAGAGCACGCTGCTCAAGATCATCGGAGGCATCCTTTCGCCCCAGACCGGCTACGTGGAGCGACGAGGCAGGCTCGCTGCGCTGCTCGAGCTCGGTGCGGGAATGCACACCGATCTCACCGGTCGGGAGAACGTGTACCTCAATGCGTCCATTCTGGGCTTGTCGCGGCGCCAGACCGAGCAGTATTTCGACCAGATCGTGGAGTTCTCCGGGATCGAGGAGTTCATCGATACCCAGGTGAAGTTCTACTCGAGCGGGATGTACGTGCGGCTCGCGTTCGCCGTCGCCATCCACGTCGACCCGGAGATCCTCCTCATCGACGAGGTGCTGGCGGTGGGCGACGAGCCCTTCCAGCGCAAGTGCATGGAGCGGATCAAGCAGTTCCAGGGTGAGGGGCGAACGATCGTCCTCGTGACGCACGCCCTCGATACGATCCGCCAGCTCTGCGACCAGGTCTTGTTTCTCGACGAGGGCCGGGTGGTCGTCGACGGCACACCGGTACAGGCGTTGCGGGAGTTCAGGGACCGCTTCACCGTCGGGACACAGCTGACCGAGGAACAGGGCACCCGCAGGGTCGAGGTGGTCAAGGTCGTCCTGGCCGACGGCTCGCACCACCCCAAAGACGTGTTCGCGCCGGGGGACGATCTGACCATCGAGATCGACTGCGTCGCTGCCGAGCCGACCGAGGACTGGGTGTGCGGTGTGGCCATCCACAACCAGCTCGACATGCTCGTCTACGCCACGAACACCAAGGATCTCGATATCCCGTTGGAGCCCATTCACGGCCGGCGTCGGGTCCGGTTCACCTTCCGAGACATCCCGCTCACCGAGGCCCAGTACTTCGTGACCGTTGCGGTGCACCCCAAGACCGGCCGCGAGTACCATCGGCTCGACCGGACCACCGCGTTCCGGGTGGAAAGCTCGGCCGAGATCGCTGGCGTGGTCCACATGACCCCGAGCTTCGAGGTGGTGGAGTGAACGACGTCGACGCCACGTCGTCGCTCGAGGAGCACGCGACCCGGTGACCGCTGCCAACGACAGTGCGCAGGATGCGCGCACGACAGCGGAATCCACGGGAGACGGAGCTGAGGACTTCGACGCGTTTCGGGTCCGTGTGCTCGCCGAGATCGACGAAGAGGTCCGACGACGCCGCGCATCGGGTGATCTGACACCGAGCTTCGAGCAGCTCCTCCATCAGAAGTTCGAGCGCCTCTCTCCGACGAGCACCGAGGGCGGCTACTTCTCCGAGGCGCTCAAGCTCGCCGATCACACGGCGTACATCGACGCCGAGCCGCCGCTCGGGTCCAACTTCCCGGGCGGCGAGATGACCAAACGGGCCCTGCACCGGCTCCTCTCGTGGTATCTCGGCTACCTCACCCAGCAGGTCACACAGTTCACGTCGGCGACGATCAGGACCCTGCACCTGCTGGATGACCGGGTGTCCGACCTCGAGCGGCAGGCCCGCTCGGGTGACGCCGCACAGGCCGGCTCCATGCGGGTCGAGTCCATGGCGGACACCAAAGTATGGGCTGAGCTCGTCGGTCAACGGCTCGCAGGGCTCCGAGGCCGCGTTCTGCACGCGGAGTGCGGTGACGGCACGCTTCTCCGTGCGCTCACCGCTGCACACGTCGACGCCTACGGTGTCGATCCACGTGCCACCTTCCTCGACGCCGCCGCCAGCAGCGGGTTCGACGTGCGCCTGGAAGGCGGGCTCGAGCATCTGAAGGTGCAGCCTGAGAGCTCTCTCGGTGGTCTGGTCCTCAGTGGGTTCGTCGATCACCTGGCCCTGGGCGACCAACGAGAGCTCGTCACCGCCTCGGCCAGGGCCCTCCGCATCGGCGGCACCATCGCGATCGTCGGGACCAATCCCGACGCGTGGACCCGCGTCGCCTCACCGGTGGCGATCGACCTGTCTCCGGGCCGTCCTCTCCACGCCGAGACCTGGAGCACCCTCCTCGAGCAGCAGGGGATCTCATCCATCGAGGTGCACCACCAGAGCCGAGAGGACGGCCTGCAGCCTGTCGCCGGGGAGGGTCCGCCGTGGGAGGCCTTGCGGTCGAACCTGGCCCGGCTCGGCGACCTGCTCTTCACCCCGACCTCGTTCGTCGTCGTCGGCGTTCGGCAACGTTGAGACCGGTCGCCATCCACCAATTCGTGCCTGTGCTCGCTGTCCGCGACGCGGTCGGCGCCCACACCTTGCAGGTCCAGACCGTGCTGCAGGAGATGGGCTTCAGGTCAGAGATCTTCGTGGCCGAGTCCAGCGCCGAGCTGGCGGACAGGGTCCATCCCTTCCGGAGCTATCCCGGTCGCGGCGACGAGACGTCACGGACCTGGCTGCTGTACCAGTGCTCGATCGGCAATCTCATGGCCGACTTCCTCGCCGAACGACAAGAGCCCAAGCTGCTCAACTATCACAACCTGACCCCCGCCCACCTCCTCGAGGGTTGGGATCCCGGGGCAGTCCACGCCGTGACCGTCGGCCGGTACCAGCTCCTCCAGCTGGCGCCTGGGATCAAGGCTGCGATCGCGATGTCGCGATTCAGCGAGCTCGAGCTGATGGATGCCGGCTACCGGTCGACAGCCGTCGTGCCACCCCTGCTCGACATCCAATCCCTCGAACACGAGGCTGACCCCGCCGCTCTCGATCATCTGCGCGCCGATCGAGAGCGAGGCGGCGCCGACCTGCTCTTCGTGGGTCGCATCTCCCCGAGCAAGGGCCAGCACGATCTGGTGAAGGCGCTCGCCGCCTACCGTCGTACCTACGACCAGCGCGCTCGTCTGCGTCTGGTCGGAGGGACTTCCTCGCCTGCCTACCGCGAGGCCTTGGGCCGCTTCGTCGCAGATCTGGGACTCGAGGACGCAGTCGACTTCGCAGGCTCCGTCACGCCCAGGGAACTGGTCGCCTACTACGTGACGGCAGATGTCTTCGCCTGCTGCTCCGACCACGAAGGATTCGGCATCCCTCTGCTCGAGGCGATGCACTACCGCGTCCCCGTCGTGGCCTACGGTGCCGCTGCCGTGCCCGAGACGATCGGCGGTGGAGGCCTGGTGATTCCGACCAAGTCGCCCTCCTATGTGGCGACGGCCCTGCACCGGATCGTCACGGACCAAGCGCTCCGGCAGACGCTCGTCTCGGCGGGGCAGGCCCGTCTGACCGAGCTCGAGCCGGCCCGGGTCCGGGCGAGGTTCGCCGGAGCCATCGAGACGTTGGTGTCGGCCGGGTGATGCCCGGCGGCCGAACGGTCGCCGGTGCCCATCACGAGAGCTGACGACAGTCCATAGGGGCTTCGGACGACAGTGGACATGACGGCCCGGGAGGGATCGTTCTCAGGTGGTGATCGTGGTCGCCACCGAGCGCTCGATCACCTGGTCGATGAAGCCGTAGTCCCGCGCCTCCTCGGCGGTGAACCAGCGGTCGCGGTCGGAATCGGTCTCGATCCGCTCGACCGGCTGACCAGTGTGGAAGGCGATGCGCTCGGCCATCATGCGCTTGAGATAGACGATCTGCTCGGCCTGGATGGCGATGTCGGCCGCTTGCCCCTGCATCTGTCCTGACGGTTGGTGCATCAGGATGCGGGAGTGAGGCAGGGCGTAGCGCTTGCCAGGAGCACCGGAGCACAGCAGGAACTGTCCCATCGAGGCCGCCAGCCCGACGCAGATGGTAGCCACGTCGCACCGCACGTACTGCATGGTGTCGTAGATGGCCAGCCCGTCGGTCACCGACCCGCCTGGCGAGTTGATGTACAGGGCGATGTCCCGGTCTCGGTCCTCGGCCTCGAGGAGCAGGAGCTGGGCGCAGATGAGGTTGGCCGACCCCTGGTCGACCTGGCTGCCAAGGAAGACGATGCGCTCCTTCAGCAGTCGCTGGTAGATGTCGCCGGCGCGGTCGCCGGTGCCGAACTGACCCATCGGGGTGATCGCCGGCCCGGCCTGCAGTGGATCCGTAGTGCCCATGACCAAAAGGCTACCGCCGGGAGCCGCTCAGTCGGCGCCCGGGCCCCGACCGCCGGTACCGTTGGTCGCGAACGAAGCACGCCAGCGGGCGTGGCGGAACTGGTAGACGCGCCGGGTTTAGGTCCCGGTCCCGAAAGGGATGGGAGTTCGAGTCTCCCCGCCCGCACAGGTGCTCTGAGCTGGGTTTTCTATCTCCATGCGCGTGGGGACGTCACCGAACAAGTACGAGCAGGGCGATCCACATGAAGGCGAAGAGTAGAGAGATTCCGTACGCCATAAGTTGACTGGGAGGCCTTCTGAAGACCAACCGACTCCCGAGGCCTTCGCGTTGTTCTCGAAAATACTCACTCCACACATACTCGAGATCCTCGTTTCGATCGCGCGTACCGTCTCTCAATTTCTGCAATAGTAGCTGCAGCAGTCTGACCTGGTGTATGAAGATGAACGCAAAGAATCCGGTCAACGCCAGTCCTACGCAAGCTATTAGGTAGCCGAGTGACCGCTTCATATCCGTTGAACCGTTCGACGTGACGGCAGTGACCTCGGATACGACTAGAAAGGACTGCGCAAGGATATAGAAGGAAAGTCTGTTTGCAAAGAGATCATCTTGGTGAAGTCGATAGTCCCAGAGCTCTCGGTGCGCCTCCTGTACTGACAATTTTTTGGGACTTGGCCCTTCCGCTTTTGGATGCTCAGGTACCATTCCTTGCTTCCTTTGGGCACTCGGGGCCGGGCCAGCTCCAACCCTTTAGGGTGCCGTAATACCCGGACGGTGGCAATCCTACGAAGAGAGGACTAAGACTCCACTGCGACGTTGGCGCCCCCCTCAACGTTCAGAATTGGAGCTAGCTTCCGAAAAACGACCAATTTCATAGAACGTTGTTCGCGCGGGGAGGGTCTAAGTGGATTGGGTGCCTGCCCGAGAGGTCATTGATCAGCCCCGCGTGCGACGTTCGCCTCGGCCATTCGCTTCAGGTACGTCCGGTCCAACTTCCCGGTGGCTGTAATCGGCATGTCCTCAAGGACGACTATCTCCTCTGGCGCCTTGTACCCGACCCTCGCGCGCGCGAACTGGATCAGTTCCTGGCTAGGCGGACGCCCCGCCCCCTCTTTGAGGGCGATGTAGGCGCGTACGTTCTCGCCGTGGAGCGTGTCGTGGATCCCGATCACTGCGGCGCTGGCGACGCTAGGGTGCTCGACCAGGGCGCCTTCGACCTCCTGGGGCGAGATGTTCGAGCCGTCGTGGACGATGATCTGCTTCTTGCGCCCGCAGAAGGAGAAGAAGCCCTCGTCGTCGACTCGCATCAGATCGCCTGAGTCGAACCACCCGTTGCGAAACGCCGCCCCGGTCGCCCCAGGGTTGTCCCAATAGCCGACAGTGGCGGCAGGCGCCTTGATCCAGAGGCGACCTTCGCTACCGCAAGGCAGCTCCTCGCCCTCATCGCCATGGATTGTCAGGGAAACGGCAGGAACGACCTGCCCTACCGACCCAGGCCTGATCTCACCCGAAGGTGGGCTCACGGTCACGAGTCCCGTCTCAGTGAGGCCGTAGGCCTCGTCGATCGCAAATCCGCTGAGCGCAGTGAACTCGCGCTCGAGTTCGGCGGAGACGGTGTCACCCGCGGCGCGGCAGAGTCGCAGCGAGGCGAAATCGTCGTGCCGAGCGCCGTGGTCTCGGGTGAGCGCGAACAGTGCCGAAGGGAGCATCGACAACACCGTTGGGCGGTCCTCGCGCAGCAGCGGGAGCAACTCGTCTGCATCGAACGTCCGGGCCACGATCACGCCGGCGCCGACGCTCAGCGCCGCGAAGGACAGGTAGAAGGCGCCAAGGTGCGACAGAGACGACCCAGCGAGAAGCCTATCCTCGGGGCCCAACTCGAGGCCCGCCGCCCCGGTCGCAAACATCCAGCCCAGCGTCTCCTGGGTGTGTGTGACCCCCTTGGGGCGTCCAGTACTCCCCGAGGTGAAGAAGATCACCGCGGGCGCCTCTGGAGAAGGAGGCGGCGGCGAAAATGGCGGCTCTCCCTCGATCAGCTCGTCGAAGGCCGTACCCGCTCCGGGCTTGCCGCCGTAGCTGATTGTGCCCAGAGGCAGCTGCCGGACGAGCTGGCTTGCGGTGAGATCCCCCTCCCGCTCGACGTGGGCGAGCAGGGCACGCGCCTGGCTGACCGCGAGGGCGTGATCGATCTCTGGTGCCATGTAGCGGTAGTTGAGGGGCGTTACCACTAGCCCTGCTTTGAAGCAGGCGAGGTAGTGAACGATGAGCGCAGGACGGTTCGGCATGAGCGAGGCGATACGATCGCCGGGCTGCAGCCCCAAACCGAGGAGACTGACAGCCAGGCGATCGCTGAGGTCGTCGAGGGTGCTCCAGGTCCAGCGGGTCTGCGTAGAAATCAATGCCAGCCCGTCAGGATCGGCATCGAGCCCGGCGCGAAGCAGACCGCTGGGCATCACTGGCCTCTCCAACGACCTTCCCGCATACCCGGCCATGGTTCCTCCCCTGTGGAGCAAGATTAACATCGAGGCGCGGGTTCAGCCCGATCGAGCGGGACGTCCGGGCGATTCGACGAGGCTAGCCGACGAGCATTGAGGCGATGGGTTCGGAGCGTGAAATGGGACCGGCGGGTCGATCCGACCGGGGTCCTCGTCCGCTAGGACGACGGGTCCCCGCCGTGGCTGGTGCCGGGTGAGCCGACCCGACGACGACCTACGTGTGCCCTAGCTTGCGCAGGGCGATCCGGCAAAGGCCAGCAGGAAGGAAGACGTCCACCGCCGTCGCCTAGCGGTGGAGCCTGACGGCCACGTTCGGAAGGGCATCGAAGGCCGTCTCGTCTGCCGTCAGAACGGTTCGGGAGGTCGCCCGTGCCGTGGCGGCGATGATCAAATCGTGAGCGCCTCGGGCCCGGCCCTGACGTCGGACTGCGACCAGCAGGGAGGCGTGAGCCCGTGCGACGTCGACGTCATAGGAGAGGACGGGGACGGTCGCGACGACGTCCGTCACGAACCCCTCCCGGTCTCGTCTGGAGCGGCCCGACGCCATCTCCACACCGACTTCCAGCTCGGCGACCGTGATGGCGGAGATCGCCACGTCATCGTCGTCTCCGATCAGTTCGTCGAGCTCGGCGCCGGCTCGCTCGGCGTCGATGAGGAATGTGGTGTCGAAGAGAAGCCGAGTCAGCTGCGATCCTCGACCTCGAGCAGACCACGCACGGAGGCAAGCTCCCTGCTCCATTTCGCGTCCGGGCGGTGCCGCCGCAGCATTGCTTTCACGTCGGCTCCTCGGCCCGCGCTCAGTGGGTGGATCTCGGCCACGGCGCGACCCCGTCTCACCACGACGTATCGCTCTCCATCGTGCTCGACGGCGTCGAGGAGATCGGCGAAGTTTCTCGCAGCATCGGTAGCGGTAATTTCAGGCACCGGATCAGATTATCAGATCCCGAGGGTTGGCTCCTACCATGGAACGCCCTGACCGGGTCGACCGGCCCAGCGACTCCGCCGGTCACGATAGGAAGAGGATGTCCTCTGGCCGGACGAAGAAGCGGTCAGAGGGGCACAAGCGGGGCTCATCAGCGGCTCGCGGTAATGCGAAGAAGGCATCGACACCGGCACGCGGCGCCAGAAGAACGGCGTGCCCGACTGCCATGAAGACCAGTCGGCGCCCGGCTGCAAACCGTCTCGGCCCGCCGCACTACCTCCCGCTGGTGGCGCCGTGAGGCGCCGAGGAGGTATCGCCAGTCGTGCCAGAAGACACCGGCGAAGAGCTTGAGCCCCAGTCGGCTGCCAGCTCGACGACATCGTCAGGAGGCGGCGTGTACCTCGGGACTGGTCTGTACCACCTCCACCAGGGTCCTGAGCAGGCCAACCGCGTTCCCGACGGGCCGCAGACGCAGGTTCCTGCCCGCATGACTACCTCGGCCGGTCCAACTCATCCGCCGCCCAGGCTCGCCACGAATAGTTAGCATCTGGGCTGACGCGACCCAGCGGACAATCGGGAGGTACCGATGGCCCTTGGCATCTACTTCAACCCGGCCTCGATGAGCGCCAAGCAGTACGACGACGTCATCAAGCGCCTCGACGCAGCCGGTGCGGGCAAGCCGGCCGGCCGCCTGTACCACGCCTGCTTCGGCTCCGGCGACAAGCTCCAGGTCTTCGACGTCTGGGAGTCCCAGCAGGCCTTCGACAAGTTCGGAGAGACGCTGATGCCTATCCTCCAGCAGGTTGGCCTGGACGCGGGCCAGCCGATGGTCGAGCAGGTCCACAACCTCATCCCTGGATAGGAGTGGCCGGCCTCTCCTGGCCCGACCTCGCCCTTGGTACTCGTCGAGCACATCGAAGGCGATATCGGCCACCGTGGGACTGTCGCCTCGCCGAATGTATCGACCCTCCGCCGCCACACGCTCGCCGTCTTCGCTCAGGACCCCCCATGCGAAGTGATCGACGTAGTCGACATCTACGAGATGGTCGACCATCTTGCTGCCTGGGCGTGCTGCGGTGAAGAAGCGACGCTGAATGGACTCCTGCGACTGTCGAGCGAAGGCGGCGGTCAGTTCTTCGCGGTCGGCCGCAACGAGTGGACGAACCAGGAACCGCCCGGCGTCAGGCATCATCACGGGAACGAGCTCGGCGACCGTGGCGGGCCGCCGGGCGGCCATACGGGTCAACCGAGCGTTGCAAACCGCGGTGCCCCGCTCACCGCTGTTTGCAAGCCCTCGAGGACTATGGCCCATGTCCAGCAGGACGCCGAACCCCGGTTTCGCTGCCACCGTTCTCGCTAACCAACCGGTTGGCCGGCGGCGAGCGCGCGCACGGCCTCCGTGGTCAGCGGATCTCCGGCGATTCCCCAGTCTCCGCTTCTGACCTCTTCGAGCACGCACCAGGTGACGCCGCGCATGTTCTCGCCCTCGACCGAGACCATGGCGTCGGTGAGCCGGGTGATGATGTCCTGCTTCTGATTGTCGGAGAAGACTCCCTCGATGAGTTTCACATTGATGAGCGGCATGTGCTGTGCCTCCGGTGTGTTGTTGGGATCACTCTGATCCGTCACAGTCGAGTGTCCCTTCAACCGTCGCTGGTGCCAATTGGGAACATGCCGCAATTTCAGCTAGGGCAAATGACGTAGTAAGCGCAAGCGCCCGCAGATACCAGGTAACGTCCGGCAGCGGGCGCCTCTCGGTGCTGTCCGGTATGTTCTATTTGGCAGGTGGTTGCTGACCCAATGCAGCAGAGGATCAGATATGCGAAGAGCAATGGGTTCAACGTTGCCTACCAGGTGCTGGGCACTGGCCCTGTCGACCTCATCCTCTCGCCTGGGTGGGTCACGCATCTCGAGCTCGCATGGGACATTCCGCCGCTTGCGCGTTTCCTGGAGCGCCTTGCCTCCATCTCCAGGCTGATCTTGTTCGACAAGAAGGGAACCGGCCTGTCGGACCGCCTGGACCCCGATACCCTTCCGAGCCTCGGGCAGCGAATGGACGACGTCCTCGTCGTATTGGACGCGGTCGGGTCGGAGCGGGCTGCGCTGTTCGGCACGCTCGGTGGCGGCGCCATGTCCGGTCTGTTCGCTGCTACCCACCCCGACCGCTGCCTGGCGCTCATCCTGTATGGCACCTTTGCCAAGCTCGAGCCCGATACGGGTTTGCTGTCGAGGCTGGCCGATGGGCAGGAGTCGGCTCTCGACCGCGTCGAGCGGGAGTGGGGAACCGAGGGAGTGGGGGTTGCATTCTGGGCCCCGAGCCTCACGGACGACGAGGACGTGAAGGCTGCCTACCTCCGGCTCACGCGATCTGGCGTGAGCCCTGGGTCAGCTCGATCGTTGATGAGGCTCGGCTATCAGATCGACTGGGAAGCCGTCCTCCCGGACATCCACACCCCTACGCTCGTCCTCCACAGGACGGGTGATCTGGTCGTCCCCGTTCGCCAAGGTCGAGAGCTGGCAAAAGGGATCAGGGGCGCCAGGTACGTGGAGCTGCCCGGGGTCGACCACCTGATGTGGGCGGGCGACCAGGATGCCATCGTCAGCGAAGTTGAGACCTTCCTGCGAGACGTAGGGCCTTCTCGCGACCGGCATCCCATCGACTCTGAGGACCTCGGTCTCTCCGCGCGCGAGGTTGAAGTCCTCCGGCTGGTGGCTGCCGGCCTCACGAACAAGCAGATCGCTGGGATTCTCTTCATCAGCCCGAAGACCGCTGGCGTGCACGTATCGAGCATCCTCGCCAAGCTGGGCGTGGAGCGCCGTGCCGGGGCCGCGACCGTCGCTCAACAACTCGGACTCATTCCTGCGAATAGTCACCTCTGACGACAGCGACGCGATGGCGCTGCTAGCGCATCTGCGCCATGACCATCCACGGGGTGCCGAAGCGGTCGGTGCACATGCCGAAGGCGGGCGAGAAGAAGGTCTGCCCCAGGGGCATCTGGACCTCCCCGCCCTGGGACAGGGCATCAAAGACGCGCCCGGCTTCGGCGGGCTCGGCCGCCTCGTAGTTGACGCACATACCTCGGACCTGGCCGTCGAAGCCGCCTGACATGTCGTCGGCGCCCATGAGCACCTCGTCACCGAAGGTCAGGGCGGCGTGCATGATCGCGTCGGGCTTGGCCCCCGGAGGTGGAGACCCCGCGTCGGCGGGCATGTCGGCCATGGGGAGCAGGACGAGCTCGCCACCGAAGATGTCCTGGTAGCGGGTGAATGCCTCGCGGCAGTTGCCGGCGAAGGCGAGGTATGGACGAACAGTCACTCGTTCATCTCCTTGATCGTCGGTCCGGGCGGATATTCCCATAGACGAGCCGAGCCGCGGGAACTCATCGACGGGCTGCCGGGTCGTAGCCGATCGGCTAGGAGACCGACGGGCTGGCGCTACCCTTGGGGTCATGAGCCCCTCGGAGGTGGCTGACGCACCCGACGCCGGCTCGATCGAGCCCACGGCTGCGAAGGCCCGCATCATCAGGGCAGCCCTCGACCTGTTCGCTCGCCACGGTGTGGGAGGGACGTCGCTGCAGATGATCGCTGACGAGATCGGCGTCACCAAGGCCGCCGTGTATCACCAGTACAAGACCAAGGACGAGATCGTCCTGGCCGCCGCCGAGGACGAGCTGGCAAGGCTGCAGGCGATCATCGACGCCGCCGAGACGGAGCCCTCGCGCAAGCGCGCGCCCGACATGCTGGTCACAGGCATCGTCGACCTCGCCGTCGACCGCCGCCGCACCGTCAGCACGATCCTGAGCGATCCCGTCATCGCCGACTTCTTCGCCGAGCACGAGACGTTCCATGAGGTCATGCATCGTCTCCGCCGAGTCCTCATCGATGACGACGCCGGACCCGAGGCAGGGGTCCGGACGGCGATACTCCTCGCTGCGATCAGTGGCGCGGTCATGCACCCCTTCGTGGTCGACCTCGACGATGACAAGCTACGAGCCGAGCTTCTGCGACTCGCACGCCGATTCCTCGGCCTACACGGCTGAGTGCGGCCGCGCCACGCGATCCGTCATCACCGCGGCTGTTGCAAGTAGACCGCGAGACTTTTAACCTCCGAGAGAAGAGCCACCTCTCCAGCTGGGAAGAGTCGGTCGCGGCCAGGACCCATGCCATTGGGGTCGATAGCTCGACGGGCGTCCAAGGGAGCCGTCTCATGGAGGGAAACGCCAATGGAGCGTGACGGACACTCCCTTGTCAAACTCGTAGTCGTCGGGTCGATGATCTACGCCAACGTGCTCGGCCTGTCGGCGGCGCCGGCGAGAGCCGTGCCCAGCACGGCTCGGGCCTCGGTTCGGACCATTGGACCGGGCAGGGTCGTCAGCATGGTCCATCCTCCTCCTGCCGCTCCCCATCATGGAGCAGCGATACTGCCGTTCTTTCCTCGGAATCGCGCCGCCTTCGACCAGGGCAAGGCGCAGGCCGGCAAGCGGACGGTCGGCGGCCGCCAAGGACCAGCGGTGCATACCATTCCCCCAGCACAGAGCAACGCTCCAGCGGGCAACACTGGGACTGGCGCCACGGCGACTCCCGCGGCAGGCGTCTCGAACAACTTCCACGGCGACGACCTCGCCACCCAGCTCGCCGCGTTCCCCTCCGACCAGCAGGAGGTGACGCCACCGGACACCACGCTGGCGACCGGGAACGGCGACGTGGTGGAGCCGCTCAACGACACCCTGTCCATCTACGGCACGACGGGGACCCTGCGGACTCGCACCGACCTGTACTCCTTCTACGCCTCCGTGCTGCCGTCCAGTCACAACCTGACCGACACCCAAGCCGTCTTCGACTCCGTAACCTCGCACCACCGCTTCTACATGACCATCCTCGGCTTCGATCAGACCACCTTCGACAGC
>VAWP01000009.1:29699-38486 GCA_005888295.1 Actinomycetota bacterium
CGACATCGGTCCACCTCCCACCGAGCCTTTCCTCGGCAGCACCACCTACGTGGTGAACAAGGGGGAGGCCGACGCCGGAGGAAAGCCCCATATAGCGACCCTCGGCGCCGCCCCGCTCTTCGACCACTACTCCCGGCCCTCGCCGGTCCGGTCAACCAGTTCGACAACGACCCAGTACGTCGTGGCCAACGACTCGCCTTCCCTCGACGTGATGGCCATCACCGGGGTGCCGTCGGCCACGACGAGCGTGTCCAGGACGACCACGTCGCTGCCGATCACTTCGACGACGGTGCCCCCCGATGCCGGACAGCCGAACTTCGGTCCGCCCATCGCCACCAATGACGATCGGACCCTGGAGGCGGTCTGGCAGAACGGCGTGCTCTGGGTGGGCGCCAACGACGGCTGCACAGCATCGGGCAATTTCAGCGAGCAGACCTGCCTCCGCCTCATCGAGCTGGCGGCGCCGACGTCAGGAACCCCTTCAGTGACCCAGGACTTCGACGAGGGTGCCACCGGCGCCAACCTGTACTACCCCGGTGTGGCCCTGGACCAGAGCCAGAACCTCTACGTCCCCTTCAGCTTCTCGGACACCTCCAGTGTCTATCCGAGCGGACTCGTTTTGTCTCTCAGTGGAGGCAGCCCGACCGCGGCCAGGGTCGACGGGCTCCAGAGCGGTGCCCGCTACAACGGTTTGCCCTTCGAGACTTCTCCAAGGCGGTGGGGTGACTACTCCGGAGCAGCGATCGATCCCTCCAACCCGGCCGCCGTGTGGGTGGCAACGGAGTTCGGAGGCGGTGACAGCAGCATCGGTCCAGGCACCAACTGGGCCACGCAGCTCAGCGAGGTCAGCATTGCCCCGCCGCCCTCGCCGATCGGGGCGCCCATCGTGACGTCCGCGCAGTTCGGGGTACCCAACCAGACCGACGTGTTCACTGTCGCCAGCAACGGCGCCGTCGAGGTGCGTTGGGTCGACGGAGCGGGCCCGTGGAAGGGGCCGCTGGCGATCAGCGGGCCGGGCCTCGCTCCTGCTGGCGCTCACCTCGCGGCGTCTCCACAGTTCGGTGTACCCAACCAGACCGACGTGTTCGTGGTGGGCAACAACAGCGCCATCCAGGTCCTCTGGGTCGCCGGAGCCGGCAACTGGAACGGACCGCTCGGTATCACCCCGACGGGGCTTGCGCTGCCGGGAGCCGCCCTCGGGGCGTCGAATCAGTTCGGGATCGGCAACCAGACCGACGTGTTCGTGGTGGCCAACAGCGGTGCGACGGTGGTGTCCTGGGTGGCTGGAGCCGGCAACTGGAACGGACCGCTCGGCATCACCCCGACCAGTACGGCACCAGCGGGGGCCGGCCTGACCGTGGCGCCACAGTTCGGCGTCCCCAACCAAACCGACGTGTTCGTGGTAGCCAACAATGGCGCCACGGATGTCTCCTGGGTGACCGGTGCCGGCAATTGGCATGGACCGCTGGGCATCACGCCGGGCGGCACGGCGCCGGCGGGGGCGGGACTGGGCGTCTCCAACCAGTTCGGCATCCCCAACCAGACCGACGTCTTCGTCGTGGCAAATGGTGGTGCGACGCAGGTGTCCTGGGTCGACGGAGCCGGAGGCTGGAACGGACCTATGTCGACTTGACTCTGCCGTGAGGGAGGCGCTGAGGCGTACGACGTCGATTGGGGATCGTCGGCTCCTTCTGGAAGGCGACCACGAGAGCACACCCGATCCCGTCCGCGGGGCGGAGGTTGCTGTCGCCCTGTTGCATGTCGCCTCGAGCGACACGGGGACGCCAGAGCTCCGCGTCGGCCTGGCGACCGGGCCGGTCCTGGCGCGCGAGGGCGACGTCTTCGGATCGCCGGTGAACCTGGCCAGTCGCCTCGTCGCCATCGCCCGACCCGGCAGTGCGGTCGTGTCCCGCTCCACTCGCGACGCCCTGGTCGACGACGACCGTTTCGAGCTCTCCGCCCTGCCGACGAAGCGGCTCAAGGGGCTCGGTCCGGTGCGCGCCTACCGCCTGCGGGACTCCGAGCCGTCGGTCCTGAACGGCTCCTGGTCCTGACTCGCCGGAGTGCTGCTCAGACGCGGGATGGCGGTTAAGATCGGACGTTCTGCGGCGATGGGTCCCGCCGGGGCCAGCCCGCTGGCCGACCCCCCCGAGCCCGGGCTCGGGATGATGGTCGCTGGTCGTAGCGAACGCGAGATTCCGGGGTGGGACAGCATGGAATCTGGCAAGGCGCCCAGGCACGATGATCTGGACGCTGCCGTCGAGAAGTTCCTGGTCGAGGCGTACGAAGTCGCCCAAGCGCCGATCGCGGCGTTCAACGACGCCGCCGGGGCGTTGGCGGCCAGGGCCGATCGAGACCGACGCGTCATGGAGCGGGCCCGCCGGGTGGTGCAGAGCCGGTTGCAGACCGAGCCCGATCACCTGACGAAGCAGGTGGCGTCCCTCTTGCGGCGGGCCCTCGAGCTCGGCGAGTGGGACTGGGACTGAGCGAGCCGGCGCCCAGCCGTCGTGGCACGCGGGCGGCGGATCACCGCGCCGGCAGGCTACTCGGCCTTCGTTGATCAGGCGCTGGTCAGGCCGCCGGACGGCGATGGCATACGAGTGTGGCCTCGGCGACGCCCGGTCGTAAGCGGCATCGGATCACGGACGCCAGCTGTGCCACCGATGCATCCGCCACGTGCACGTCGACGCCGGCAGTGCGCATACGAGCTACCCAGCCGGAGCTGTCGACAGGGCCCACGACCACGACCTCCGCGCCGGGGAAGGTGCGCTTCACCATCCTGATCGCTCCCGGACTGCAGGGGCGGCACACCACGAGATCGCTTTCGACCCGGAGCAGTTCGAATGTCGATCACGTCGAAGCCCGGACCCAGAGCCGCCTCCAGCGCACCCAGCGCCGACGGTGACGCCGGGAAGGACACGACCACTCGAGCTGCTGACCCCATAGGTCCATGGTGACGGCCGTACCTGTTGACTGCCGGCGTCCCAGCTGAGCGACAGCTCTGAGAATTCTCAGCCGCAGAACTGGTGCATCACCTGCGCGATGGCATGCTGCTGGCTATCGAATGCCCGGTTCGCAGCGGCGCGACGAGCCGGGGACTGCTCCCTCTTGTCGATCTGCGCCTGCCGTTGCGCCAGTGCCTGGCGCTCGGCGCGCAGCACGGCGCAGCTGAGCGCGGCCGGTGCTGGAGCGGTTGTCGTGGGAGCCTCGGTGGTCGGGGCGGAGGTGGTCGGAGCAGGCGGAGCCGTCGTGAGGGGCACCGACGGCGCCGGGGCGGTCGTCGACCCGGGCGGTGCGGCGGCGGCGTGGTGGTCGCCCCTGAGCAGGACCAGGGCAGCCACTGCGAGGATGACCAGCGAGAGCGCCATGCCTCCTCCCAGCCAGAGGGCCCGAGATGACGGCCGGAACCGCAGCTTGGCGAGGGGCGCGAGCTCCGGGAAGGGCGCCGTGGGCAGGTCCATGGCGATCGTCTCCGCAGCATCACCGGTGGCCCCGAGGAGGGCCACCGCCATCTCGGAGGCGGACGCGTAGCGGTCGACGGGGTTCGGAGCCAGCGCTCTGGTGACAATGGCGCCGAGCTCGGGGGGAAGGTCAGGACGGTAGGTCTCCGGGGACACGATGTGGCCCTCCTCGGCGGCCACGGCGAGACCGAGCACGGTGTCGGCCTCGAACGGCGGTCGTCCGGTGAGCGCTTCGTAGCTGAGGACGCCCACCGCCCACAGATCCGAGGCGACGCTCGCCTTACCTCCTGCGGCGCGTTCAGGCGCCAGGTATCGAGGTGTGCCCATCACCTCGCTGGTGACGGTGTGTTCGAGCTCGTCCGCGGTCGGCCCCAGCGCCTTGGCGATCCCGAAGTCGGTGACCTTGGCCGTGCCGTCCTCGGTCAGGAGGATGTTCCCCGGTTTGATGTCGCGATGCAGGATGCCGGCACGGTGGGCGGCGTCGAGCGCAGCGAGGACCTGGGCGATCAGCCTGACCGACTCACCCTGACCCATCGGGGGGTGCTGGAGCCGCTCTGCCAGGGTCCCGCCTCGGACCAGCTCCATGACGATGTAGGGAAGGCCGTCGTGCTCGCCGACGTCGTACACCGTGGCCACGTTGGGATGCAAGAGCCGGGCCGCCGCTCGGGCCTCGGAGGAGAGCCGGCGACGGAGCACCTCGTCGCCTGCGTACTCGGCCCTCAGCAGCTTGACGGCCACCGAGCGACCGAGGCGGATGTCGTGACCCTCGTAGACATCGGCCATGCCACCCCGTCCGACGCAGGGTCCTACGACGAAGCGACCGGCCACGGACCAGACGGCGGTACTGGCAGAGGGGGAACGAGCCCCGGTCATCGACCCAGTCTGCATCACGCAGCCACGGGCTCTGTCCAGCCCGGGCTCAACGGGCGAGCACGGACGCGCCGGCGACGAGGCTAGGCCAAAACGGACGTCCTATGCTCCGCCCGTGCCGGAGGTCGCACCCGTCGCCACGCTGCGGGCGGGACGGGGCATGGTCTGTGCCATCGACCACTTGGCCGCCGGGGCGGGCGGCGCCATGCTCCGCGCGGGGGGAAGTGCGGCGGACGCCGCCGTTGCGGCCAGCGCCGTGCTCGCCGTGACCTCACAGCACCTGTGTGGGATGGGTGGCGACCTCCTCGCCGTGGTCCACCCCGGAGACGGCCCGCCGCTGGCGCTCAACGCCTCGGGGCGGGCGGGATCGGGAGCCGACCCGTCACGCCTGCGGGCCGAGGGTCACCAGCGGATGCCGCCGTTCGGCGACATCCGCGCCGTTCCCGTGCCGGGCTGCGTCGACGGCTGGCTTGCGCTGCACGAACGGTTCGGCCGCCTGGACCTCGCCACCGTGCTCGAGCCCGCCCGGTCGTACGCCGAGGGGGGCTTTCCCGCCTCGCCGACCCTGGCCGCCATGGCGCCGACGGTGGCCAACCTTCCCGAGGCGAGCGACTACACCAGCCACGGCCGTCTCCGATCGGGCACCATCGTCCAGCGACCTGGGGTGGCCCGGACGCTGGCCGCCATAGCGAGCGAGGGGCGGCGGGCCTTCTACGAAGGAGAGTTCGGCGCCGGGTTGCTCGCGCTCGGCCGGGGCGAGTACGCCGAGGCCGATCTGGCCCGATCACATGCCGACTGGGTCCCTGCTCTCGAGCTGGCGGCCTGGGGTCATCGCCTCTGGACGGTGCCGCCGAGCTCCCAGGGCTACCTCACGCTCGCCGCCGCCTGGATGGTCGACAGCCTTCCCCTACCGGAAGATCCCGACGACCCCGTGTGGCCCCACCTGCTCGTGGAGGCCACCCGGCAGGCGGCGTTCGACCGTCCCGCCGTCCTCTACGAGGGGGCCGACGGCGCCGCGCTCCTCTCGGCACGACGGCTGGCCCCCCGTCGGGCTGCGATCGACCTGGACCACGCGGGCCCGATCGACCACCCGGCGGCCGCCGGAGCGACGATCGCGCTCTGCGCCGTCGACGACGAACGCCGAGGCGTCTCGCTGCTGCAATCCAACGCCGCCGGGTTCGGATCCCTGCTGATCGTCCCCGGCGTTCGCATCTTTCTGCACAACCGCGGGATCGGCTTCTCCCTCGAGCCCGGACACCCGGCCGAGTACGAAGCCGGCCGCCGACCGCCCCATACCCTCTCGCCGACGGTGGTCACGGCACTCGGGGGCAAGTTGCGCGCCGTCACCGGGACGATGGGGGGCGACAGCCAACCCCAGATCCTCCTCCAGGTGCTGGCCCGGTCGCTCGTCGCCGGTCAGTCGCCGGGCGTCGCCGTCGCCGCCGGCCGTTGGGCCCTGGCCCCCAGCGCCGACGCTGCCGCGTCGTCGATCGGCTTCGAGACCTGGGCGCGGGGCGGCCGGGTGGACGTGAGGGTGGAGGGCCACGCTCCCCCAGCGTGGGACGACGGCCTCCGGCGACGGGGTCACCGCGTGATCCGTGACGGCCCGTTCAACGACGCCTTCGGCCACGCCCACCTGATCACCGTCGACGGCGGCCACCTCGCCGGCGCCACCGACCCACGGCCCCGGTTCGGAGGCGTGTCCGCCTGGTGAGCGGGTCCGAGCGAGGGGGTGAACCCTCCGTGACGGAGCCGTGGCGGGGGCAGTGCGCCCGCGGGTCGCTGGGCATGGGGCCGCTGGGCGTGGCGACGCCTCGCCCTGTCGGCGGCCCTGCTGGCGTCCGGCGCGGTGGGCGTCGCCATGGGCACGGTGGGGTCCGCCCAGGCCGCCACGAAGACGCTCGAGGGCGTCCCGAGGCTCAGCCACGTCTTCGTGGTCGTGCTCGAGAACGAGGACTACACCAGCACCTGGGGACCGACGAGCCCGGCCAAGTACCTGAACAGCCTGGTGCCCCGCGGTGCCCTCGCCACCCACTACTACGGCGTGAGCCACGCCAGCGCCGACAACTACATCGCCATGACCAGCGGTCAGCCCCCCGAGCCGCAATTCCAGGCCGACTGCCCCAACTGGGCGCTGTGCGAGGGCTCGGAGAAGATGCGGCCCGACGGGGGCCGGAGCATCGCCGATCAGCTGACCGCCGACCACGTCAGCTGGGGGGCCTACATGGAGTCGATGGCGACGCCGTGCCAGCACCCCTCCGCCTCCCAGCCGAGCGATCCTTACCAGACCGGCTACGCCACCCGCCACGACCCCTTCGTCTACTACCCTCCGATCGTCGAGAACACCGCTCGGTGCGACGCACACGTCCGGCCCTATTCCGAGCTGGCTCGGGCCCTGCCGACGGGAGCGGTGCCCGACTACGTGTTCATCACTCCGAACACCTGTGACGACGGCCACGACTCGCCCTGCGCCGACGGGAAGCCCGGGGGGTTGCCGGCAGCGGACAGCTGGCTGAGAGCCAACATCCCGCTGATCGTCGGATCGCCTGCGTACCGCAACAACGGCGCCTTGTTCATCACGTTCGACGAGGCGAGCAACTCGGACATCAGCGGCTGCTGCGCCACCGGCGTGGGCAGCAACGGCACGAACGGGGGCGGGCGTGTTGGATTGCTGATGCTCTCGCCCGTGGCCCGAGCGGGTCACGCCACCGACACCTTCTACGACCACAACTCGCTGCTACGAACGACCGAGGACGCCTTCGGAGTCAGCGAGCACCTGAACAACGCGGGGTCGTCGAAGGTGCGTCCGATGACCGATCTCTTCCGGCGCTGAGGGCGGCGGGCCGGTCGTGACCATCTCGAGGCGTGAGTTCCTGAGGGGCGCCGGCGCTGCTGGCGCCGTCGCCGCTGCCGGCATGGCCCGGCTGCCGCGGGCCCTGGCCGCGACCACGTCCGGCCTGCCATCGCCGAACCGCAGCGGCATCGACCACATCGTCGTGCTGGTCATGGAGAACCGGTCGTTCGACCACTTCCTCGGCTGGGCGCCAGGCGCCGACGGACGGCAGGGCGGGCTCTCCTACCGTGACAACAGCGGCCTGTGGCACGACACCCACCACCTCCAGGACTGGTCGGGATGCGGGTTCAGCGATCCCGACCATTCCGTGCAGGGTGGCCAGACACAGCTGGACCACGGTCGGTGCGACGGCTTCCGACGGGGGAACCAGGACGACTATGCCCTCGGCTACTACCTGCCCGCCGACGTCCCGATGAACAAGTTCCTGGTCGACCACTTCACCGTGTGCGACCGCTGGTTCTGCTCGATCCTCGGCCCGACCTACCCGAACCGGTTCTACACCCACGCCGCCACTACCGACCGCCTCGAAAACACCACGACCGAGTCGACCCTGCCCACCATCTGGGACCGGCTCGCCTCCGCCGGGGTGCCCGCCAACTACTACTTCAGCGACCTGCCCTTTCTCGCTCTCTGGGGCCAGAAGTACCTCCCGGTCGCCCGCCGGGTCGACGCCTTCTTCGCCCAGGCCGCCACCGGGACCCTGCCTGCGTTCAGCTACGTCGACCCGTACTTCGTGGGCGAGGACCAGGGAGGCTCGAACGACGACCACCCGCACGCCGACATCCGCCGCGGTCAGGCCTTTCTCGCCCAGGTCGTGAAGGCGCTGATGGCCAGCCCCACGTGGGACCGCACCGTCCTCGCCGTCACCTACGACGAGTGGGGCGGCTTCTTCGAGCACGTGGCGCCGCCCCGGCTACCCGACCGGCGCACGGCTCCGTCGCTGGAGCTCGGCCAGGCGGGCTTTCGCGTCCCCGGGTACGTCATCTCGCCGTGGGCACCCCGGCGTTCGGTGAGCTCGAGCGTCTTCGACCACACGTCCATCCTCAAGATGATCGAGTGGCGCTTCGGTCTTCGTCCTCTCCAGCCCCGGGACGCGAGCGCCCGCAACCTGGCCACGGCGCTGGACTTCCGGTCGCGCAACCCCACCGCAGCCTCGGATGTCCCCACGCTCACCGATCCCGGCCCGCACCTGTGCCAGGGCGACAACTCGATCGGCGCCGACTCGGTCGCCGGCACCGGTATGGCGAACAGCGAGGCGTTCTGGGAGGAGCTGGCCCACTCGTCGCTCGTGCGCGGGTGGGACGCCGTGCCGGGCTAGCCCTCCGGCGCCTGCGAGTTTGCTGCGTTCCACATCAGGTCGAAAGTCGGCGGTCAGCGCCGGAGTCCCGCGCCCGCTATCGACCTGATGTGGAACGACACGACTACCCGCTCGTCGCTCGTGCGCGGGTGGGACGCCGTGCCGGGCTAGCCCTCCGGCGCCTGCGAGTTTGCCGCGTTCCACATCTGGTCGAAAGTCTGCGGTCGGCGCCGGAGTCCCGCGCCCGCTATCGACCTGATGTGGAACGACATGACTACCCGCCCGCCGCGTGGCTCAGCCGGGGC